>DATJST010000270.1:0-4790 GCA_035503975.1 Acidimicrobiales bacterium | reverse complement strand
TAGGGTTCTCCGTTGTAAACCGGCAGCCCTATTGTGACCCGAGGTCCTGAGCGCATCGTGACCGAATCTCCTACCGCGGCGAAGGCCTACTGAAGGTTGAGGCCAGGTACTGTTTTTTTTGAAGAGTATGTCACAGTTGTTTTGATACCGGCGCAGGGTACTTCACGGCGTGCTGGGCGTGGACGGGCACTATGCCGGAGCGTTCGCGTCGTCGCCTTCGTCATGGGCGGAGGCACGCGCCAACATGTGGTTTTCGTGCATGGGAATGCGTCAGCATAGGGGCTCCTACACTCCGAGTCGAGGAGCCGGGAAGAGCTCGTTGTTGAACTAAAGCAATGGTCCCTATCTGACCAAGGTGATGGGGACAAAGCTGTCGTGCAAAGGTTTAGCTTGCACAAGAGGCGCAACGTGACGAGCCACCTGTCCAAGGAGTTGGTCCAAGGGGTCGACCGCCCGCGACGCCGACGACCCACAAGGACCATGGCGAACAGGGCGCCATGTTCCGCTGCTACATCGCCTGGCACAACCGGCACGCATCTGACGATGCACTTCGTGCTATTTCAAAGCTGACAAGAGACTGCTCGAGGGGGCGGTAGTAGATGATTGTGATGATTCTGTTAAGAGGTAGTATTAACTTTGTATGACGCCGTGGCGGTGGTGGGGGCCAGGTGGCTCTTAGCGCGCCACGGAGCGAGACCCTTCCTCACATGGTCCAGTTCTACGAGCGCGACGAGCGCTTCGTGGAGTACGTGGTCGACTACTTGTACCTTGCGCTGCAGCGCGGTGACGCCGTTATTGTGCTCGCCACCGAGCCGCACCTCGGGGTCATTGCTGTGCGCCTGCAAGGCTTGGGTGTCGACATAGGGGCACTTCAGAGCGGCGGCCAGTTCCGCGCCATGGATGCCATGGCGACCCTGCAAGCCATCATGTCCGGCGGTAGGGCAGATGCCGGGCTGTTCGACGCCGTGGTCGGCGCGGCTGTCCGCCGCGCGGGCGCAGGCGGGCGGCCGGTGTTCGCGTTCGGCGAAATGGTGGCCTTGCTGTGGTCCACGGGCCAGCTGAACACCGCGCTCGAACTGGAGCAGCTGTGGGACGGCCTGCGTGCCCGGGTACCCTTCACGCTGCTCTGCTCGTATTCGACCCAGGCGCCCGGGGGCGGGGTCGGTCTGGACGACCTCGACCAGCTTTGCCACCTCCACTCCGACATAGTCGGGGGGCGCCCAGCCGATGTCGCCGCTGGTTCGCTCGGGGGAGCATCTCAGCTGTTCGCGCGCACGGAGGACGCGCCGCGGGCGGCGCGCCACTTCGTTGTGGGCACGCTATTGGAGTGGGCGGCCGGCCAAGTCATCGACGACGCCGCGTTAGTTGTGACGGAACTGGCTACCAATGCCGTCTTGCACGCCCGTTCGGACTTTCGCGTGGTTATCGCCGCAGCTCCTGGTTCGGTACGCGTTTCGGTCTCCGACCAGAGCTCAGCCGCCCCGGATGGCCGGGACTTCTCTCTCTCCGGTAGCTCGGGGCGAGGCCTCGGCTTGGTCGCGGCACTTTCCCGCCGCTGGGGTACTACGCATGTGCACGACGGCGGCAAGGTGGTCTGGGCCGAGCTGGCGCGATAGACGTTGGGCGCTCCAGGAGCGAGCGGGTAGCCAGCCCTCAGGTGCCGTACTGCTCGACCCGGAAGCCCTGCGCTCGCAACGAAGGAATGACCTGGTCCCGGTGCGTAGGATCGCGGGTCTCCAAGGTGAGTATGACTTCGACCTCGTTGACGCCCACAGGAGCACCGCTGCGGCGGTGCTCAACAGTGAGCAAGTTGAGCCCGAGCCGGCCGGCTGCCGAGGTCAACTCTGCCAGCGCGCCCGGCTTGTCGGCGAGGACGACGCGCACCACCAGGTAGCGCCCGGCGGCGGTCAAGCCGTGCTCGATGAGGCGCGTGAGCAGCAGGGAGTCGACGTTGCCCCCAGAAAGCAGCACGACCACCGGCCCGTCGCCGGGTGGCACCGCGCCGCCCAGTACGGCGGCGAGCGAAGCAGCGCCCGCAGGTTCGACCACCCATTTGCAACGCTCGAGTAGCAGTATCAGGGCTCCGCTGATGTGCTCGTCGTCCACCGTTACGACCTCGTCCACCAGCTTGCGTGCGTGTTCGTAGGTGAGGTCCGAGACGCACCGCACAGCGATGCCGTCGGCCATGGTGTCGACCGAGCTCAGCTCGACGGCGCCCCCGGCAGCCAGCGCGCTGAGCATGGCCGTGGCCCCCGCGGCCTCGACACCAACGATGCGGGCCCGGCTCCCGGCGCCGCGCAGGCCTGCGGCCACACCGGCTATCAGCCCCCCGCCGCCGACGGGCACGACGACCGCGCCGGCGTCCGGCACCTCCTGGGCCAACTCGAGGCCGATCGTGCCCTGCCCCGCGATCACGAGGGGGTCGTCAAACGGAGGCACGTAGCAGGCGCCGCTCTCGGCCTCGTACTTGCGAGCTGCGGCTATGGCATCGTCCACGCTCCCGGTTGCAAAGCGGACTTCGGCCCCGTACCCCCGGGTCGCTTGGACCTTGGGCAGCGAGGCTCCAGCCGGCATGAAGACCATGGAGCGAAGACCGCACAAGGAGGCGGCGAGCGCGACGCCTTGTGCGTGGTTGCCGGCTGAAGCCGCCACCACCTCGTGGGCTTCGCCAGCCGCGGCAACCGCGGCCACCTTGTTGTACGCGCCCCGCAACTTGAACGAGCCTGTGCGCTGGAATTGTTCGGGCTTGGCGAAGACCGGCCTGCCGGCCAGGGCCGAAAGCGACCCCGAGTACGTGGCTGGGATGGGGCGGGCCACGCCTTGCAGGCGTTCGGCGGCGGCTCGGATGTCGTCGATGCTGACCAGGGACATTGTTACAGCTTGCGTTGCGACTGGGTGACGGTCAAGGCTGTTCGCCGTGAGCGGTGTTGTGGAGGTGGGCGAGGACGGCTTGGCTCGCTGCCCGTGGGCGCTGGCACCGGTCGAGTACCGCAGCTACCACGACCACGAATGGGGCCGGCCCACCGGCGAGGACGCCCGCATATACGAGAAGCTATGCCTTGAAGGGTTCCAGAGCGGGTTGTCGTGGCTCACGGTCCTACGAAAGCGGGCCGCATTTAGGAAAGCGTTTGCGTCTTTTGACCCCGCCAGGGTGGCCGAGTTCAACGATATCGACGTGGCGCGCTTGCTGAGCGACATCTCCATAATCCGTCACAGAGGCAAGATCGAGGCCACCATCACCAACGCTCGGGCTGTGGTCGCCCTGTGGTCGGAGGGCGGATCGCTAGCCGAGCTGTTCTGGAGCCACGAGCCGCACCCGGGCCCCGCCGCCGTTGACCTGGCGGAACTGCCTGCCCAGACGGCGGAGTCGAAGGCTCTCTCCGCTCAATTGCGGCGTCGTGGCTTCCGCTTTGTGGGCCCGACCAGTGTTTATGCCGCCATGCAGTCGCTTGGGGTTGTCAACGACCACCTCGAAGGCTGCTGTTTCCGGGCCGAGGCTGCTGCCGACCGGGCTGCCTTCACGCCTCCTGGCGCGGCTCGCGCCGCACCCCCGAGGCCGGCCTCGGGCCGTTAGAAACCGGGGAACACCCGGCGCAGCTCTTCCAGGTCGGCGTCGCCGCTGGTCTCTACGGTGCTGGGGGTATGGGCGGGGTCGAGGCGCCCGTAACAGAGGCGTAGGAAGGCCGCGGCGGTCAGCCGCAGACCCCCACCGGCGGCCGACGCGGTCGTGGCGTCCCCGCCGCCCTCGCTGAGGGTCGCCTTGTCCGCCAGGGCCAGCACAAAATGCCTCTCGGGCGCCGAGGTGGTCACCGCGATGCGCCGCGGCGCGGCCGCCTCCGCCGCCTTGCCCACCCGGTCGACTATGAAGCCGAGGCGGTCGACGAGCAGGTCGGCCGAAGACGCCAGGATCTCGCTGCTGGGATCGAAGCTCACCATCAGGTCCCAGCTGTGGACCGCGTGTTCACCGAGCCGCAAGCTGATGTAGGTGGCGGCATCGAGGTCCATACCCAAAAAGGGCATGCGCAGGCCGTCCAGGGCCTCGTCGCTCAGGCCCTCCAAGACCGAGACCAGGCGGCGGTCCCAGATCACCGCGCGCCTGGCCTTGTCTGTGGGGCTGAGCGCGTTCCATTGACCCCAGATGGTGCCGAAATCCTCCCTTCCCAGAGGGTCGGCCTGGCCGAGCACGCGCTCCAGGTTGGTAAGCGAGATCTCCGCTCCCGACCCTAGGTGCGAAAGCACTTGGGAGACGTCCCATCCCTGGCAGTAAGAACGGTCGCTCAGCTGTTCGGGGGACAGGCTCACTACCAGCGAGACAAGGGCATCATGAGAGGCCCGCAAGGCCTCGGTCCAGCGACGAGGGTCGGTTTCCATAAGCCGACCATAGCGGTGTGGGCTGGGGAACCGTCGCGGCGGCAGGAAGCGGCGAGCCCGTCGCTTCCTTTCTCGCTTTAAGCACCGCTATGTCGGCCTGGGCCCGTGCCGGGTGCTTACGCGCGGTCCCTGGCCGGTCGCCGCCAGTTCCGGCGCCGGGCCGTCGGTTTCTGCCCATCACCTGCTTCGCCCGTGCGACAATCGTCACTCGGGAAAGCTGCGGGTGGTGGGTACATGCGGCGCTGTGAGGTTAGGGAGTGGGGTTTCCAATCTTCCCCGTCGCGGCTGTCGAAGCCCAACCACGGCACGGCAAGCAGGACCAAGACAGCGGCAACAACGATAGCAACACTCACGAGTTTCATTTTGGGCCGCCGAACTGTTAAGATCAATCACAGAGTTGTGAAGGGTCCTTTAGCTAG
>DATJST010000269.1:0-3490 GCA_035503975.1 Acidimicrobiales bacterium | reverse complement strand
TCCGCCACCCTGGTCACCTTCCACGGGGACGCGAGCCACCGTTACGCCGTGGCCCTGCTCGTCGCAGCCGCCTTCGCCACCGTCGGCCTGCTCACGACGCGCGTGGTGCCGGGTGGACCGGCGCAGCCGCTCTTGTTGCGGTTCGAGCACCTCTTCGCGCGCCACGCCGGCGGACTTCCCTGATGCCGAACCCGGACCTGGGCGGCCCCATCGGCTAAGTGCCGACCGCGACCGGTCAATCCTCATCGGTACAACGGGCGGCGGAGGACCGGCGACAGGCACACCTGACCCGCCCTTACCTATGCCGGTACATCGGAGAGCGACGACTGAGGCGCGCCGTCCGACCAGACTGTGCCGCCGGGACCGGCATCAGGTAGACGTACTTGATCATGGGCCAACCCTCCCGGAGGGCCGCCACCGCCTGCCCGATCACCTGCTCGACGGCGGACACGTCGAGCCCGCTCTCGCACGTGACCTCCCCGTCGACGACCAGGCTCAACGGACCGACTACTACGGCGAACAGGTCAGCAACTCCCACGACGCCCGGTTGAGCCGCGACGACCGCACGCATGGCCCCAAGCGTCGACGGAGCGACGCCGCGTCCGGTAAGCAGCGCTCGGTTTGTCCTCAAGAGAAATACCGATACAACGATCAACAAGAGCCCGATCAGCGCACTGGCTACCGTGTCCGGCGTCGGGCTACCCGTTAGCTGGCTTATGACAAGCCCTGCGACGGCGGCCACGGCCCCGACCACGGCGCAGCCTCCGCCAACGACCACTGTCACCGAGGCAGGGTCGGTGCTGAGTGGCAAGTAGGCACGCGACGAGAGCCCTCGTTCAGCAGCCTGTTGGCGGAGCGGCCGTAGCCCGACCAGGACTGAGTAGGCATCGAGCGCCGCGGTGAGGCCCAACACTGCGTAGCCAAGCCCGTACGAGTGCACCGGTGTTGGGTGGAGGCCAGATCGGATGGCCTCGTCGAGCGCCAGGCCGCCGCCACCAACGAAGAGGCCGAGCGCGGCGAACAGGGACCAGAAGAACCGGTCGCGCCCGTACCCGAGCGGATGGGATTCGTCCGGGCCCCGAACGCTGGAAAGCACGCCTATGAGAAGGAACGCGGTCACAGCCACTTCTGCCGCCTCGGCCGCAGTCTGGGCTCGCAGGGCGATCGATCCAGTAGCCCACGCCGTAATGGCCAACCCGACGGTTTCGAGGCAGTTGACCACGACAGAAACGACTACGCTCCAGCGGGTTGATTTTGCCGTAGTTGGTGTGCCCAACTTTGTCACCTGTCGTCGTGCGGCCACCCCCGCCGCTACTCGGCCTGCAGCTCCCGGAGGTTGGTCCTCGTCAGCTCCACCAGCTGGTTGGCATCGCCCGAGAGGATCGTCCGGGTGGCGTACAGGGTGAAGCCCTTGATCTGGCCGTAGGTGAGCTTCGGGGGCAATGACAACTCGTGACGGTACGTGTCCACCTCGACCAGGGCGGGGCCGTCATGGGCGAACGCGGCCTGCAGCGTACCCTCGAGCTCGCTTGCCTTGCTCACGCGGGCGCCGAACAGCCCCATGGCCCGGGCGATGGCGGCGAAGTCGGGGTTGTCGAGGTCCGTGCCGTACGTGACGATGCCGGCGGCCTTCATCTCGAGCTCAACGAAGGCCAGCGCCCCATTGTTGAATACGACGACCTTTACGGGGAGGCGCTGCTGGCGCAACGTGATCAGCTCGCCCAGCAACATGGCCAGGCCGCCGTCGCCGGAGAGCGATACCACCTGCCGTCCCGGGAAAGCGGCCTGGGCGCCGATGGCCTGGGGGAGCGCGTTGGCCATGCTGCCGTGGTTGAAGGAGCCGAGCACACGGCGGCGGCCGTTCATGCGGAGATAGCGCGCCGCCCAGATGCTGGGCGTGCCGACGTCCGCCGTGAAGACGGTGTCGTCGGCGGCCATCCGGTCGACAGTGGCGGCCACGTGCTGGGGGTGGAGAGCCCCCGAGGCCCGGCCGGGTTCGGCCAGCTTGTCGAGCCTCGCCCTCGCCCGGCGGTAGTGCGCGACCATGCGCTCGAGGTGGCCGGTGTCAGCCTTGACCGCCAGCCCGGGTAGCAGAGCGTCGATGGTGTCGCGCACGGTGCCGACCAGCGGTACCGAGACGGGGATGCGCCGCCCGATCTGCTCGCCCCGGATGTCGACCTGGACGACGGGGACGCCCTCGGGCAGGAACGCCTGGTACGGGAAGTCGGTGCCGAGCATCACGAGGGCATCGCAGTGCTCCATGGCGCGGTAGCCAGAGCTGAACCCAATGAGGCCGGTCATCCCGACGTCGTAGGGGTTGTCGTACTCGATGACATCCTTGCCCCGAAAGGCGTGCACGACCGGGGCTTTCAGCGCCCCCGCCAGCCGAAGCAGCTGGTCGTGCGCCCCCGCACACCCCGCACCCGCGAGGACCGTGACGGCGCGCGCGGCGTTGAGGACCTCGGCGGCGGCGGCCAGCGACGCGTCGTCCGGGCGCACCACGGCCGACGCCTTGCGGATGGCGACAGGGTCGCTTCCCGAGGCAGCCTCGGCGAGGAACACCTCCCCCGGGACTACGAGTACGGCGACCCCGCCGCGCTCGAGGGCAGCTCGCATGGCGTCCTCCAGCAGCCGGGGGAGCTGCTCCGGGACACTGACCATCTCGCAGAACACGCTGCACTCGCGAAACAGCTGCTCGGGATGAGTCTCCTGAAAGTACCCGCCGCCGATCTCCACGCGAGGGATATGGGCTGCGATGGCAAGCACCGGCACCCGGCTGCGGTTGGCGTCGAACAGGCCGTTGATCAGATGGAGGTTGCCGGGGCCGCAGCTACCCGCGCAGGCAGCTAGCTCGCCGGTTAGGGCCGCTTCCGCCCCGGCCGCGAACGCGGCCGCCTCCTCGTGCCGCACGTGCTGCCAGGTGATGGTGCCATCGCGGCGAAGGGCGTCAGTGAAGCCATTGAGCGAGTCCCCGGGGAGCCCGTAGACCCGCCGGACTCCCGAGGTTTTCAGCGTCGCGAGCATAACCTCGGCGACGGTCCCGGCCACACGACCTCCCCTTCGGTAAGCCCAACTGTTACCTTTCGGTGACCGCAACTCTTACACGTTCCCGGGAGTGCTACAAGCGTGCTTGGCGTGGAGAACGGCCTTGAGCGCGGGGCGGTAGGGCCTGGAAGACTGTGCCTACGTGCCTATGCAAAGAGGTGCAAAAAACCGCCGAAGCGGCGGGGGACAGGTGGAATCGAGCGGTTCCTGAATTACAGATTCGGCGAAGTTGCTGGTAGGCGACCGAGCAGTCTCGCCGTCGGGCGGTGGCTCACGCTGGGCAGAGCCGGTCGTCGTCGTTTCGCCGCGGCTCCTCAGGCTCCTGCGCACCAGGCGGGGGGAAGTGGTGGCGGAGGGTGAAAGCGAACGGCGTCGGTCCGTTAGCACGTAGGTAGAGGACTCGCTCTTCTGCTTCGTCTGTGGTCGGCCGGTGCCCTTCAGGGAC
>DATJST010000268.1:0-3058 GCA_035503975.1 Acidimicrobiales bacterium | reverse complement strand
AAAGCGGACCGGCTTTGGGTTCCGCAACTTCGAGAACTACCGCATCCGGGCGCTGCTATATGCCGGCAGGCCGAACTGGCGGGTGCTCGGGTCGATCGTCGTCCGATGAGGGCTAGACCCCGTCAGAATCCGATGAGCCGCGCTCCCCCATGAGCTCGGCAGCCCGCCGGTCCGCCTCGGCGGTCGCCCGGGCGTAGACCTGGAGCGTCAGCGTGACATTGGAGTGCCCCAACCGCCGCTGCGCCGTCTTCACGTCGAGGTCGTAGCGTAGATAACGCGACCGCTTCGGGTGAGGCTGGGATCCTGCCTGGTCTGCGCGTTATCGGGGTGGTGCGTTGCGGTCGGGCTTCGCCGGGGACGGCCCCGGTGCAGTCGGCTTTGAACCCCGACGAAGAGGCGACGGCCAGAGTTCTGCGCGGAGTTCTCCGAATGGTTGGACGGACTTGACCGGGCCCGACTACGTGTGGCTGGTCCTGGCTGGGCGGCCCGGACGGCCCAGCGGCGGGTGCCGTCGATCCACCAGGTCCCGTGCCTGACGAACCACGGCCCTTCGGCTGGGTCACAACTCGCGGCGACGATTGCTGCGAGCCAACAGTGCCTGCGGGTAACTGGCCAACTACCGGCGGTCCAGCAAGAGAACAGAAGCTGTACTCTCCATTGGCGCCGCTAGCAAGGGGGACCGGCATGTGCACCGACGGCACGCCTATTGGCCACCGGCAGCACCGGGTGCCGGAAGTGATCCGGGACTTCGAGCCCAAGGTCGTGTTCGACCTCGACCCGGTCGACTCGGTGACAGTGACGACCTTGATGGACAACGTCACTGATATCTTCATGCCTGACCAGGGACCTGCCCACCGCCCACTGGTGGGTTCCGGTGGGCGCCGGCCCGCTGCCACCATGGAAAGCGGCCAGGCCCCCGATGCGCTACTGGCAGAGCACGGGTTCTCGGTGATGGTCACTGTGTCCAAGGGTGCCTCCGCTCACCGGCTCCTCTTCGACGCCGGTACCAGCCCGGACGGGGTGACCGAGAACATGCGCCGCCTCGATGTCGACCCCGAGGCTATCGAGGTGATCGTGTGCAGCCATGGCCACTTCGACCACACGACCGGGCTCGCCGGCCTGGTGCGCTGCCTGGGGCCCGCGAAGCTCCCGGTGCTCATCCACCCGCACTTCTGGCGGCGGCGCCGGGTGGCGCTACCCGGTCGGGAACCGTTCGAGATACCGACCACGAGCCGCCGAGCGCTCGCAGACGCCGGGTTCGAGGTGATAGAGGAAGGCCACCCCAGCTTCTTATTCGACCGGTCCATCCTGGTCACCGGTGAAGTGCCGCGTACCACCGGCTACGAACCAGGCTTCCCCTCACAACAGGCCTGGCTCGGGGGGCGGTGGGAGCCGGACCCCCTGGTGCTCGACGACCAGGCGCTCATCGTGGACATCAGGGACAAAGGGCTCCTCGTGATCACCGGGTGCGGCCACGCCGGGGTGATCAATATCTGCCGGTACGCACGGCGCTTGGCCCACGACCGCCCTCTCTACGCGGTGATGGGCGGCTTCCACCTGAACGGGCCGAGCTTCGAGCCCCTCATCCCCCAGGTCCTCGAGGACCTAAGCGCTCTCGCTCCCGGCGTCGTCGTCCCCGCCCACTGCACCGGCTGGCGGGCCCAGCACGCCATCAGCGCCCGGTTCGGCGACGCGTTCGTACCCAACAGCGTCGGTACGCGCTTCGAGCTCTGAGCAACCTGGTTCACCGGGCGCGGACGGGGTCCCCCTACTTTGGACAGTGCCACGACTGCCGAGGCCTAAGGGCCCCGCCTCGGGTGAGGCCGCTCCTCCGATGACCGCGAGTAGGTCCGATGCGTCGATTATGAGATGGTCGGTGCCATCGACCCGCAGCTCGGTCCCGGAGTACTTCGGGTACAGCACGCGGTCACCCACGGCTGTTTTTGATGTCCTCGTCCTCGCCTACGGCGACGACTTCGCCCCGACGCCCGCACGAACTCGACCCCGTGCCGCTCGTACACCGGCGCCAGGGGGAACTCGACCTGGGCCTGGCTCATAAGGCCGACGCCGACCCAGATGTTTGAGGGGACCCAGTTGTAGGACTCGTTGGGCGACACGACTGTCACCGTGCCGGCGGCCCGAGCCACCTCCTGGCGAACAACGCCGCCGTGTGGCCGGCAATGCCGGCACCCAGCACGACAACCCGGCTCATGCCACGCCCCCGGTTATTGGGCCGGGCCTCGCGGCGAGCCGTCCCCACCGCTCGTCAGCGCTCTTCCTGGAAGGACCATGACGGCTCCTCGTTCTAGGTACCCCCTGGGGTACCATAGCACGGCCGTCCGCACCATTCGATAGGCGGGCCGCCCGGCCTGAGGCCGGCGTCGGGGCTTTGGGCGCCACTTGGCCCGGCGGCCGTCCTCACCAAAGGTGGGGCAGGCTGCGCGCCGCGGTGTAGAAGGCGACCCCGACGAGCAGGAGGCTGAAGGCGAGCCCGAGCCGCTCTGGGCGCGTCCGGCTTGCGACCCGGTTGCCAAAGACAGAGCCGGCAACGGCGGCGACGACGAAGACGGCGGCCAGCGACCAGTCGACCCGGGGGTGCGTGCCGACCCGGGAGACGAGCGCCGCCGCGCTGTTGATAGCGATCACGAGGAGCGAAGTGCCCACGGCCGCGGGCATGGCGAGGCCGAGCGCGAGGACGAGAGCGGGCACCACCACGAAGCCCCCGCCCACGCCGAAGAAGCCGGTGAGCAGGCCTACGACGCTCGCTGCGGCGACGACCTTGGCCCAGTAACGCCCGCTCCCGCCCGCAGCGGGGCCGGTTGGCGCAGCGAGGGCGACCGGCGCTCTCTCAGCCTCGAGCCCCACGGGCCGGGCTGTGGCCTCCGGGCCATCGCCCGCCTCCGGTCCGCGCGTACCATTTAGGGGGACTGGCTCGAGGACGGTACCACCCGTGTGTGCCGCCATTTGCCGGGACCGGCGGGCCATGGCCCCGGCGGCGACCAGCAAGAGCCCGGAGAACGCGCCCAGCAACACGTTGGTACCGATCCCTGATGACAAC
>DATJST010000267.1:0-35307 GCA_035503975.1 Acidimicrobiales bacterium | reverse complement strand
CAATGTCTGGGGGGACTACCTGTGGCCGACAATTGTCATACAGGATCCCCAACGGCTCACTATCTCCGCCGGGATGATCCAGTTCGTTGACAGCTTCGGGACCAACCTCAGCCAAGGTGGTGCTGTCTTTGCCGCTTATGTGATCGTGACCGGCCCGATGTTCTTGCTCGTTGGGTTCAGCATGCGGTACTTCGTCTCCGGGCTGACCGAAGGAGCGCTGAAGCTGTGAGCGTCGGCGACCTCACGCCCGTGCGGTTGCGCTGCGGGTACAAAGATGCCCCGTTGGCTGTCGAGCCCGACCGCGTGCGCTTCAGCTGGGAGCTCTCCGGTCAAGGCCGCGGGCGGCGCCAAGAGGGGTACGAGCTCGTGGTCGGCGAGGGCTCTCTACAGGAGGTACAGGAGGTACATGACGGCGGGCCGGAGCGGGACGGTGCCCCGCGAGAGTGGAGCACCGGCCGGGTTGACTCGTCCTCCTCCGCCGACGTCGCCTACCGCGGGCCGGCGTTGGCGCCCGGCTCCGCTTATGTCTGGAAGGTGAGGGCTTGGGACGAAAGCGGCCGGCCGGGCCCCTGGAGCGAACCGGCGTCGTTCGAGACCGCCCTGGGCGGGCGGGAGGCCTGGACGGCCGATTGGGTCCGCCTAGGCCCGGGCCCACAGGCCCTCGACGCGCCGTCCGGGGACGGCCTCGCGGACCCGGTCCTCCTAGCCATGGGCCCGGCGCCCTACTTCCGGCGCGAGTTCAAGGTCAGCGGCCGCGCCGTGCGGGCACGCCTGTACATCACCGCCCTGGGCGTGTACGAGGTGTCGCTCAATGGGCACCAGGTCAGCCGTAATGTGCTGGCGCCGGGGTGGACCGACTACAGCAAGCGCATCCTTTACCAAACATACGATGTAACGGACCTCCTACTGCCCGGGCCCAACGTGCTCGGGGCAATTGTGGGCGACGGCTGGGCCGTGAGTTTTTATGGGTTTGACGGCAAAAGGCGGGGTGCGCATTACGCTCGCGCTCCCGAGTTGCTGGCCCAACTTGTAGTCCAGTTCGGCGACGGTACCGACCTGCGCGTCGGCACGGACGAGCTTTGGCGAGGCTCGACCGGCGAGATCATATATTCCGACCTGCTCATGGGTGAGCGGCGGGACCGCGCCCGCGAACCTTTGGGATGGGACTGCCCAGGCTTTGACGCAACGACTTGGAGCGCGGTGCTATGCCGAGCTCCCGGCCCCGAGCTCTTGTTCGCCGACCCGGGCCCGGCGGTCCTGGTGACAGAAGAGGTCCCGGCGCGCGACATGTCTGTCCGGCGCGACGGCAGCTTGATTGTGGACTTCGGGCAAAACCTGGCGGGATGGGTACGGGCGCGCACCCAAAGCGCTCCGGGCACGGTGGTCCAGGTCCGTCACGGCGAGATGCTCGACCAAGACGGCGGCCTTTACGTAGACAACCTGCGGACGGCCCGCCAAACAGATTGCTATGTGGCCACGGGCGGCCTCGAGGAACTCGCCCCCCGGTTCACCTTCCACGGTTTCCGGTACGCGGAGGTGACCGGTCTCGGCGAGGGCAGCGTCTCGTCGGACTTCACCGCCTGCGTGGTCCACTCCGACACCGCGCGCACCGGGCAGTTCGAGTGCTCGGCGGACGCCGTCCAGCAGCTCTACCTGAACATCGACTGGGGCCAGCGCGCCAACTTTATCAGCGTGCCTACGGATTGCCCACAGCGCGACGAGCGACTGGGTTGGCTCGGTGATGCCCAGATCTTCGCCGCCACCGCGGCCTACAACCGTGATGTGGCATCGTTTTTTTCCAAGTGGTACGACGATGTTGTCGATGCCCAGCTTCCTTCGGGAGCTTTCACCGACTTCGCTCCACGTATTGGCCACGACTGGCCAGGCGCCCCGGCCTGGGCTGACGCGGGTGTGATCGTGCCCTGGACCATGTACCGCATGTACGGGGACAAGGGCATCTTGGAGCGGAACTTCCCTGCCATGGTGGCCTGGATGGACTTCCTTGAGGCAAACAACCCTGGGTACCTCCGCACAGCGGCCCTCGGTAACAATTACGGGGACTGGCTGGCTCCCGCAGGCGACGAAACCCCGCGGGAGCTATTGGCCACCGCCTACTGGGCTTACGACACCGCCCTCATGGCCCGCATCGCAGAAGCTATCGGCCAGCCGGAGAAGATGAGCGAGTACATCGAGCTGGCCGCCGCCGTGCGCCAGGCCTTCAGGGAGGCATACCTGGGGGAGGACGGCCAGGTGCTCTCGGGCACCCAGACGGCCTATGTCGTGGCCCTGCATATGGATCTTCTCCCCGCGCCGCTGCGCTCGGCCGCGGCCGCCCGCTTGGTCCGGGCGATTGCCGACCAGGACTGGCACCTCACGACTGGCTTCATCGGGGTTGGTTACTTGCTGCCCGTGCTCAGCCAGAACGGCTATGCCCAGGTCGCCTACCGCTTACTCGAACAGCGGTCTTTCCCGTCCTGGTTGTATGCCCTGGACCAGGGTGCGACGACCATCTGGGAGCGTTGGGACGGCTGGACGGAGGAGCGAGGCTTCCAATCACCGCGGATGAACTCGTTCAACCATTACTCACTTGGTTCGGTGGGCGAGTGGCTGTACCGCTTTGTGCTCGGTATCGAGCTCGGCCCCGAAGGGGCGGGCTTTGACGACATTGTGCTCCGGCCTTACCCAGGGGGGTCTCTTTCCTGGGCGCGTGGCGGCTTCCGGTCGGTCAGAGGGCGAATCCAAAGCTCGTGGGCCTTAGAAGGCGATCGCTTGCGGGTCGAGGTGACGGTCCCCCCCAACGTCAGGGCGACCGTCCACGTCCCGTCGTCGCGGCCGCAAGAGGTTAGCGGCCCAGACGGCCTGCCGCCAGGACGAGTTGCCGCTTACCCGGGTGCGCTCGGCCAGCAGGAAGCGGTTTTCGATATTGGCTCGGGCACTTATACTTTTACGGGGGCGGCGCCGCGGCTGCGGGCGGTCGGGGAAGTCATTGCCGGGCTTCGGTAGTCCCGGCACGCCCTTATTACCATTGGACTAGACCAATAATGGGCCGGCAAGGAGCTCCTGAGCGGCCCGGCTAACCTCCCACGCACGGAGGTGGTAGCGCCGACGGCCACGAGCACGTCAGGGGCCGTGCCGTCGGGACCTGCGCCGGCGGGACCCGCGCCGTCGGGACCCGCGCCGTCGGGACCTGCGCCGGCGCCAGTCCCGGAGGGGCCACCCTCGGTCAAGCTGGTCAGCCTGCACAAGAGCTACGGCCGGTTTGTGGCCGCCGACGGGATCGACCTCGAGATCGCGCCCAGGCGAGTACTTTACGCTCCTCGGGGCGCTCCGGTTCAGGCAAGACTACGTTGTTGCGTGCCATCGCCGGTTTCGAACGGCCGGACGGGGGCTTGGGTGCAGCTCGCGGGTACAGATGTCACCCGGCGGCCCAGCTGCGCGGCCCACCTTGCCTGGGCCTTCGTCGCCTTCTGGCCGTGTTGGTCGGGACTCCGCTGATTTCACTTGTGCTGCCTGCCCAGACATACTGGCAGCGGGCTTCTCTATCCATGTTGGTGCTCTCCTTAGCGTCAGTACTCCCACTACTGCTCCTGGTCCAGACGCATTTCCGGGCCGCGTCCCTCGGTGGCATCTATGAAAAGAACCTCCCGGGTATGGAACTCCTGTGGTTGGGGTCCTCTCGGCGCCGCGTGCTCTCCGCCGCTTCGGTCGCCAATAGGCCAGGCGAGCACATCCAACAGCAGTCCTATGCCCACCGTCCCTCCCTGAAGTTGCCATTGCACGAGCAGCGGCGAGGCGCGCGGGAGCGCCGGCCGCTGCCGGGTCAACGGGGCGGCGGCCGATGCCGGGCGACATCAGCGGTGCGGCGGCCGATGCCGAGTCAGCTGGGCGGCGGGTTATGGGCCACGAGCCTGTTTCCCCCTACGTCCGGTCACGATGAAGCAGGCCTTCTGGCGTGGCATCTCCTGTAGACAAGCGATGTCACCAGTGATGATCGCCGGCACGGCGGCCTTGTAGTCCGAAAAGCGTCGGTCAGAGCGCATCACCGCGGCCATCGCCACTGATCCGGTACCCAGGCAATGTGTGGCGCGATCGGCCGGTTGTGCCGCCCAAGTCGCAAGAGGTACAAGTAGCCTATGGACCTCTGTTAGCAACGTGCTCGGGCTTCTTCGCATGTCGTCTATTTATAGCGTATGGGTGTGACACTTAAGGTTCCCTCCTAAACGTGACTTCCGCGTTAGCTCAGCCTGTACAAAAACTTTGACGCTTACGGTCCCGGTTGTGCTAACATCGAACTGACATTCGGTGACGTTCAGCCGCCGAGTGGATCGTCGGCGATGCGCCTTCCTGATAATTGCAGCGTCCTCCGTGGTCGCTGCCGTCGTTCTCTAGTTGGGACGGGCTGTCATGTGCCGCGATCTGCGCTCTATCCGACAATCAATTGTGACCTACGCCAGTGTGCTTGACGCTCGGGCCTTGACGCCCGCTCAGGCGGGTGACGTCGTGCGCCTCTGCTCGCAGATCGAGGCGAGTGCGGCCGCGCTAAAAGCTATGGTGGCGGCTTGTGCCGCCGAGAGTGGGCGGTGGCAGCACGACGGGTACCGATCGGCCGCCGACGAGCTGGCTCACCAAGCAGGCATGAGCCCGAGCTCGGCCAAACGAACCCTTGAGGCGGGACAACGCATGGCTGGCCAGCCCGAGGTCGCGGCGGCCGCCCTTGCAGGCGAGCTGTCTCTCGAACAGGCGGCAGCGGTAGCCGACGGTGTGGCTGCCGATCGGACCAAAGCAGTAGAACTAGTAGAAAGAGCGAAGCGCAGCTCCTTGTCTGAGCTCAACGAAGAAGTAGCAAGGGTGAAAGCGGCCAATTCGGACCCGGAGCAGCGTCACAAAGCGCTCCACGCGAAACGGTCGCTCCGGCGATGGACCGACCGTGACGGGGCCATGCAGGCGCACCTGTACGGCCACCCCGAGGACGGCGCACGCCTGTGGCGAGTTCTCGACCCGCTCCGGCGGCGGATCATCATGCTCCGGCGGGGACGGGAGGGTCCCACCGACGCCATCGACGCCATCGACTACGACGCCATGATGACATTGGCCTCTGTCGCGAGCGGCCACGATGGCGAGCTTGGCTTGGCCGACCTGTTGGACCTCGGATTGTTCCCGCAACTCAACTCAGACCTGTTGAACCAAAGCGTTGGCCATTTCGTGCCAAAAACGGAAAGCGCCGCTGTTGACACGCTATTTTCCAGCCCCGTCCTCGCTGAGACGATCCATACCGGGGTCGCCGATTCCGACGCTTCGAGAACGGCGCCCGTCAGTGCTGGCAGCGGACGGCCGAACGTGCCATTAGCCTCGTCCGGCCGGAGTGGTAAAAAACTCGCCGGTAGCCCTGTACGGCTCATGGTCCGTGTCGACATGGACGCGCTCATCCGCGGCGTGGCGCTGGACGGTGAACTCTGTGAGATCGCCGGGTATGGCCCTATCCCTGTCTCCATAGTGGAAGACCTGATCGCCAGCGAAAATCCATTCATCGTCGGGCTGCTCACCAAAAGCGAGGCAGTCGTGGGCGTCTACCACCATGGGCGCCATCCCAACGCTCACCAACGTTCTGCTCTCGACTTCCTTTACCCTGCCTGCGCCGTCGAAGGCTGTCCGGCTCGGGCGGGCCTGCAGTACGACCATCGCCAGGACTTTTCCAGGACAAAGGTCACTGCGTTCGACCTCTTGGACCGCCTGTGCGCTCACCACCATCGCAAGAAGACCAACCAGGGTTGGGCTTTGGTGGACGGTCGAGGTAAACGGCCTTTCGTGCCGCCGCATGACCCCCGTCACCCGCGCTTCGCCCGCGCTCGTGAGCAAGCCGGGCCGTCTCCACCGCAGGAGTGGCCATGAAACTTCCGCCGCCCATTGGGCAAGTACCTGTATGCCGAAAGAGAGTTGGGGGTAGGTCCCCGCCGATAGGCACGGAGAGCCAGGAGATCACAGAGCGCCGTCCGCCCGAAAGCGACAGCCTCCGGCCATACGTGCGGCGAAAGCCTCCGGCCATACGTGCGGCGTCTACGACGTGGTCGTGGTAGGGCGGACGAGTATGTGGGCCGACCAACGCAAAATGGCTCCGCACTCAACCTGGCTCTTTGGTGGCGGGGAACATGCCGGCCGCGTCGACCACACAAGGACCTCGCCCGTTTCCTTGGCCAAGAAGTTTTCTGCCGTCACGTTGCGAGGGAGCATCAACGTCAGCGGCGCCGGCGTCAAAATGCCTGGTGGCGAAACGTGAATGGGCGACCACCTTAGCTGCGATCCAACGGGTGCCGATAAGAAGACCAGTACTTTCTGGCCGACATTGACGCAGACTGTCTTGCCCTCCTGGGCGGCACCGATGGACGCGTTATAGCCCGGCCCTCGGCCTCAGGTTGGGGCACACGTGCTGCCCGGTCGAGTCAGGGCGTAGGCGGTCGTTGCCGGCCCGACGGTCCCCGCCAGCAGCAAACCGACCCAAAGCGCAGCGGCCAGGAGCACACCGGCCGAACGCACACCGGCCGAACGCACACCGGCCGAACATACACGGCCTGGAAGCAAACGACCGCCGAGCAACGGCCGCCGAGCAAAGGGCCGCCGAGCAACGGGCCGCCGAGCAACGGGCCGCCGAGCAAAGGGCCGCGGAGGAAACCGGCACGGAGGAAACCGGCACGGAGGAAACCGGCACGGAGCAAACGACCGCCGGGCAAAGGGGAAAAGAGCACAGCCGGGCGCACGCCCGCTGCGGGCCCACCGTCGGGATGCCCGCAGTCGGGGAACACACGGACTGAAGGCGCAATACGGCTTGCGGCGAGTCGGCCGAGAGGCGTCCGCGGGAACCTGCGCTGCCCGGTCGAAGCAGGAATGATGGGCATTGTTCCCTCCTTCTGCCCCACGCCGTTCCGCGGGGTTATTTGGGCCTGCCACCTGTTGTGGCCAGCGTACCGGCCCCCGCGCGTTGCTCGGACGCGCGGGGGCGGCAGTTGGTCGGGCGGCAGTGCCTCGGCGGCAGTGCGACGTCGGAGGCCTGAAGGCCCGGGCCGTTCAGGGCGTGGCCGTCAACCAACACCTGTCCGATGGGGTCAGCCGCGGCCGGGGCCGCCGTCAGGGCGCTGACCACCAGCACAACGACGGCGGGAGCCAGCACCTTCCTGCTCCGGTGTGGGGGCCGCCTCGCTTGCGGTCCGGGTACGACCTCTGGTAGGGCGAAGGGAAGCAAGGGTTCTGCTCAACAAGGGCGCCATGACCCGACCGTAGCTCACACGGCGCCGCCCTGTCGCCGCGGCCCGTCAAGTGGGGGTCGAACGGAGCGGCCCGACGGCGCTCAGAGCTACCGGGACGTCCTCGAGCTCCAGGGCTGTTTCGCCGGCACCCCGGTTGGTCCCTTCATTCATCTAAGCAGGTGCTTGTTTGTTGCTGTCGGAGCATTTGAGGAAGCTCTTGACGTTGTCGATAGCGCCCAGTACCGACGGCACCTCGGGAACCCGCAAAGCTGGATAAGTTGGCTGTGGCCCTCGCTCAGCGTTTTGTTGAGTGCGTCGCCGAGCGGCTTGGGGACAAGCTCCTTCAGAGGACGCCTGACGGCAATACCGCTGCCGAACGCGTGCGGCGGGGCGGCGGGCTGGGGCCCGAGGTACACAAAGGACTTTTGGCCCTACCCGTCGACCTAAAATTCGAGGGGCGCCGGCCGAGCACTAACAGGTGTTACGTACCGCGCGCCTGCTGCGCGCCACTGCCGCACTGACCGCCGTCCTGTTCGTGGCCCAGGGTTGGCCGTGCGCCACCCAAGCCGGGGCTACGCCTGCGGCCCAGGTCACCGACACCTTCGGCTTCGACAACGACACGTTGCAGAGCTTCACCGTCCCACCTAACGTCACGTCCCTCACCCTTACTCTCATCGGCGGCCAGGGTGGCTGGGGCGGGGCTGACTCCTCGGGCAACCCTCCGCCGGGCGGCTACCAGGGCGAGGTGACGGGCACCATCGCCGTCACGCCCGGCGACTACCTGACCGTCGCCGTCGGCGCCGGGGCGGACGAGCCGTACTACACTGGCTGCACCCGGGGCCAGGACGCCTCCTCCCCCGCCGACATGTACGACGCGGCGGCGGGCATCAACCCCCTCAGCCAGTACGACGGGGGCGAGGGCGGGGCTCCCGGCCCCAACGGGTGCTCGGGCTACGGTGGGGCCGGCGGCGCCGCCACCGTGGTCGAAGTGGGCAGCTCGGCCGCTTCGCCCACGAGCATAGGTACCATCGTCGCCGGGGGCGGGGGCGGGGACGGCGGGTCAGGCCAGTACGTGTTAGTGCGCGGCCAGATCGGCTTGGCCAGCTACGTAGCCCAGTCGCAGCCCGACCCCATCACTTACGGCCTCCCGGCCGGTTGCGCCGGGGCGGGCTGCAGCTCGCAAAACACCATCGAAAGCCCCTCTTCCCTGCCCGCCGACCCCACCCAGGGCCAGGAGGGCACGGCTGTGTTCACGCTTTGCGGCGGCAGCACCAACGCCAACAACGCCGACCAGTACTTCAACACGGGCGCCCCCGATGACGAAGCCGGCTGCGACGGCGGAGGCGGCGCCGGCGGGGGCGGCGGCGCGGCCGGAGGGGCGGCCGGCAATGTGCAGTTCGGCTCGGGCAGCTCGGACGAGTGGTACGGCCAAGGCGGGAGCCCGGGGGAGAACTCGACCGCCAACTTCCCCGAGCTGAGCGCCTTTTATGCCTATTACGGCGACGAGGACACCGGTGCGCCCGCCGGGACGAGCAGCTTCGCCGACCCGGGGGCCGAGTTCGACGGTTCGGTGAGCATCAGCTATGCGACCGGGATCCCGAGCGCTCCGACCGACCTGACCGGGACGGTCGGCAACGGCAGCGTCGACCTGCAGTGGGCGCCACCCATCTCCGATGGGGCGGCGCAAATCACCGACTACGTGGTGCTGTACTCGAGCGATGGTGGCTCGACCTGGGCCACCGATGACACCGGTTCGACTGCCACTTCGACCGTGGTCACCGGGCTGACCAACGGCACCGGCTACGTATTCGAGACCGAGGCCGTGAACGGTGTCGGCGCCGGCCCGGCGTCCTCCCCTTCGTCCACGTTCACGCCCTCTGGGCCCCCTGGGGCACCCACGATCACCTCCATCGCGCCCGAAGACGGCGCCCTGCAGGTGGCCTTCTCGGCGCCGGCGAGCGGGGTGCCTATCACCGGCTACCTGTGGCAACTGGACGGGAGCGGGCCGTGGTACTCGAGCTCGGCTGCCGCCAGCCCGCTCACGGTCTCAGGCCTGAGCGACGGCACCTCGTACACGGTCGAGATCGAGGCCACCAACAGCATCGGCACGGGGCCGCCCTCCAACTCGATGAGCGGGACGCCTCTGGCCGTCCCCGGGCCGCCGACGATCGCCTCGGTGCAGGTGGGGCCGGGCACGGCGACGGTGGCATTTACGGCAGGCAACACCGGGGGCGGGACGATAACCGGCTACGACTACAGCACGGACGACGGGGCCACTTGGACGCTGACCTCTACCGCCAGCCCCTTGTCACTGAGCGGGCTTTCCGCCGGCACCACTTATGAACTCGAACTGGAAGCGGTCAATTCGAGCGGTCCAGGCGCGCCCGCGTCGACTTCGTTCGCTACGCCCTCGGTGCCGTCCGCCCCGACAATTTCCTCTATTTTGCCTCAGGACCAAGCGCTACAAGTGACGTTGGCCGCCGGCGCGAGCGGCGGTTACCCGGTAACCGATTATGAGTGGTCGACCGACGGCGGGTCGACCTGGTACTCGGAAACTGCCTACGCGACGCCGTGCCAGGACATCGGCGGGGCCACGGTGACCTGCGAGGTGGCGGCATTGTCCTCAAACGGGGCGACGCCGCTCAACAATGGGACGTTGTACGCGGTGGAAATGCGCGCCGTCAACCAGGTCGGCTTGGGCACGCCGTCTGCGGCTTTATCAGCGGCTCCCTACACGACGCCCGGGGCGCCGACGATTACGACGGGCGCCGGCGGTATGGTCGCCGCCGACGAATCGCTAACGGTTGCCTTCGATAGCCCGGCGAGCGACGGTGGCACGGCGGTGACGAGCTACGAGTACTCGACCGACGCCGGGGCCACCTGGCAGGCCCGGACGGACGGCCAGGCCCTTACGGCTACGGCAATGACCATAACCGCTCTCTCGTCCAACGGCACCACACCTCTCACCAACGGCACGACCTATTACGTCGAAGTGCGAGCGGTCAATGGCGCTGGGGCGGGACCTGGCTCCGCCGTCGCCTCGGGAATGCCCTCGACCACTCCCGGCGCCCCCACGATCAGTTCTATGACGCCGGGAAATGGCGAGCTTGCTGTGGTTTTCGCGCCCGGTCCGAACGGGGGCGCGGCGGTCACTGCCTACGAGTACTCCATCGACTCCGGGAGTTCTTGGCAGACGACGGGTTCGCTGGCGCCCGCGTTCACGGTGCCCGGCCTGACGAACGGCACGAACTATCCCGTAGAAGTGAGAGCGGTCAACACAAATGGGGCCTCGCCCGCCTCGGCCTCGGTCCCGGGCACCCCGGCCTCCGTGCCTGGCCAGCCGGTTATCACCGCCACCGCCCGGGGTAATGCCACTATCGACATCACTTTTTCTGAGGCGTCCACCGGAGGGAGCGCCATCGCGACCTACCAGTACTCGACCGATGCCGGGACAACCTGGAGCACAGCGTCGTCTGCCGCCAGCCCGCTGGCGGTGACCGCCTTGTCCACCAACGGCACCACCCCGGTCGCGAACGGCACGGGCTACCCGGTGGAAATCCGCGCCGTTAATGGCGTGGGGACATCGGAAGCGTCGGCCCCGGTCGAAGTGGCGCCGGCCATGGCCCCGGCCGCCCCGACAGTAGCGCTGGCCCCCAGCGACGGCGCCATCGAGGTGACGGCCACCGTGGCCGATGACGGGGGGGCGCCCGTGACGGCAATGGAATATGCCGTTGGTCCCGGTGCCTTTCGGCTCACCGGCACGTCCGGGCCGACCTTCATCATCACCGGGCTCACCAATGGCACCAGTTACAGCATTTCTGTGCGGGCCGACAACGCCATAGGGGCGGGGACGGCGTCGTCGCCGCAAAGCGCAACCCCGAGCGATGTGCCCGGGCCGCCGACCGACATCCTCGCCGCCAGCGACTCGGCCTCGGCAGACGTGTCGTGGTCGGCGCCCAGTTCTGACGGCGGTGCGGCGGTCACCGGCTATACGGCGACCGCCTACACGACTTCCTCGGGCACGAGCTCCGTGGGTACGCCGTGCGACACCGCCGCCCTCGGTTGCACCGTGACGGGCTTGGCCAACGGCACCACCTATTACATCGGCGTCGTCGCTGCCAATGCCATCGGGCCCGGCGCGTCGTCGTGGCCCTTGCAGGCGGTGACGCCGGTGGCCCGCCCGGGAGCGCCAACGCTCACGAGCGTCAGTGCGGGCGCGGCCTACCTGTCGGCGTCCTTCAGCGCCGGGACGGCCGGGGGCGACCCCATAACTTCCTACCAGTACTCCCTGGACGGCGGCTCCACCTGGGCGGCCGCCTCGGGCACCAGCTCGCCTGTCCTCATCCAGGGCCTCCAAGACGGCACGAGCTACACAGTGGCACTGCGTGCCGTGAGCGCCGCCGGCCCCGGTGCCACATCGAACACCGAGACAGCCACACCCTTCACCTACGCCGACCTCGTCGACGCCTCCAGCGTCTTCGCCAACGCCGAGAACGGCCAAATAGCCATCAGCTGGACCGTCCCGGCGGACAACGGCTCGCCCATAACCCAAGCGCAGGCGACCGCGTACAACTCGGCGAACGGAGGTACCCAGGAGGGCACCTGTACGACCACCTCTGACCTCGCTACCGGCGACACGGCCACGTGCACCATTAGCGGCCTCGCCAACGGCACCACCTATTACATTTGCATCCAGTCAGACAATGGGGCCGGTTGGACGGGGCGGTCCTCGCCGCGGGCCCCGGCGACCCCTTCGGTGGAACCCGGTCCCGTGCAAGATCTCAACACTTCGGCCGGCGACGGGCGCGTTTCGTTGTCGTGGCAACCCGGCAGCACCGGGGGCGGGCCCATCACGGGCTACACAGTCTGGTACTCCTCAGGCGGCCCGTACACCCAGTTCGGCGGCGAGCTCACCTCGACCAACGCGACGGTCACCGGGCTCAGCAACGGCAGCGCTTATACGTTCGAGGTGTACGCGGTCAACTCCTACGGCCCGGGCCCGGGCACCGTGTCCTCCGGGCAGGTGTCCCCGGAGGCTCCCAGCATCACGTCGACGCCTGTGGGCAACGGCGAGGTGGGTGTCCCCTATTTGGCCAGCTTGGCGGTGACCGGCGACAGCGCGCCGTACACCTGGTCTGTCAGTAGCGGGTCGGCGCCGCCCGGCCTCGTGCTCGGCTCGGGCACGGGCACGCTCGCCGGCACACCGACCGAGGCGGGCACCTTTGAGTTCACCGCCCAGGTGAGCGACGCCGTGGGCGGTACGGCGGCCCAGGACGAGGCGGTCGTCATCGTGGCCGCGCCGAGCATCACCTCCGTCGCCTTGCCTGGAGCGCAGCTAGGCCGGCCCTACAACGAAGCGCCGACGGCCGCGGGCGGCACGGGGCCAATAACCTGGTCGGTTGCCAACGGGGCCCTGCCCTCCGGGTTGGCCATCGACCCGTCCAGCGGGCAGGTCAGCGGCACGCCCGTCGTGGGTGGGACCTTCGACTTTTCCCTGGTGGCCACCGACGCTTACGCCCAGCAGGCCGTGCAGGTCGAATCGCTCGTCGTCGCCACCCCTAAGTCGGCCTCGAGCACCGAGCCATCGGTCCTTACCGCCTCGTTGCCGGCCGCCCGATCAGGGGCTGCGTACCACGAGGTGCTCCTGGCTGTGGGTGGGAACACGCCCTACACGTGGTCGGTGGTGAGCGGCTCGTTGCCCACCGGGCTCCAGCTGGTGGCGACGACGGGAGAGGTGTTAGGTACGGTCCGGGGAGGCTCGTCGGCCTTCGTGGTCGAGGTCACCGACGCCTTCGGGGCGAGCGCAGAGCGTCGCCTCTCGATAACCGTGTTACCACCCGGTGCCCCGGCCCCGGCGAAGCCTGAGCCCAAGCCCAACCCGCCCGCCCTCAACTCTCGCAGCATCGCCGTGGACGCCGCCGGCAACGGGTACTGGATCGTGGCCAAGGACGGTAACGTGCAGGCCTTCGGTGGCGCCCACTCCTACGGTGACGTTTCGGGCCACACGCTCGCCGCCCCCGTCATCGGCATCGCCACCGACCCCGACGGCACCGGCTACTGGCTGCTGGCCGCCAATGGCGTGGTCTGGGCGTTCGGTCAGGCCCCCTCCTATGGCGACCTCTCGGGCCACGCCCTCGCCGCGCCAATAGCGGGCATGGCGGTCACACCCGACGGCCACGGCTACTGGCTCGTAGGGCGGGGCGGCGCCGTCTACCCCTTCGGCGACGCCCACTTTTACGGCTCACTGGCGGGCAGGCACCTGCGCTCAGCGGTGGTCGGGCTATCCCCGCTGCCCAACGGGTACGGCTACTGGGTGGTCGCCGCCGACGGGGGCGTGTTCTCCTTCGGCGCCGCGCGGTTCTACGGGGCGATGGCGGGGCGGCGCCTCAACGCCCCCGTGGTCGGCCTCGCCCCTGTGCCCAACGGGCACGGCTACTGGCTGGTCGCCGCCGACGGGGGCGTGTTCTCCTTCGGGGCTGCCCATTTCTACGGGTCGATGGGTGACAAGCACCTCGACCGGCCCATGGACGGCATGCAGTCCACGGGCGACGGCAAGGGGTACTGGACCGTCGCCGGGGACGGGGGAGTGTTCGCCTTCGGTGACGCCCGCTTCCTCGGGTCCGCCCCCGGCCAGCGGACTACGACCTGGTAGGTCGGTGCACTTCGACCTGTCGTGCTCATCGACAGCCTGCTGCCGGCAGAGGTAGGTACCCGGCGGAGGCGGTGTTCGCGGCCCCGCGCGCGCTGGCGCGGGACTTAGCGGCTCGCAGCAGCCGCGGGGCGCGCTAGGTAGTTACAATTTCCCGAATGACGAGCGGCCGTCTTGCTACGAAAAGAGACGGCTTGCCGCCCCGCGCGGGTCGCTGAGGCGCCGCGCAGTGAGCCGGCCGTGCTAAGCCCAGAGCTCCGCGACCGGCTGCTCTACTACGCCTATCGCGCCCCGTCGCCCCACAACGCGCAGGGCTGGAAGATCGAGGTCGAGGAAAGTCGTTTTCGGGTCTCTCGCGACCCAGCACGTCAGGTACTGCGCGACCTCGACCCGCAGGGCCGCGAAGGCGACCTGGCGTGCGGTGCTGTGGTCGCCAACCTGGGCGTGGGCGCCCGGGCCTTCCGCTTCGCCACCGAGGTCCACTGGCGGCCGGCCAGCGGCGTCGCGGCCGACGTGGTACTAGTCGCGGCGCCCGAGCCACCGGACGAAGCGGCCGTGGCCCGGCTTGGCGCACTTCGCCGCCGCGCCATGAACCGTTCGACGTACCGGCCCGAGCCGGTGCCGGAGCCCGTCATCGGCCACCTCCGGGCCACCGCAGAGCGGCTCGGCTTTGGCCTGTCCGTCCTGACCGAGCAGGAAGCGATCGAGCGTATGGCTGCGCTGGCGGCCCGCGCCGGCGTGATAAAGCTGACCCACGAGCGGGCCCAGGCCGAGCTCCATGCGCTGATGCGGTTCACCCCCCTCGCCGCCGCCCAGGCACGGGACGGTCTGGACCTGGAGCTGTTCTTCACGTCGCCGGCGGGGGCACGGCTGGCCGCAGTCGCCACACACCCGCGAGCCCTGCGGATGGGTGCATACCTCCAGATCGCCGAGAAGATCGTCCGCGGCACCGACGTGGTGCCGCTGCGCAGCTCGCCTGCCCTCTGCCTGCTGCATGCCGGGGCGCTGGGCTCGGAGACGTTCTTAAGGGGCGGCGCTTGCTTCGAGGAGATCGCGCTCGACGTCACCGAGGCCGGCCTGGCGATGGCGCTGCACAGCGCGCCGGTCGAGGTCGGCCTGTCCCACCCTGGGCCGGTGCCCCAGTCGTTGCCGGCCGACCTGCATGCCGCTGTCGCCGAGGTGCGACATGAGTTGCTGGCGGGGTTCGGCGTTGCGCCGGAGGCCGTTCCCATCGCCTTTTTCCGGGTCGGGTCGCCCACTTGCGAACCTGGCCGCCGAAGCTTACGCCGCAGGCCGGACGTACAACGGCCGGAAACCGACCACTACCGGGAGATGACCCGGCGCAACCAGCCGTCGCTCAGCCGCCAGGAACAGGACGCGCTGCGCGCGGTGCGGGTCCTCGTTGCGGGCTGCGGCAGCATCGGCGGGGCTACGGTGGTCCCACTGGTCCGGCTGGGCGTGGAACGCTTCCTGCTGTGCGAGCCGGGTGAGTACGAGCTGAACAACCTCAACCGGCAGGCTGCGGACATGAGCGACATCGGCCGCAACAAGGCCGAGGTGCAGGCGTCCCGTGCCCGTGCGATCAACCCCCACGCCGAGGTGCTGGTCGAGGCGGACGGCGTGACGGCAGACAACGTCGACTGGCTGGTGGGTACGACGGACCTCGTGATTGACGGGGTGGACGTGACAGAGCCGGCCGGGATAGCGGCCAAGCGGGCGTTGCACGACGAAGCTTGGCGCCAGCGGCGGTTGGTCATTTCCGGGCTCGACCTCGGCGGCACTCAAGTCGTGTACGCCTTCGACTACCGGAACGGGCGCACGAGGCCGCTCGACGGGCGCCTCGACGGCGTGCCGGGCGCCGTCACCCCGCTCGAGTTCCTGTCGCGATTGGTGCGCCCGCTGGACGTACCACGGGAGATGCTCAGCTACAGCGAGGCGATGATCCGCGGCAAGGCCGGTTCGCCTCCGCAGCTCGCGCCCGCCGCTGAGCAGTTCGGTGTGCTGGCTGCGTGGATGGTGCTGGACTTTGCAGCCGGTCGGCCCTTGCGCAGACGGGTTAAAGTAGCGATCCCGAACCTCGTGATGCCGCGGGGCCGCCGGGTCATGAGCGAGGCTTCGCGCCTGGTTGAACTGGCCCGAGTCAAGTTCCTGCTGGAATCAGCGCGCCGCGCCCGGGCCGGACAGGCCCAAGCAGACCAGGCAGAGAAGTCGGCTGGTAGGGCAGGGCCCGCGGGGGCCGGCCCGTGACGCGGGTAATAGCGCCGACGTCGGAGATGCGGGCGGTAGCGCGGGAGCTGCTCGGCTCGCTCGAGCCGGTGTACGTCGCGGAGACCGAGGCGGAGCGCGATGCCGTATTTGCCTTCCGGTACTCGGTGTACGCCAGCGAGCTCGGCCGTAAGCTCGGTGACGCCGACCACGAGCGCAAGCTGGTGCACGACGCCGAGGACGCCAAGCCGTACACGACACTGCTGTACACCGGCGACAGCACGGGCGGGTTGACCGGCACGGTCCGCATCCGCCAATGGGGGCCCGGGGAAGTCCCGGCGAAGGACTGGGAGGCCTTCTCCATGGGGGGCTTCCCGGGCCTCGGGCAGATGCGCACTGCGGAGATTGGTCGGCTGATGATCGAGCCGGGCCATCGAGGCCAGTTGGGTTTGCTCTCGATGGCTCTCGCTGTGTACCAGGTGTGCGCGGCGCAGGGGGTGGACGCCGGGTTCGCCAATTGCGCCACCGGCCTCGTGCGGCATTACCGTCTGCTCGGCTTCCGCACATATGCCGGGCGCCTCGTGCCCACTCCTGACGGCATCGAGGTGCCGCTCGTACTGGTTCCCAGCGACCGCGCCTACCTGGACCAGGTGGGGGCGTTCATCGCGCCGTTCACGGATGTGTTCTTCGGGCCTGGCAAGCACGCGCCATTCGACATCCAGCTTTGGGCTCACGTACTGGACGCCGATTCGGCGCCGGTCAGCTTCGACGCCGCAGCGATCCGGGAAAGGGTCGAGCGGTTCCGGCAAGCCGCGTTGGACCGCCCGTCCATGCTCCGCTCCCTCAGCGAGGGCACCGTGCGCAAACTCACCGAGCAGGGCTTCTTGATGTCGGTCCTCGCAGGCGAGCTGTTGACCGAGAAGGGCCTCACCCAGCGAGAGATCTTCGTCATCCTCGACGGGGTCTTCGAAGTGCACGACGCCGACCGCCGGATCTGCTTGCTCGGCCCGGGCGACGTGGTCGGCGAGATCGGCTTCTTTGGTACTTCCGGCCGTCGCACCGCGTCGGTGACCGCGGCGTCCGAAGGCCAGGTGCTGGTTTTGCGCCGTCGGTTCGTGGACGAGTTGATCAAAAGCGACCCGGCCTGCGCCGCCGAAGTCCTGTTCGGGCTGGCACGGGTGCTCGCCGACCGCTGGTACGTCAGCACTAACTGATGGCTGGACAGGGGGACCTGCCCGAACTGAGCGAGTTCCTGGCCGGCGTCCCGTTCTTCGCATCGCTCGACACGCCCACCCGGCTGGAGGTCGCGAGACAACTCGAGCCGCTCTACGTGCCCGCGGGTGAAGTGCTTTTCCGCCAAGGCGACGCTGCCGACAGCCTGTACTTGGTGGCCAGCGGGCGGTTGCGCGTCATGGTCGAAGCCGAGGGTAGCGAGCGGGCCCTGTACGACCTGGGCCGCGGCGCTGTCGTCGGAGAGCTGGCCCTGCTTACCGAGCAGCCGCGGTCGGCCTCTGTGCACGTGGTCCGCGACTGCGACTTATGGGTGCTCCGGGTGACGGTGTTCCGGTCGTTGCTCGAGCAGGCCCCGGCGGTAGCGACGGCGATGGTGCGTATGCTCGCTAACTGGCTGCTCGCCGTGGACCGAATGCTGACCGTCAAGCGAACCGGTGCATCAGGCCCGGCCAGCCGCATCATCGCGGTGGCGGCCGCTGGCCGCGACCCGCGCCCGGCAGCGCTCGTCGCCCGTCGCCTGGCGGACCGGCTCGCCATCGCAGGTCCCGTGGTACGGGTGGACGCAGAAATGGTCGAGCGGTCGCTGGGCCTTGGAGCGGCCCAGCGTCGGCCGGGTGAGCCCGGCCGAGCCGAGCTCAGCGAGTGGCTACATGCCCTCGAACGCTCCCACGACCACGTTGTCTACGAGGCGGACGCCGAGGACACGGCGTGGAGCCGGGTCTGCCTGAGCCAGGCGGACGTGGTGCTGTTGGCCGCCTCAGCCGCCGACGACCCAGCGCTCGGCTCGGTGGAAACGCGGGCGCTTGCCACACCGACGCTGCGCTGCGAGCTCGTTCTCATGCACGCGGCGGTGCCGACCGGCACCGCCAGGTGGCTCGAGGGCCGCCCCGTAGCTGACCACCACCACTTGCGCGACGGCCAGCCGGGCGATGTCGCCCGGTTGGCGCGAATGATCACCGGTAGTGGCTGTGGGCTGGTGCTCGGTGGTGGAGGAGCGCGCGGGTTTGCTCATTTGGGCGTGCTCCGCGCGCTGGAGGAAGCCGGGGTACCTATCGACGTCGTGGGCGGCGTAAGTTTCGGCGCACTGGTGGCCGCGGTCTGCGCGCTCGGCATGGACGACGCGCAGCGGACCAGTGTCTTCATCCGCAACGGTCGCCGGCTGTTGGTGACGCCGACGCTGCCGGTGGTCGCATTGTCGTCGGGCCGTCGGCTGGACCGGATGCTTCAGTCCGACCTCGGCGTCGTGCCCATCGAGGATCTTCCTCGGCGCTTCTTCTGCATCTCCGCCAGCCTCAGCCGGGCCGATGTAGTCGTCCACGAACGTGGCCCGCTTTGGCCCGCCGTGCGAGCCAGCGTGTCGTTGCCCGGTATCTTTCCGCCGGTCTACGACGGTGGGGATCTTCTGGTCGACGGCGGAACTCTTGACATCTTACCGGCCGCTCTCATGCGGTCCCGGGTTGGCAATGGGTGTGTCGTGGCGGTCAGTGTGTCGGCGGAAGTCGAGCCCCTGGCGACCGTCCCCTACGGGCCGGGCCTGTCCGGCTGGAAGGTGTTCGGGCGCCGCCTGAACCCTGTCCGCTCGTCCCACCCGGTGCCAGGCATCGCCGAAATCCTCACCCGTTCCATCAGCCTGTCCCAGGTTCGCCACCGCCGTGCGCCATTTGGGCCCGATGAGGTCGACCTTCTGCTAAGGCCACCGGTCGGAGCACAAGGTGTCTTGGACTTCAAGAGCGCGGCACCCTTAATAGGTACCAGCTATGCCTACGCGTGCGAAGTACTCGCCAATTCTGGGCTTGCCCGCCGGTTCCTAAGCTGAGCTCCGTGCAAGCGCCAAAGGTTGGGCGGGTGGCTCTCGGCTGAAGTCGAGCCGTTGGAGCGGCATGCCCGAGACGCCGCCCTCGGTCCTGACCGCCAGCACCTGGTGCAGCTCGATACGGTGCTGGACGAAGCTCAACCTGGAACCGGCCAGGAACAGCCGCCACGCCCGGGCCTTTCCTTCGCCCACCTCTGTCACCGCCTCGTCCCAGTGCGCATCGAGGTTGTCCCCCCAGGCGGCACAGGTCCGGGCGTAGTGCTCCCGGAAGTTCTCCTCATGGCGGACCTCGAAGCCATTGTCCTGAATTGCCGAGATCACGGTGCCGATGCCCTCGAGCTCACCATCGGGGAAGATGTACCGTGCAATGAACCCGCTGACCGGGGCAGGCTCGGTCGTCACGGGCCGGGTGATGCAATGATTGAGGAACCGCCCCTGCGGCCTGGTCCTGGTGGCGAGGAAGCGCACGTACCGGCCGAGGTTCTTAGCGCCGATGTGCTCGGTGAGGCCGATGCTGCTGACGGCATCGAAGCCGGTCTCGGCGACGTTGCGATAGTTGTCGTGGCGGATTTCGGCCACAGATGACAGGCCGAGGTTGGCGACGCGCTTCTGTCCCCATTCCGCCTGCTGGCGCGAGAGGGTGACCCCGAGGGTGCGCACCCCGTAGTGCTGGGCGGCGTGCATGACCATGGTCCCCCAGCCGCAGCCAACATCCAACAACCGTTGGCCGGGCTGGAGGTCCAGCTTTCGGCACACCAGGTCGACTTTCTCGACCTGGGCCTCCTCGAGCGAGGCGCCGTCGTAGGGGTACACCGCGCACGTGTAAGCCATGGTCGGGCCGAGCAGCCGCTCGTAGAACCGGTTGGAGACGTCGTAGTGATGGCTGATTGCCCTTGCGTCTCGCTTCAGCGAATGACGCAACCCCCACCAGACGCCAGGGTGGGCCTCCTCGGGCGGAGGCGCCACCGGCCGGAGGATCCCCGGGCCCAGTTGGCGCAACATCCTGATGCGCTCGGACCACGAAAGAGAGGCAACGCCGTCATTGGCGAGCATCGCCATCCCGGCGAACAGGTCGCCGTGCACGTCGATATACCCGGCCACATAAGCCCGGGCGAGGCCCAGGTCGCTCGGAGCCGTCGCCACGTAATTGAGCGCCCGGGGATCGCGTACGACGATCTTGCAGACCGCGCACTCGGGCCCGGCGGTGCTCCCATCAAAAGCCTCAAAGGCGATAGGCACGCTTGGCGCGAAGACATCGGACAGGACTTTCGCCACCCTCACCTGAGCTCTCGTCACTTTTCTACCTGCCTACACACTTGTCGTACAGGTCGGTCAACCTGCGCTCCGGGTCGTAACGGCACTTGAGTTTGTCATACGCCTCGCCGTTGTACAGCGACCAGAAGCGGTCCTCGTCGTAGAAGGCCGTGGAGTAGAGGGACTTCCGTCCGCCCAGCCGGTCCACCTCTTCTTCTAGCCATCGGTTATGGTGCGTCGGGCTCATGCCGTCCTGCAACGGGACGCTCGTCCAGAACCCGACGTTGACATAGAGGATGTCGGGGTCGAGGCGGTAAAGATCCCATATGGCCGAGCGGTCGCGCACCTGCAGCGGGCACAGCCACAACGGCGAGACGGGTACCACGCGCAAGAGTTCTTCGAGGAACTCAGCGAGACGGCAGATCGGTAGCTCGACGTCCTGGATCACGTTCTCATGGGCGGGATGGCCGAGAAGGCGGTCGGCGCCGGCCTTCAGGTGATGTCGCTCTTCGAAGGCGAGGATCTTCCAGTAGACGTCGGAGCGGAGGAACCGTCGCGGGACGGTCCGGCGGGCCCAGTTGCGCTGAGCACCGAACGCCCGGGAGCACCAGAACCAGTCCGTGTCCCAGCGCCACAGATAGTCGCGCGCCCTTAGCCAGTCCTCGCGGCGCGATTGCACCGAGCGGTAGTAGATCCCCTTCTTGGTGTAGTCGCTCGTGTACGGGGCGGAGCGAGCCCACGCGCCGAGGGTTAGGTAGCTCTCAACCGGTGAAAATACGGTCCCGTCGACGAAGTCGACCCTCTCCTCCTGGTACTCGCCGCTCTCGCAGACCTGGCTGATCGCGGAGATGAGCGTGCCGAAATCACCGAAGCGCAAATGGCGTAGATGAACATACGGCATCACGTCTTCGAGCTCGATCTGGGCTCGCAGCGCGTAACCGAGAGTCCCGTACGAGTTGGGGAAACCGTAGAAAAGGTCGCGGTGCTCGTTGTCCGGCCTGGCGGTGACGACCTCGCCAGCACCAGTGATGACGTCCATCTCGATGAGCGACTCATGCGGCATACCGTTGCGCCACGACGAGCTCTCTATGCCCAGGCCGGTGATTGCGCCGCCCAAGGTGATCGTCTTCAGCTCGGGGACGACCAGGGGCATCAGGTTGAACGGGAGCAGCGAGTCGACGGCACGTTCGTACGTGGTCATGGCCCCGAAGTCGGCGCGGCGGGCCTGAGGGTCGATCCCGATGAGGCCGGCGAACCCGTCCGTGCTCAGGCCGGCCCCCGCTTTTGCTCTCGGCCGGAAGAGGTTGGAGGTCCGCTTCGCAAGCCGGATGGGCGCGCCCTTGGGGATCCGCCGGTAGTCGCGCTGGATCCGCTCGACGCTCTCGAGATATGCGGCCCACTCGGCGCTGTCCCGCCTCGAGACGTTGGTGGTCCCCGCCATGGCTCGAACATTATCCGGCGACGACCAAGGCGGCGCTGGTCCTCGGAGCCGCGCGGCGGGCTGAAAGCCCGAGGAGTGCAGCCGGGGTGGCGGGGCCAACCTGGTTGCGGTTCGTGAACCGGCTGCGATGGGGACATCGCGGTGTGATAATCGACAGGTGGGGGGCTCACCTGCGGACACCGTCACCATGCTGTTCAGCGACATCGAAGGTTCGACCGCGATGGTGAGCCGTCTCGGCGACCGCTACGGCGACGCGCTATCGGCTCACCGCGCGCTCATGCGTGCGGAGTTCGCCGCCTGGCACGGCCGGGAGATGTCGACCGAAGGGGACAGCTTCTTTGTCGTGTTCGGCTCCCCGGCCAATGCGCTGGCTTGTGCGACTGCGGCCCAGCGCGCCCTGGCCCGGTACGAGTGGCCGAATGGCGACGTCGTTCGGGTCAGAATGGGACTGCACTCAGGCCATCCGACGCCACACGAGGGCAACTTCATCGGCCTTGACGTGCACCGCGCCGCCCGGATCGCCGCTGCGGCGCACGGCGGCCAGATTGTGCTATCCGCCGTGACGTGGGAGTTGGCGCAACCTGACTTGCCTGACGAGTTGTCGGTGCAAGACCTGGGATTTCACCGCCTCAAAGACATCGCCGAGGCGGAGCGGGTCTTTCAGCTCACCGGGCCAGGCCTGGCGAGCGGGTTCCCGCCGTTGAAAAGCCTTGGGGCCCAGACGAGCTTGCCCATACCGCCGACGCCGTTGGTCGACCGGGAAGACGACCTCGAGCAGGTGCGCGAACGGGTGAGCCGGCGTGGAGCGCGGCTGGTCACACTGACCGGCACGGGCGGCGTCGGCAAGACGCGGCTGTCCCTGGCGGTCGCGTCGTCACTCGCGGCGTCGTTCCAGCATGGTGTCTTCTTCGTCCCGCTGGCGCCCGTCCGCGATGGCGATGTTATGTGGAAGACCCTCGCCGACAGCCTCGACGTGAACGTGGACGGCTCCGTTGCCGACGCGGTGACGGGCCACCTTTCCGATCGGCGGGCCCTGCTTGTGCTGGACAACCTCGAGCAGCTCGAGGGGGCCGCGGCGGTGGTGGCCGCAATGCTCGCGGCTGCTCCCGGGCTGGTCATCCTCGCGACGTCGCGCGGCCCGCTGCACGTGCGGGGGGAACAGGAGTACCCGGTCGCGCCGCTTCAGCTGCCCAGCGAGGTAGGGACGGAGCAGGTCGCCGCGTCCGGTGCAGCGCGTCTGTTCGTGCAGCAGGTGGCCATGTCCCGGCCGGACTTCGCGGTTACCGACGGCAACGCCGCGGACATTGCGGCCATCTGCGCACGCCTGGACGGGCTCCCACTAGCGATCGAGTTGGCCGCGGCCCGGGCCCGGCTGCTGGCCCCGCGCGCCCTGTTGGCCCGACTGGGCCGCAGCCTGGACCTCGCCGCCCCGGACCGGGGGCAGCCGTCCCGACAGCAGACGCTGCGCAACGCCATTGCGTGGAGCTATGACCTGCTGGCCCCCGACCTGGCGGAGGTGTTCCGCCGCCTGGGGGTGTTCGCCGGCGGCTGCGACCTAGAAGCGCTGCCTGCCATCGTCCCGTCCGGCCCTGGCGACGGCCCCTACGAGACCTACGAGAGCAGGGCCGAACCCCTGGACCTGGTCGCGGGGCTGCACGAGGTCAGCCTGGTCACGGTGAGCGAGGGCACCGAGGGTGAGCCCCGTGTCGGCATGCTGGAAACGATCCGCGAGTTCGCTCTGGAACGGCTGGAGCAGGCCGGGGACCTGGACGACGCCCGGCGCCGCCACGCTGAGTACTACGCCGGGGTCGCCGAACGCGCGAATGAGCAACTGCACGGCCCCGGCCCGGCCCACCTTGCCGCCCTGGACCGGTTGGAGACCGAGCACGACAACATGCGCGCCGCCTTGGCCTGGTCGCTGCCGGTCCCTGCCGCGAACCTGCTGTCCGGCAGCGCCGAGCGGGCGGCTACCGGTCTGCGGTTGGTCCAGGCGCTGAGCTATTTCTGGTACCGGCATGGCTACGGCCGCGAAGGGCGGCGCTGGCTGGAGCGGGCCATCGACCTGGCGGCCCCGGACTGTGGGGCACCACTGGCGCAGCTGGCGCACTGGCTCGGGGTACTGCTGTCCCAGCAGGGCGAGGCGCAGGCCGCGGTGGCGTCCCTGGAGCGCAGCCTGGCGACCTGGCGTGACCTCGGTGACCGCGACCAGCAAGCACGGGAGCTCAACAGCCTCGGTATTACCCATAAGCACCTCGGCGACGTCGACGGCGCCCGGTCCCTGCTCGAAGAAAGCGTCACCATCTCCCGCGAGATCGGGAGTGCTCCCCGGCTCGCCGCGGCCCTGACGAACCTCGGCCAGTTGGAGAGCGATGCGGGCAACTTCGACCGGGCCACGCAGGTGCTGCAGGAGGCGCTCGCCATCGACCGGAGGCAGGGGGACATGCTGGGCGTGGCTGTAGACCAACAATCGCTAGCAGGTGTCAGCCTGCGGGCGGGCCGGGCCCAGGAGGCCCGCGACCTGCTGTCGCTCATGGCCGACTACGTCGTGATTAGCGGTGACCCCGAGCTCCTGGCGACAACCCTGGAATTGTGCGCCGCCAACGCTGCACAATTCGGCGAGGGCTTGCGAGCGGCCCGCCTCAGCGGCGCTGCGCAAGCCATCCAGGAGAAGACCGGCATCGCGGGCAAGGACCCCGAAATGCGTGAGAGGTTCCTGGCCCCCGTCCGTGCCACGATTGCGCCCGAACAGTGGGACGCCGAGCTGGCCGCCGGCCGCTCGCTCACTCAGCAGCAGGCAGCCGCGCTCCTCGTACCAGCATCCCCGAGGGCGTCGGCAGTTGGTCCAGAGGATCCTTCATGATGCCGGCGTGGAGCTAGGCGTGAGCCATCCCTTGGCGCTCGAACGCCATTGCTCGCTGGAGAGCCGCGGCCCGCAGCTGCTCGGGTATCTCGACGGGACCACCAAGCCTGGCGGCGTTGATGCCGGCCTGCGCTGCCTCCTCGACGATCCCGCCAACGACGATGGCCAGCTCGGGGGTGCGGTGGAACACCAGCACCCCGTGGTTGGACAGCAGGACCGCGGGGACGCCGGGGGTGATCGCTGCCCGGATGTGGGCCACAGCTTCATCGGAGCCCCGAGGCCCGTAACCGGCCACGGGTACCCCGCTCGGCAACCCGAACATGGCCAGGGCTTCTACCCAACATCCGATGGGACGGTGGGCTACCGCGTAGGCCGTGGCGTACGGGGAGTGGGTGTGCAGCACGCAGCCCACATCGGGGCTGTCGGCGTACATCGCCGTGTGCATGGCGACCACCGCGCCCTGGATTGGCGGCAGGTCTCCTTCCAACAGGACCCCATCGAGGCCTATCCGCACTACTGCGGACGAGGCATGGTTCCTCAGCGAGGGGCCTGCGGTGAAGTACATCTCCTGCGCTCCGGGCACCCGGAGGCTCACGTTGCCGTGACCGTTCGCGGAGATCGCCCCGCTGGCCACCACCCGTTGGGCCACATCGATCACCTGGTCGACCAGGTCCTTGTCCATCAAACCCCCATTCCCGGCAGTCGAAGACTACCGTGCCCAAGGCTAACGGCCGTCACCCGGGTTCCCGGTGGCTAGACCCCGACAATGGCCTCCTGGATGTCGCGCGCCAACCTCAAGTAGGACCGCCCCGCGTTATGGCACGGCCGGTGCGGGACCGCAAAGAGCCGACCAGGGAGGCGAGCTCCTTGTCACCCAATGCCCAATGTCGGTAGTAGCGCTGGGCAGCGGGCAGGTACGGGTCTTTGTTGGACCGCAGCATTTCTCGTCCCAAGAGCGCGCCAAGTACGAGCCGATGCGAACGGCACAGGGCACTCGCACGCCATCATCACCGGCTCTGATTGCCTCATGGTAAATGCCGCGTTTTGCGACGCGCCGGCCAGGCACTCGGGGCTAACGCGGGCCGCCTTTTATGAGACCTCGTAGGTCCCACTGTGTCTCGGTCCAGGCAACCGCGTCGTAGGGCACCGTAAAGTCGGCGAAGTTGTAAGGTTCGCCGTTGTAGGTGAGGACGACGAAGAAGTACAGCTCAGGATCCATGCCTGACGCGTAGTAGCCCGGCTGGCACAAGTGGGGCGAAGGGTCGCAATTGGACACCTCGTACACGTCCAACTTGACCCCCCAGTCGGACTTGTCGACCTTGGGGACCCGGTGACCGCCCACGAAGATGCCCCCATGGGCGTCGTCAGCGGCAGCAACTTCATGGGCGATATCCCACCATGCCCCAGCGGCGAAGGCCTCGAAAGGAAGGGCCACCCCGTAGTTGACGACCTTGTTCTCGAAGTCGAGGGCGAGCGACGTGGGGGCTGACGACTCGAACGGGGCCCTGCCCAACCCGATGCCGTCGAGGTCGGTGACGTAGAGGAACTCGGCGATCATCGTGAAGCGCTCTCCGGCGTCGGAAAGGTAGTTCGCTATGTCGCTCACAAGCACCAGCGGCTCCGCGTGCTCGACAGCCTCGAGTGCTTTCACCTCCGTCGCCGAAGCCAGCTCCTTGGCTTTCAACCACTTCAGTACGGCCTTTGCGGCAAGCGCGGCCCGGCTGGTCCCCGTAAGGAACCTCTTGAACAGGGCCCCACCGCCGGCCCATGCCTCCAGCTCGGCGACTTGGTCGGAGGTCAAGGTGGAGGTGTGGGCGTAGATGAGGTAAGGGCTCACGGCCAGGGTCGTCTTCGTGGTGCCGGTCATCTCGTGGGAGGGGCAGGAGCGGGATGTGCACTCGACGCGGGCGACGATGCTGAGGGTGGTGTGGACATGCTCGGTCACGCCCGGCGCCCAGTACCGGAGGAACACCTGGCCCAAGCGGTTCGTGTGCAGGTAGTCGTCGTACTTGTTGGAGACCGAGGTGCCGCAGTCGACGTCCTTGGTGCCGTCGCTGCCTGTAGAGCACAGGTACTGGTCTCCTTTGACTATCGCCGTAGGCATGACCTCGCGCGTCGGCACAAGGTCGCTCACGTGGGCGCTCACCAAGGCGCCCTCGACCGGCTTTTGGGTGCGAGGGTTGGTAACGGTTACCACCAGGTCGACGCACCCGGACTCGCACCGGTTCTTGCCGTCCCCGCCAGCCGCGAAGTCAACGGGGGGGTACTGGCCCCAGGGCGAAGCGTGCACAGCTAATCCTGCGCGAAGGGGCTCGAGCGCCCTCACAGTGACCTCGAGGGGGCACCCAGCCGTCGTTGCGGGGGCGGGGGCGGGGGCGGGGGCGGCAAAGGACAGTCGCGACGGCACCGCCCCTGGGGATGATGCTGGCTCGCCCTCTGCCGAGGACGCCTCTCCGCTGCTTGGGCCAGTGGTGACGTCGTCGCAGCCCTGTTCCACCCAGGTGAGCTCCTCGCCCGCGCTCACGCCGGACCGGGTGCCGACAGCTACGCAGAAGCCGGGGGCACAGGAGACGGCAAACACGATTGGCGCTCCCGTGCCATTGGGCGCCGACATCTCCGACCAAGCCGAACCGTCCCAGCCCCAAATAATGCCCGAGCTGGTGGTCGCGACGCAGTTGGCCGTCTCTAGGCACGAAACGCTTACGAACTGGGGTACCGCCTCCGGCATGTGCTCGACCAGCGCCCAGGAGCCATCCCAGTTGTCGTCCAGCAAGAAGTTGGACCCGTTGATGCGGTACGTCCCAAGCGCGGCACATTGTGTTGCCGAGCTGCACGACACGGTGGCGAAGCTGCTGCTGGCCGCGGCGTCCCGGTGGACCGTTGCCGAGACCGACCAGCCTCCGCCCGTACTGATCTCGGCAAGAGCGTGGGTGATGCCGACTGAGGCTGCTCCGTAGCCGCCCACGGCAATGCACAGCGTGCCCCCGCTGGTCGTGCAGGACACAGAAGAGAGCACCGTGTACGGGCCTGGGTCGGGGTTGGGCACGATCGACCAGGTCGCCCCGCTCCAGGACTCCACCAAGGCCTTGTCGCCGGGGCCGCCCTCGCCGAGGACGTTCCCTACGGCAACGCACGAGCGCGCGCTTGTGCACGAGACCGAGTTAAGCCCCGCGCTGATAAAACTCGTGGACGGGTCGGAGCCGGCGACGAACGACCACCCCGAGCCGTTCCAGGTTTCGCTGACTAGGTGCGTCTGCTCGTAGCTGCCTACGGCCATGCAGAAATCCGGCCCCGAGCACGAGATAGCGTCGAGCGCGAGCTCACCGTCCTCCTCCCGTCGAGGCGCGCCGGGCACGGCGGTCCACTGGCTCCCGTCCCAACTTTCGAAAAGCGGGTAATCCTGTCCACCCTCCTTCGTGTTGTAACGGCCTACCGCCATGCAGAAATTCGATTCCGGGCACGATACGTCTGAGAGCCCACCACCCGTGAACGGCCCCGTCGCGCCGGGAGTGGGGCTGGGCATTACGGTCCAGCTGGCCCCCAGCGTCGAGGGTGAAGGCGAGGGCGAGGGAGCCGGCGCGCCAGGCGGAAGGTTTGGCGCGCGCTGTGCCACAGCGGTCGCCTGGGGCCAAGACGCCGACGCGGCAATAAGGCAGCTGCATGTCGCTAGGCACGCCCACGCGCGTCCGGGCCGCAGCGACCTGCCTGGACTGGCTTGTCGGGCGAGCACGGGCTGCGGTTGCTCTCTTGCCGGTTGCTCTCTTGCCGGTTGCTCTCTTGCCACTACCTGGCTCCTTTGCAGAGGGACGAACCTGGTCCGGCCCTTCAAGTTTGCTGCGCTTCCGGGCAAGGCCCTTCGCCTCCGGTGGCTTGGGGCCGTTGTGACGACGGTAGTGGCGGACTGTCAACCGGCGACGTCACAAAAAGCGGCACAGCCCTAGTCTGTGCCTGTACGCGACGGCCCGGCGCCGGGGACTGCTCCCCCCCGGTCTGGGCGGGGACAGCGTGCCTCGAGCGGTCCGCGCCCGGACCTCGGGGACAGCCACCAGTTCGGCACGAGCGTCGCGCTGTCTGCCGACGGGGACATTGCCTTGGTGGGCGGCCCTTTTGACAACGGTTACAACGGGGCAGCTTGGGGGCCAAGCAACTTCGGCTCGAGCGTCGCTTTGTCAGGCGACGGGAGCACCGGCTTCGTTGGAGGGCCTAACGACGCCAGCACGGCCGGAGCGGCCTGGGCGTTCCTTCGATCTCCGCCTAGCGCCGGCCCTTCCAGGCGAGGGTGACTCAACGCGACAATTGGTGAGCGGCCTGGCGGTGCCAGCTCGAGCGGTTGGGGGCCGAGAACCAGGGGAGCGACGCGCCCTTGGTCTCTTGCGCCGCGCGGCCGCTAAAGGCTACCTACCATCCGTGAAGGCTTTAGCCTGGGCATTGGAACGCACCGATCACGACGAGGCGATGCGTTGGCTCGAAAGGGCTGCCTCGCTCGGAGACGACGAATCTCAGCGAGTGCTGGCGATATGGCGTCGCAGGACAGAAGATTAGCTATAGAACCGCATACAGTGTGGACAACGCGATCCGCTTGTGCTGGCGTCCACGACCTCGCAAGTCGCGTGACCAGCGTGGCTCAGTAGAGGTGCCGGCCGTGACTTCCACTCAGAGCTATGACGATTTCGCCCGCGGCGTAGCTTCAGTTATCGCTTGGAAAATAACGATGGCAACGTTTTGTGGGGCGAGCCCGCGAGCCGGACGTCGGCACCCTGGCGGCCTCGTTTGTCCCTCCTCTGAACCCTTTTCGCGACAACGGAGTTACGAATCGTGAGCGTGCACGCGTCAGGCTCACTCCGGGCCTCAAGCTGACGCGGAGGGGGCGGCGCGCGGTGGAGCACCGGACGCGGCAGCCCCACTGGAACGGGTCGCTTCTCATGTGTCTCCGACCTATGGCTGGTCGTGCTAGCCGGCAAGGCCCCCCAAGGCAAGCGTCTGATTGCTGGTCGTCAAGGCGGCGTTTGCACCGCTGACGTTGGCTACGAGCGTGACTGAGGCCTCCGACCCGGCAGACAGCCGAGACGGGAAGCGAACGGTAACGGTGCGGGTGCTGGCGTGCCCCAGCGACCTGAGCGCCTCCGTGACTCTGTGCTCGATACTGTCCCGGCTGTTGAGGAAGGTGGTGGACAGCTGTGCGGTTGAGCCCGAAGGGAGGGCTGGCATCGACAACGAAATCCGCAGGGCGCCGCGCTCGGCTTTGACGCTGGTGAGCTTTGCCTCCGCGGCCGGCCGTGTATGGTCCGTTAGTGTGACCGGCTGGGCTGGCTTCCCGGCGCGCCCGACGGTGGCGGTGAGAGCCGCGCCGGTATAGGCGCTCCATGAGGGGGACGAGACGGCCGCGACCTCGCCAGCTGGGACGGTCAACGGGGAACTGAACGCCTGCAGGGGGCTCCCAGGCGTCTCGCCCGTAAGGGTCAGCTGCGCCACCTTCGCTCTGTGCGCCGGCGCCGTTATTACAGCTTGCGAGCTGTTGAACTCCAGCGACATCGGGGTGACAACTGAGCCGGAGATGGACGCTGTAGTCAAGTTGCCATTGCTCGAGTACTCAATGGCCAGGGTTGCCGTCTTGGGCGGCGCCGCCCCGGGCGCCGGGCCGATCGTGATCGTGCCGCTCGATGCGTCTATGGTGATACCGGCGGTGCCCGCGCCAGCGTTGACCGTGTAGATCACTCCGTTTGCGGCGACGGTCTCGTTCAGCGAGCCGTGGCCCACCAGTTTCTCCACGTAGGTGCCGGAAGGCCCGAGGAAGCTGACCTCGCTGGGCTGTGCGGATGAGGCGCTGAACGAGGGGAGAACCGCGACACCTTGGCTCCCGCCGCTCGCCAGGTCGACCGCCTTGCCGTCCGGCGCGGTGAGGGACACGACTGCCGTGCCCGGGCCAGGTTGCACCGACGCGCCGCCCGGCGCGCCGATGGTGAGCCCGGCGTTGAGCGTGCTGATGAGGGTGCTGACCGGGACGATGGCGATGTGGGCCGCCGGCCCGCTCCAGTCCGGCGTCCCGGGCCCGGACAACGACCATGTCCCGTTGGCATGGATCGTCAGCCGGGAGAGGTCGGCGTACTGCTTGTGTAGTTGGGAGTCCGTGTCCTCGTCGGGGTCGAACGGCAGGTTCGGGTTGTAGACGTCTATCACGCCACTGTCCAAGTTCCCGCTGTCCCCATTGTCTTCTAAGTTGAAACCTAGCACGGCGTGGCGTTCCACCTCACCATGTACCGTTTGCGATAGGCCGATAAAGACGCCGGTCCCATAGTTGCCTGTTGTGCTTGGGCCACTGGTGTCATACCTGATCTCGTTCATCAAGAACGCCCCGTCCGAGTTGGCTGCGTCCGTGGCCCTCGCCTCAGCGAGCAATGTCTTCATCTGGTCGGAGTCCTGCGCCACTTGTAGGTCAGCTAGGTACTCCAGGACTCCGTCGTCAAGGGGGATGTCGTAGGTAGTATTAGCGTCCGGATCGAGGGACTGGGGGGTCAGGTCCCCCCCTGGGGCCATCCTGCCTGCTCCCAACACTATACCGAAGCAAAGTCCGCCGTCTAAGTGCCCCACTTCGTTGTAATAGGCATTTACGATCACCTGGTTCGGTACCGTTGCATGGGCTGGGCAATTGCCCGGGGGGCACGCATTGTAGGACTCCGTGATAGTGGCGTTTGTGAAGACATGCTCAAATTCTGCGAGCGTCAGGTCAGTGTCCAAATGGTCAGTGTTGCCGAAGTTGAAGCCGTAGACGTTGCGGAACGAGTCGGCCGCCACGTTGTCGAGGGTCCCTGTGTGGCCGGCAGACCAGACCCTGACTGTGCCCGTCGTGGCCAGGCGGGGTACGGTCACCGACGCTTGCGTCCCGCCGTCGGAGATGCTCGTGGTCAGGTTGTCTGTCTCTGCCAGCGGGTTGCCGAAGAAGGCCTCCATGTCCGAGCAGAACCCCTTTCCGGTCAGCTCAACGGTGCTGTAGGGGATCACCCCGAAGTTAACGGCCACCTTCGGCTCGACTTTGGTGACCTTGACACCTTGCACGCCGCAGCCGTACTCGAAGTTCACGGTCTGGTCTTGGTCGGACGACAGCGGCATGGACCCACAGGCGCCTCCGGTCAATGAACCACCGGGGCAGTCTTCAGGTTGGTACTGGTACGCGGTGTCCTGCTCGACGGCGCTTAGGTTGCTCGGCATTTGCGGCGTGACCGTGTACGTCCCCTTGGGCAGGAGGAAGGAATAGTGACCGACATCGTTGGTCGTCGTGGTCGCGCTCTGCGTCCCGGTCAGGTCTACCGTCACACCGCTGACCGGCTTCCCATCGGTGGTTCGTATGCCGCCCTCGATCTCCGCGCAATCTACCGTTAGGGTCCCGGCACAGGGGACGGTGAAGTTTGCGTTGGTGATGTTTTCCTCGACGAGGATGGACCTGTTTTCAGGGGTCGCCCTAAAACCGTTTTTGGGTTGCGGTGTGATGGTGCAAAGTCCCTGGCTCACGAGGAACTCGTAGTAGCCCTTGGGGTTGGTGGTGGTGGTCCCGCTCCCCCCTTTGGGGCAGTTGGCGGCAACGGTCATGCCTTCTGCGGGCGACCCGTTGCTGGCGACGGTAATCGTCCCGCCCACGGCCCATTTGTAGCTGACGCCCCAGGCCAGGGGACCTTGGTTGGTCGTACCCTCGGCACAGTCGCCGCCCCCTCCACCGCCACCGGCAGCCCACCCCGCCTCGCCCTTGGGGACCTGACCAAAGCTCATGTCGCCGTAGCCTTTGAGCACGTCGGGGTATATGGTCCCCCCTGTGAGCCACTGAGGGTACCAGCCAGATATACCAGCACCGGTCACCCATACCACGTAGGCGTTTATCTCGGGCGGCAGTTCAACGAACACGTACTCCGTGGCCTCGCAACCACCACCGTCGACCTTCTGAGTCTCATAGTCGGACCAAGACGAGAGCGGCAGGCAGTGTTGCCCCGGCGGAGATTTCGGGACTTGCAATTGGGGCGCACCTACGCCGGCGGGGCCCCCGAGGGGGCAGCCGGCGGAGTCGACGACCGGCGGCTCGCTGACGCCCGGGTACCCTGGCGAGCTCTGGGCGCCGGCAGAGACCGGCGCAGCCAGCATCCCGGTGACCGTGGCCACGCAGGCGACCACCGCCGTAGCCAGGCGCCACCGGCGCGTCCGATGTCCCCTGGTCGTTGTCAGTGACATAGCCGTCCTCTCTTCGGTCAACCCATTTGTGGCTTCACCGAGAGCGTGCCATGCCGGCGTTACACGGACATTACATCGCTGGGAGACCGCAGGTCACGCCGAACCGCCACCCGGCACGATCATCGGCATGCCATCCGCGCGCCTTCTCGTCCGACCGAAGGCTCAGGTCCCCGCATGAGGAGCAAGAGATGCTCGTGGGCGTCGGCGCCTCGGTCGTCGCACCCACCGAGGAAGGGCTCCGTGTCTTTCATGACACATGGGCTCGTGCTCTAGGGTGGTAGCCTGTCGCGACCCGCGTGACGCCGACCCTGAGAGCGGTGCCGAGCATGGCGCTGTACTCCGAAACGGCCCCGAGAGCGATCAGCGACGTGCAGCTGCACCATGAGCCGGCGCACCTGCCTGGGCGGCTGGGGGTGGGCCCGGTCTCGGGAGCTGTCCAACACGGGGACGTTGTCGCCTGGCAAATCGCACGCAAGCTTTGCTGTGACTGGACGGGCATAGTCCGGGGGGCGCGGCGCGTCCGCTCAACGTCCTATCACCCTGGCTGCGCCTGGGCTTGCGCCCAGCCGGCGGTCTCAGCGGCGCCACGCGCCGGGGCTGGGTCACGACCACCTACACGCTCCCTCGCCGGGCACAACCGAGTGCTCGTCACTGGGTGCCTCGACCAGCGCTCCCGGGAAACCGACTCGTGGCGAGCGCCGCTCCAAGCGAGACCGCACCGGCAAGCCATCCCGAACCTACCGGTCTCTATTCTTGGCTCGGAGGTGCCGACCTCCGGCTTGCCGGGCCATCATCCAGTTCGGGCGATGACGGGGTTCGCGAAGTGCCCGCTTCGGTCCATCTGCACCCCTAAACGGGGCTCACTCCCACCGCTGCACCCACAGGACGGTAGCCGACGGCGGAGCGCCAGTGGGGCCGGGTTGGGCGGTGAACGCGGTGCTGTACGGCCGCCGGCCATTGTTGCACGTAATTGAGGCAAAGTAAGCCACATCAGAGCTCTGACCGCCCAGCGCTCCGATTGTGGCCGTGATCCGCCCTGTGGCGATAAGCGCGCTCCCTCCGGGCAGACAGTCTCTGTTCCGCTCGCCGTGACCTCGGTCGCGCTACAGGTCGAGAACTTCCTCCCGTTGGAAATGACGCCGTAGATCGCAGAATAGGCCGCGATGCTAGTCCTTCTTGGTCGTCCCAAGTCTTGAACTTGTGACAAGTCGCGAGAAGTATTGTAAGGGCTCGGCTTTTTGGGGTAGTTATGCCGCAGCACTGAGAAGTGCGTACTCGGCGTAACCTGCGACGGCTTTGTCCAAGGTGGCCAAGGCGCGGCGCACCTCGACGGGTGCGGGGCTTGTCGGCGTCGAGCAAGGGGCGAAGGGTACTTGGAAAGCGGCCGGGCCCCAATAACGAGCCCACGCATCACGACACGACCAGGCCCGCTGCCGATGGCCGCGCTGCTGCGCGTGGAGCCACTGGACGGCGAACGACCAAAGCACCCCGTTGTGACGCGCGATTTGTCGCCCGCCACGTTCGGCTTGATCCCTCAGGTCGCTCCGCTAGGCTCCCAACCCGCCGGCGGATGCCGGCAGAGGCTCCTTCGAGCGGCTGGCGAGCAGGTAGCACGACAGTTCGTCAGCGGTGAGGGGCCGCGCGAACAAAAACCCCTGGGCGCTGTCTACATCCTCGGCTATGAGGAACCTCAATTGTAGGTCGTCTTCGACCCCTTCGGCAACGGTCCTCAGACCCACGACCTTGGCCAAGTGGACAAGGGTGCGAACAACTGCGGCGGCTTCGCTTGAAGCACTGACCGAAGCTACGAACGACCTATCGATCTTCAGGACGTCAAGCGGGAACCGTTGCAAGTGGGCGAACGAGGAGTACCCGGTGCCGAAGTCGTCGACGGCTACGCGCACGCCAGTTTTCCTCAACGTCAGCAGCCGTTGGCTGATATCGCGCTCGTCGCCCATCAGTGCTGACTCGGTGAGCTCCAGGAGGAGCAGAGCGGGGTCGAGGCCGCTCACCCGGAGCGCCCGCTCGACGTCTTCGACTACGCTTTCCTGATCGAGCTGGCGCGCTGAGATGTTCACGGAAACCCTTACCGGGTCACCCTCGTGCTGCCACGTGGTGGCTTGCTGGCACGCCTCGTGCAGCACCCAAGCGCCGACCGGGCGGATCATCCCGGTCGCCTCAAGCGAGGCTATGAACTCGCTTGGGAGGGTAGTGCCACGTCCGGGCCGGTCCCAGCGCAGGAGCGCCTCGACAGCCACCACGGCTCTGGTCTCCAGGTCGACTATCGGCTGGTACAGCAAGAAGAACTGGTCCTGCTGCAGCGCCGTCCGAAGATCTTGTTCGAGCTGGTGCCGCGAGTGGAGGTCGTCTCCCATTTCGGCTACATAAAAGGCCATACAG
>DATJST010000266.1:0-4705 GCA_035503975.1 Acidimicrobiales bacterium | reverse complement strand
CCAGTGTCGCGGGTAGTCGCGAAAACTCAGGCCGGCGCACCTGCACCGCCACTCCATCGACGATGCCGGTGACGCCCACGCCTGGGAACGCCTGTGCGTTCTCTGACTGAAAGCGACTCAGAGACGGGCTCATCTTGCTGGAGGCGATGATGGCGGCGGCGATGGGGTGTTCGCTGTCGGCTTCGACCGCGGCCGCCAGGTCCAGGACCTCGGTCCTGCCGAACCCATTGACCGTGACCACCTCGGTCACGCTTGCGCAGTCCTCTGTGAGCGTCCCGGTCTTGTCGAACACGACCGAGCCCACGCCCGCCAAGCGCTCCATTGCGTCACCGTTGCGAACGAAGATCCCGAGCGCGGCCGCCCGTCCGCTGGCGACCATCATGGCGATGGGGGCGGCCAGACCCATGGCGCACGGGCACGCCACGAGCAGGACCGACAGGGCCGCCAGCACGGCGGTGTCGTGGTTACTGGCGGCGAACCACCACACCACAAAAGCTACGAGAGCTATGGCCAAAACCGCGGGCACGAACACAGCACTGACCCGGTCGGCGAGGCGCTGGACGGGTGCCTTCTCACGCTGGGCGTCCTCGACCAGGCGCTGCAACCGGGCCAACACCGACTCTGCGGCGATGGCCTCCACTCTTATCACCAGCGCGGTCCCGCCGTTTCGCGTACCTCCGGTGACGTTGCTGCCGGGGCCGTGCTCGACCGGGAAGGGCTCGCCCGTCAGCATCGACTCATCGACGGCCGACCATCCCCGAACGACGGAACCATCGAGCGGGATGGCCTCGTTGGGCCGCACTCGCACCAGGGCGCCCACGGGCACGCTCTCTGGGGCCACCAGCCGGCCCTCTTCATCATCGACCCCGGCCACCAGGCGCGCCGTCGGGGGGCGTAAGGCAAGCAACGAGTGCATCGCCTCGGCCGCCCGCCGCCGGGCCAGGGCCTCGGCCGCCCTACCGCTGGCCACCACGGCGACGATCAGCGGTGCCATCGCATAGTGGAGGCGGGTGGCGAATGCCCCCGTCGAGCTGCCGATATGGATGTGCCGGCCTCCGACGACGATAACCTCGACGGCCTCGACCAAAATGGCCGATAAGGTCCCCAGGGTGACCAGCGTGTCCATGCTGACGCCACCGTGGCGGGCCAAACGGACAGAGTCCCGCAGGAAAGGCCAGCCTCCTGCTAGCTCGACGATCACGGCGAGGGCCAGGATCGTCCAGCCTGTGGCCGCGGTCTGTGGAGCGAGCAGCGAGACCAGTAGCGCTGTCAGCGCCAGTGGCCAGGACACGGCGGCGCGCCAGCCCCAGTGGTCACCACGATGCCTCTGCGGCCCGCCGGCATCCTCGACGACAGGTGCGGCCGTATACCCGGTTCGGGCGACCACATCACAGAGTTCTGCGACGCCAGCATTTGACGGGTCGTAAGCCACGAACGCTCGGGCCGTAGCCAGGTTGACAGATGCGCTTGCTACCGACGGGGCCCGACTTAAAGCCCGCTCGATCCGCGTCGCGCAGGCGTTGCAATGCATCCCGCCCAGCTCTAGCTCGGCCGTGACGAGCTGAACCTCGTCTTGGCCCTCAGGCTTGGAGCGCGCCGCCCGGCCCGTCAACATATCGAGTTGCTTGGCGGCGGGGACGTCGGTCTAACAAAACGACGGGGTATAGGGAAAAAACGATCATCTGAGCTGACACCACCGGAAGCAGGATGACACTGGCGGCCCCGGCCTTCGACAGGCTGAAGGACAAGCTCGACGGACCGACCATGGTTTGGCCGCACCACAACAAGCAGGGCTCGATCGTTTGATGAGCTCATCGTTTCAGTCTCTCGTAGCGCGGGGGCCTTACCTACATCTACGGAGCGTAGTCCTGGGGGCCATCGGCTCGCCCATCGTCAGACGAGGCTGGTCCCCACGGTCAAGTTCGGCCGGATCGTCGCCCCCGGAGGCCTCGGGGGCGCGGATGAAGCTAACTTGAATCGGACGCACGTGTCACCCCGAGGTGCTCACGGCCACGCGGGGCCGCCCGCAGACCTCTTCAAAATCCTCCTTCCCCGTGGCTGGGACAAGGAAAGCACTGCCCTCGGAGCGTTCGGTGCGCGACGCCCAAGCGGGGGTACCCCGGGCACGCAGGGTTGTAGGCCCTCTGTTGAGCACGCAGCACACCGCGAGGGCGTAGCGCTTTACCACCCGCCACCTCGAAGTGGGGTGGACCACCGGCAAATCTGAAGGCGCATGGTTTGTCGAGAACAGCCGACCTCCGTGTGGCGTCTTAAGCCAGCGTCCGATAGGGCACGGTCCGCTACTACACGGCGTAGTATGTGTGGTCTCGGCCCTGGCCGCGGGCTGAGTGACTCGGGTCACATAGAGATTGCACAACGGCTTCGTGCATGTCGCCGCAAGTCGGAAAGCAGGCGTGATGAGCAGATATCAAGCTGGGACGATCATGACGTGCACCCACGAGGAGTGCCACTGCCGAGTGGTCATCGTTGACGAGTGCGACTGCCCGGGAGTTGCGGAAGACAAGACCTACATGTGCGCCTGCGGGACGCCACTGGTCCGGCTTTCGGAGACGACCTCCTCGGCCCGAGATACTCAGTGACTAGGGGAACCCCGCAGTGACCCACGAGGCGTTGCCCAGCGGTAGTCGCCATTTACCTGGGGGAGAGGGCAGACCCTCAGTTCCACGTCCACGCCTTCGGGTATTGCCCGACGAAGTCGGCCCTTGACGCGGTGGATACGCGCGGGCCGCGGTGCTGGTGGGCGGGCCCGGTCCTGAATCGAGAGTGAAACGGCCTCCGGAACGGCCACGGGCGTACCCGAAGTGGTGAGCCTGGCTATCATCGGGTTGTTCGCTGGCGGCCTGGGTGGGGGCGTTACTGGTCTCGCGTTATGGCGGCGTCGAAGAGAAGTGGAGCGCACGTCTGAACACCGCCGCTCGGGCCCCCAGCGGGTCAGCGGCGAAGTGTCCGGCGGATGTCCTTCATGAGCAGCACCAGGTGCAGGTCGTCAGTAGGGCTGGCCTGGAACTCGGGCACCAGGTGCAGGTAGAAGCCGCGAGCTTGCTCGGTCTCTGCGTGGACCAGGAGCCCCCGGCACCCGATGTCGTCGGACAGTTCAACAAGTCGAGCGAAGACATCTTGGAGCAGGCCGGCCCCGAGCCCACGGCCCTCATGGTCGATATCGACGCCGAGACGGGCGAGCAGCGCGACCGGCTGGGGGTAGCGGCCTGCCCCCTTGACCAGCCGGGCCGGGGCCGCCTCGGCCCGGACCTGGGCCATGCACCAGGCGTAGTATGCGACAACCCGGTCGCTGCCCTCCTCGGTCACGACGAAGACCCGGGTCGTCCCCGCTCCTGCTGACTGACGGGCGTAGCGGCGGAGCCAGTCCGTCTGTTCCGATGAGCGGGAGCGAAAACCGGTCAGGTCATGGCGGTCAGCGAGCAGCTCGGGCGGAAGGTAGGCCTTGGTCATCCCTCGAACGGCGAGGGGCGCTCCATCAGACGGCGCAGCCCCGGTAGCTCTCGGGCGGGCCGGGCGTTGACGGCCTCCCACGCCTTTAGGGCTTCGGGGCCGAGCTCGAAACTGTCACGGTCAGCCAGCACGCGCCGAGCGGCGTCGTAAGCATGGGTGACGACGAAGTCGGTCAGGTCGGTCCCGGTAGCGGCGACGGCGCGGTCGATGATGTCTCGTTCTTCTGCGGTTGTGCGCAACTCCAAACGCCGGCTCCGCCGGCGTGACGTCGTCTCCAACTTCTTACCTCCTGGGGCGCCCTGTACGTCCATTGTACGGCCAAACGAGCACGATACACAAACTTTTCATGAGACTGACGAAAGGCGCCGACGCAGTGGCGGACGTAGCAAGTCATAGTGGTCAGCTCGGTTCGCGTCGCGTAGAACATCCCCGGTCAGGTCGGTCCTCATAACCTCGGCAAACCCAGGTAGACGCAGTGCCGACATCTTCTAAGCGGCGGGTCGCCGGTCGGTCGCGCTTGCTGGCGCACGGGCCGGTTGACTTCGCGGCAAGGGAGTAGTCAAGCGGCAGGCAGCCACAGTACTGGACCGAATATGACCCCTCCGGATGCCGTGGAGTAACTGTTCAAGTCCCCCCTCCGACACCCGCAGCGACACGCGCTAAATCCGCAGTTACATGGACCTGATGGACCCGGTCGTCGTAGACCATTCGGACCCCCAAGGCGGCGTACGCGTCAGCCCGCTCTCGGGGGGTGGCCTCGCGGAGCACCTGGCCAATCCCACCAAGCGTTCGCAAAAGAACATCTACCTGATCTGTCGTCAGCAATGAGGCTCCAGCACCAACAGCCAGCCGGGTCTTCAGCGCTTCCCGCTCAGCGTTGCGACGGGCAAGCTGATCCAGGAGCACGCTAGGGTCGCGACCAGACTCGATGGCGGCAACGAGGTTGGCGATCTTGTGGTCGAGGTCACGAAGCTGAGCAAGCATGCCCGCTCGCCGTGCCGCCGCAGCCGGGTCCCCCAACTGGCTCTCAGTTAGCCAGCTCCCGTCAGCAAAAGATTCGATCCACGGGTCGAGCCGGGCGACGATCGCGGCTTCGTTCACGTACAGAGTGGGCGGGTGGTCGGCCAGTTCGGGAGGCAATGCCCGGCTTCGCTTAACCTCGCAACGATACAGGACCCGGCCGGGGGCACCCGAGCGAGAGGGGCGGAAGGAGCCCTGGAGCTTGCAGCCGCAA
>DATJST010000265.1:0-36828 GCA_035503975.1 Acidimicrobiales bacterium | reverse complement strand
GCCTTGAAGCCGGGGTCGGCGCGCCGGGCCTCGACCGCTTCGACCAGCGCCCGGCGCACCGTCTCGTTCAAGCTCAGCCCCTCGGCCCGGGCCAGGGCCTCGACGTTGGTTGCCTCTTCGTCAGGCAGCCGGACCGTGAAGTTCTTCGTCACGGTGGCATAGTACCATCACACCACCCCGAGACCCACGTCAGCGGGCCGCCGCAGCCAGGCGGCCACCACGTAGGTGGCGTGGCAGTCGAGCGACCACCCGGGCCCGGTCGTAGCGCATGGTGGTCCTGGGGTCAGCGTGCGAAGCAGCCTCCTGCACGTCCCGCAGCGGCACCCCGGCGTCGAGCGCAGCCGTGATGAAGGCATGCCTTAAGGTGTGCGGCCCGACTGGCTTGGTAATGCCGGCCCGGCGGGTGACGCGGCGCACGATGCGTGCCGCGCCATGGCGGTCGAGGCGCTCCCCGTTGGGGCCGAGGAACAACGGGCCTTCGCTCCTCTCGTCGATGGCCAGGTCGATGGCCCGCGCTGTGCGCGGTGCCAGCGGGACGGTCACGACCTTGCCACCTTTGCCCAGGGTGCGGTGGTTCCTTTCCCTGGTTCTCGCTCCGGAGCCAGGCTTCCGCTAGGCGGCCTCAGTGGGCTCCGCCTAGTCGTAGGGAAGGTGCCCTGTGCGGCGACATCGACCCGGACGCCCTGATATGGAGCGACACAGACGGCCTTGACGACGGTGTGGCACAGATGGCCTTGACGACGGTAGCGACACGGACGCCTCGGGCGCCCGGCGGCCGCCATCGCCCGAGGCAGCGCCTCGGACTAGCTCTGTCGCCCGTGGTGGCACGGCGCACCGAACAGAGCTAAACCCCTCGACGCGCGGTCGAGACCAATGCAGAATGTTCGGCGTGAGCAGCAACGCCAAGGAGGCTCGCGCAAGCTCGCCCATTGAGGTCCCGGGAGGTATCACCGAGCGGGTCAGGACGCTATGTTTGGCGTTACCCGAGGTGACGGTGCGGGTAGACGCCCCACTGACCAGGTCGAGATCGACGGCCTACTCGTTCGAGATCCGCCGGAGGTCGTTCTGCTTGCTCGTGGCAGTTGAGGGCCGGACCGGCGGGCCCGTCCCGCTGCTCGTGTTGCGTGCCGACCCAGGCGAGCGCGACGCCCTGCTGTCCATAGGCCACCCGTTCTTCGTCCCGCGAGCCGGCCCTGGCCGCATCGGGGTGCGGCTCACTGGCAATACCGACTGGGGCGAGATCCGTGAGCTCGTGACCGAGAGCTACCGGAGGCTCGCGCCGAAGAAGCTCGCCGCACTGCTCGACTAGCACCGTCAGTGACCCCGCTGGTACCTGACGAACGACTGGTGCCTGACGAACGACGCTGGAACCACAACCTCCACTACCACCCTCTCATCGTGGGCGCCGTGCCCGCTGGCTGCACGCGAGCTCTGGATGTCGGCTGCGGTGAAGGCACCCTGACGCGGCGGCTCCGGGTGGTCGTCCCCGACGTCACCGGCATCGACCTCCACGTCGAGAGCATCGCCCTGGCCCGGTCACACCCCTCCGCGGGCGACATCGAGTACCTGGTGGGCGACGTGCTCTCGTACCCGTTGGAGCCTGGCTCGTTCGACATGGTCACGGTGGTGGCCTCTTTGCACCACATGGACGCGCCCCTCGCCTTGGCCCGCTTTAGAGACCTGCTGGCTCCGGGGGGCGTGTTGGCCGTTATCGGCCTGGCACGCTCAAGCCTGCCAGCCGATATCCCAATCGAAGTCGCCGCCGCCATCGCCCACCGTTTGCACCGGTCCCGCAAGGGCCTCTGGCAGCAGCCATCACCGACCGTGTGGCCACCTCCCGAGACATATCGCGGCATGCGCAGCGTTGCCGAACGAGTTCTGCCCGGCGCCCGCTACCGTCGCCACTTGCTGTGGCGCTACAGCCTGGTGTGGACCAAGCCGCCGGAGGCGACGCCCCCGGATTAACGGCTATTGTGCCTGCACGGCCAGGCGCTTCCAGGTGGAAGGCGGCCAGGTGGAAGGCGGCTAGGCACGGACCGCTTGTTGGCCAAAGGCTGTGCGAGCCCGTGCCGGTCCACCCCGCTACAGACGTCGCCGTCTTCGCAAGCTTGGCAGAAGGTTTGTCTCATTTTTCGCCCGCTTGGCGGGGTCGATTGTCATTCTGGGTGCAATACGCTTTCCGGTCGCGCTGGCGTTGCTCAGGCGGCCAAGTTCGCGACCAATTACATGGTTCGCGCCCAGAAAACCAGGAGAGCTGGTCCGCGACGAGAAACCCAAGGAGCTGGTCCGCGACGAGAAACCCAAGGAGCTGGTTCGCGACCAGAAAACCAGGGGAGCTGGTTCGCGACCAGAAAACCAGGGGAGCTGCGTGGTCGGCCGTGCTCGCGCAACCCGCTGGTCGGCGCGCCGGGCCGCCCCGGCCCAGGCCGCCCCGGCCCAGGCTGGGCGGCGGTTTGGAGCGGGGGCACGCGACGATCATGCGGTGCGCCTTGTTGCTGCTGAGCGACGAGGCGGGCTGGCAGTTCTGCCGGGTGCCCGAGAGCCGCCGGGGAGCGCTCAGGAGCGGGGCCGGATAGGCATTGTGAGGACGGTCAGGGTGCCGGTGTCGGCCGAGCGCAATGTCACCGGCTGGAGGGGCTCGCTCGCCTCGATTATCACATCAGCGCCGACCATTTGGGCCAGGGCCTCGCTCACGAAGTCGGGGTTGAGCAGTACAGACAGCGGCGGGCCGTCCCAGGAAGCTTCTAGCGCAGTTTGGTGCCCACCGGAACGGACGACGACGGCGTCCGTCCCGAAGTCGATGCTGGCGGTCTCATCCGCCGAAGCCAGCAGCGCGCCCGACAGTTCTCGCGCAGCAACGATCGCCTTGCTGCCGGCCGGGTTGCCGGCCAGCACGGACCGGTAGTCGGGGAAGCTGGTGGCGTGCTTGGTCCCGAGCGGGTACCGGATATCGCCCACCACCACTTCCATCTCGCCGCTTGGGTACTGGTACAGCGTCACGTCGCCGGCCCCGCTCAAGTTTGTCACTAGTTCCCCGGCCGTCCCCAGGGGAACGAACCCGGACATCCCGACGGCTTCGGTGACGCCCTCCAACACCAGGTCCCGGATGGCGAGCCGGTAGCTATCGGTGGCGACGAGGCGCAAAGAACAATCGCGGACTTCGAGCCATATCCCTGACAACTCCGGCCGGTGCTCGCCCCGAGCAGCCGCGAACATGACCTGGCTGAGCCCGGAGCTGAGGGCACGGCCCTCGACCGTGCACGAGAGCGGCCGCTCGTCAGGGCCAGGCCGGTCGAGCTCGCCGAGCACTTCTCCGATCGCGCGCCGCAGTGCCCCGGCGCGCTCCTCGAGCCTGTCGGCGTGCGCCTGGAGCATCTCTCGGCGTTCTCCTTCCCCGGCAGCCAGGAACTGCCTCAGCTCGCTCACCGGCATTTCAGCTGCCCGCAGCCGTTTGACGAGGATTGCGTCACCGACCTGGGAGGAGGCGTAGTAACGGTAGCCAGTCGAACCGTCGACGGCCGCGGGCGGCAGCAAGCCGCACTCGTCATAAAAGCGCAAGGCGCTGCGCGACAGGCCGCAGCGCTGCGCGAGCACCCCGATAGTCAAAAGATCGTCCACACCAACAGCCAACAACCTCAACCAGCCTCAAGGTCAAGGCCCTCGGGCCGGGCGTAGCCGTCACACTCTGCTCGTAACCTGAGTTCAGTGCTGTATACCCATCGCTCGTCGCGCTCTGACCGTTTGGTCGACGCCTTGGCCGACGTGCTCCAGGTCCCTCTGGCCGACGTCATGGCGCGCGAGGTGGTCGCCGTGCCGACCATGGGCGTGGAGCGCTGGCTCGCGCAGTGCTTGGCGCTGAGCCTCGGGGCGCGGCCTGGGCAGCGCGACGGGGTGTGCACCAGTATCGACTTCCCGTTCCCGGGGCGCCTGGTCGCAGCCGTCACTGGCGCAGTCTGCGCCCCCACCGTGACGGCAGAAGACCCCTGGCGTCCCGAGCGCTACCTCTGGGACCTGCTCGAGCTGGTCGACGACCATCTCGAGGACGAGCGTCTCTGGCCTCTCGCCCGGCATTTGCGAGCCTGTGCCGGCGCCTGTGGTCCTGATGGGCAGCCCCGGCGCTTCGCCACGGTGCAGCGCCTGGCCCGACTGTATGAACGCTATGTCGTCTACAGGCCCGAGATGCTGCTCGAGTGGGAGCAGGGCGCCGGGGGTGGGCCGGAGTGCAGCGCCGACACAGTTTGGCAGGCGGAGCTGTGGCGTTTGCTCCGCGATCGCCTGGGTGGCCCGAGCCCGGCCGAGCGCCTACAGATGGCCCCAGCACTCGTCGCGGCGCGGCCAGAGAGCTTGGCACTGCCCGAGAGAGTGTCGGTGTTCGGCCTGACCCGGTTGGCTCGCAGCCACCTGCGCATCCTCCAGGCGGTGGCCGTTCATCGGGACGTGCACCTGTTCCTGCTCCACCCTTCGCCCGCCCTCTGGCAAAAGGTTGCCTCGGCGACCACCCGTCCGGTGCCGGCTTTGCCCCGCGTCGCCGATGCCACAGCCGTGCTCGCCACCAACCCGCTGCTGCGTTCATGGAGCCGGGACGCGCGGGAGTTGCAGCTTGTCCTGGCGGGAGAGGATGTCCCCGAGGGCGAGGAGCGGCGGGTGCCCGAGGACACCTCCACACTTCTCGGCATGCTGCAAGCAGACATCCGCGCCGACCGGCGCCCGCCCGGGCCACCCCACGCCGGCGCGCCCGATGGCCGGCCATTGCTGAGCACTGGCGACAACAGCCTGCAGGTACATGCCTGCCATGGGCGGGCGCGCCAGGTCGAGGTCGCCCGCGACGCTGTGCTCCACATTCTTCAGGCCGACCCGTCCCTGCAGCCGCGCGACGTCATCGTTATGTGCCCTGACATCGAGCTGTTCGCACCCCTGGTGCAGGCAAGCTTCAACGTTGCCGCCCTCGCCGGTGTGCCGCCGCTCAGGGCACGGCTGGCGGACCGCTCCTTGCGCCAGACCAACCCCATGCTGGGGGCGGCGGCACACTTGCTGGAGCTGGCCGCCAGCCGGGTAACCGCCCCGCAAGTGCTCGATTTCGCGTCCCGCCCGCCGGTCGCGCGGCGCTTCGGCTTCACCGAGGACGGGCTGTCCCAACTCGAGCGCTGGCTGGCCGGCACAGCCACCCGATGGGGCTTGGACAGCGCCCACCGCGCTCGGTGGAAGCTGGGCAATTTGGCCGACGGTACGCTCCGCGCGGGCTTGGACCGCCTGCTGCTCGGGGTGGCCATGGCTGAGGACGGCCAGCGGCTCTTTGGCGGGGCCTTGCCCTTTGGCGACGTGGCGAGCGGGGACATCGAGCTGGCGGGGAGGGTGGCCGAGCTGGGCGACCGGCTCGGCCGCGCCCTCGACGAGCTGAGCGGGCCGCACCGGCCGCAGCGCTGGGCACAAGCCCTGGTTCGCGCTACTAACAGCCTCGCCGCTCCTGGCCCTGACGAGGCGTGGCAGGCGGATGAACTGGCGCGCGCCATCAGCGCGGCGGCAGGTCCCGCTGCGGGCGATGGCCTGTGCTCAGCACGGCTTGACCTGGACGAGGCCCGCGCGATGCTGGCGGACCAGCTCCGCGGGCGGCCCACCAGGGCCAACTTCCGCACCGGGGACATGACAATTTGCACCCTGGTGCCTATGCGCTCGGTGCCTCATCGAGTCGTCTGCCTGCTCGGGCTGGACGACGGTCACTTTCCGCGGCCTTCTGCAGGTGGAGGTGACGACCTTCTCCTCGCCGACCAGCAGGTGGGCGACCCGGACACGGCGTCCGAAGACCGCCAACTCCTCCTCGACGCGCTGCTGGCCGCGACGCAGCATCTGGTGATCACCTACGAGGGCCGTGACCAGCACCTAAACCAGCTCCGCCCGCCCGCCGTGCCGGTGGCCGAGCTGCTCGACGTCATCGACCGGACCGTCCGCGTGGCAGGCCCCGGGCGACTGGCGCGCGACGCCGTGGTCATACGGCACCCGCTCCAGGCGTTCGACCCGGCCAACTTCAGGCCAGGCGCGCTGACAGGAGCTCAGCCGTGGGGCTTCGACGAGGTGCAACTCGGTGGAGCGACCGCCCTTAGCGGGCTCCGAGGTTCGCCGCCGCCTTTCCTGAGCCGCCGCTTGCCCCCGGTCGAGGGCGCCGTCGTGCAACTCAGTGCGCTCATCCGGTTCCTCGAGCACCCCGTCAGAGCATTCTTACGCGAACGCCTCGGCCTCTACGCCACCGACCTCCCGGAGCAACTGCTGGACGCCCTCCCCGTTGAGCTGTCCGCCCTCGAGCGCTGGGCGTTGGGCGACCGTTTGCTCGAAGCCCGGTTGGAGGGCGCCGACCTTGACCGGGCGTGCGCGGCCGAGAGAGGTCGCGGTTTCCTGCCCCCGGGCCCGCTCGGCGACGCGGCCTTGGCCGAGGTCGAAGGTGTTGTCGAAGCCCTGATCGGCGAGGTGGCCAAGTTGCCTTGCAATCTCTTGGCCCCGACGCCGTTGGAGGTGGACGTGGCGCTTTCGGGCGGCACGCGGCTGGTTGGCACCGTCGCCGGAATGCGCGAGAGTTTGTTGCTCCGTTGCACCTACTCCAAGCTGCGGCCCAAGCACCGGCTCCGCGCCTGGGCCCAGTTCCTGGCTGTGAGCGCCGCCCACCCGCACCTGTTGCCCAGTGCCACGACCATCGGGCAGGCAGAGGGTAGCTCGGGTAGCCGGCCCCGCACGTGCGTGGTGACACTGGAGCCTCTCGCCGGCGTCCCCGAAGATGCCCGGCGGCTTGCCCTGGAGGCGCTCGAAGTGCTTGTCGACCTCTACCGGCGTGGCATGTGCGAGCCCCTGCCGATTTACTGCGCGACGTCGGCGGCGTGGGCGGCCGCGGCTCGAGAGGGGGCCAGCCCGGCCGATGCGGCTCGGGAGCGCTGGTCATCGACCTACGAAGAGTTCCCCGGCGAGGACGCGGAGCCTGAGCATGCCGTTGTCCTCGGGCGCGGCTGCCCCTTCAGCCGCCTCATGGCAGAAGCCCCAGCCCCGGACGAAAGCGGCCGGGGTTGGCCCATGGGCGAAAGCTCTCGCCTGGGTCGGCTGGCGACCAAGCTGTGGGCGCCGGTGCTGGTGGCCGAGCGGAGGAGGGAGCGGTGAGCGTGCGAGACGCCCGAGGTACCGGAGCCCCGCGCATGGAGGAGCCCTCTCACTTTGACTTGACCGGCCCGCTCCCCGGTCCCGGGGTGACGGTGCTCGAGGCCAGCGCGGGCACCGGGAAGACCTTTACCATCGCCGCGCTCGTGGCCAGGATGGTCGCCGAGGGGGTAGCCCCGCTCAGCTCCGTCCTCGTCGTTACGTTCACCCGCTTGGCCACCGGGGAGTTGCGGGACCGGGTGCGCGCCCGCTTGGTCTCGGCCGAGGCCGGCCTGGCGAGAGTGACCGAGCAGGGCGAGCCCACCCCGCCCGGGGATGCCGTCCTAGAGCTTTTGAGCGCGGGGCCACCCGCAGAGGTCTCGTCTCGTCATGCACGGCTCGTGGCGGCCCTGGCCAGCTTCGACGCCGCCACCATCACCACGACGCACGGGTTTTGCCACGCTGCGCTCTCGGCTCTGGGAGTCTGGGGGGAGGTAGCTGACAACCCGGCGTTGCTGGAAGACACCACTGACCTGGTGGAAGAGGCCGTGGACGACCTGCTCGTGCGACATGTGCTGCGCTCCGGTGCTGTCCCTTTTCGCCGGCGCGTCGCCGTGCAAGCCGGTCTCAAGGCGGTTGCCAACCCTGGCACCCCGCTCGATCCCCCTCCCGAGCCCAGTGACGGGTCGGTCACCGGCCTGCGGAGGCGGCTGGCTGGTGCAGTGCGCCTGGAGGTCCAGCGGCGGCTACTGGAGGGCAACCTCCTGACTTACGACGACCTTTTGGTGAAGCTCGCGGGTGCCCTGAGCGACCCCGCGCGCGGGCCCGAAGCCTGCAACCGCTTGCGCCAGCGCTACCAGGTCGTGCTGGTCGACGAGTTCCAGGACACGGACAACCTGCAGTGGGAGGTGGTGCGCCGGGCATTCGCGGACGGCACCACAAGGCTGGTCCTGATCGGGGATCCTAAGCAGGCCGTGTACTCGTTCCGAGGCGCAGACGTCTACGCATACCTCCAGGCGGCTCGTTCGGCAGGCCCGTCATCCACCTTGGACCAGAACTGGCGCTCGGACGCGCCGCTCCTAGCTGCTTACGACGCCCTTTTTTATCCGGCACACCTTGGCCATCCCGAGATCGTCTACCGCCGCGCCCAAGCCACCCCGTCCCATCGCGCTCCCGGCCTCGTCGGGGCTCCCAGCCCAGCGCCGCTGAGAGCTCGGCTGGTGCTGGCCGGCGGCGGCGTGATGCGAACAACGCGAGGACTGCTGCAGAAGGACGCCGCCGTCCGGTTCATCGCCGACGACCTGGTGGCCGAGGCGGTCGAACTACTGAGCTCAGGTGCCACCCTGGTCGGCCGCAATGCCGAGGGCGACCAGCCGGCGTTGCCGCGGCCCGTCGCCGCCGGGGACATCGGCGTCCTCGTCCGCACCAATCGCCAAGCTGTGATCGTGCAGTCCGCCCTGCGCGGCGCCGGCGTGCCTGTGGTGGTGGCAGGCGCCGAAAGCGTCCTGGCCACGCCCGCGGCGCGCCAGTGGCTCAGCCTGCTCGCGGCCCTGGAACACCCCGCTGCTCGGTCTCTCGCAGCCGATGTGGCGCTCACGCCGTTTGTTGGGATGAGCGCCCTGGAGCTGGCCGGTGCCGACGAGAGGGGCTGGGGCGAGCTCCACGGCCGCTTGCACGACTGGTCGCGGCTGGTCCGCCAGGCCGGGGTAGCCAGCCTTTACGCCCATATCAGCGCCACAGGCCAGCTGCCGGGGCGGCTCTTGTCCTTGAGCGACGGTGAGCGCCGGCTCACCGACCTTGGGCACGTGGCCGAGCTTTTGCACGCAGAGGCAAGGCGTAGCCAGCTCGGCCTGGCCGCTTTGCGCACCTGGCTGTGCCGGCGCATAGACGAGGCACGTGCTGACGGGCCTGAAGTCGAGCTGCGCAGCCGGCGGCTCGACTCTGACGCGGCCGCGGTCCAAGTACTGACTGTGCACCGCTCCAAAGGCCTCGAGTTCCCGGTCGTGTACTGCCCATACCTGTGGGATGTTGGCTGGCGGGACCAGGCCGGCGAGCCGGTCGTCTTCCACGACAAAGAGGAGCGGCGCAAGTTGGATGTGGGCGCGCCCGTCGCGGACCCGGTCTACTCCGGCCACTACCGGGCCGCTCAGGCCGAGCGGCGAGCCGAGGACCTGCGCCTTTTGTACGTGGCCTTGACGAGGGCGCGCCACCAGGCCGTTTTGTGGTGGGCCGGGGTAAAGGACTGCCAGCATTCGGCTCTGGGGCGCCTACTGCTGGCGCGCGGGCCGTTGGGCGACGTTCAGTCGAGCGGTCGAGCCCAGGAGCCTAGGGACGCCGAAGTGGAAGCCCAGTTGGGGCGGCTGGCGAGCGGCGCACCGGGATTGATAAGCGTGGAACGCTGTGGAGGTCCCCGGCAGCGGTGCCTGCCGGCGGCGGGGGAGTTCCCAACCGGTGCACTGCGGGCGGCGAAGTTCGCCCGGGAGCTCGACCAGGGTTGGCGTCGCAGCTCTTACACGAGCATCACCGCGGCATCGCATGCCGCTCGGCCGAGTGTCGAGCCCGGGGCGCTTGAGGTGGTGTCGAGTGAACCCGAGCGGGGAGGCACGACTGATGAGCCGGTCCGCGCCACAGCCGGTCCAGACCTGGGGAGCGGCACCTTGGGCGGCGACCGGTCCATCGAAGCGGGCAGGCAGCTCACGGCGGCTGGGGAAGGTACGCAGATCCCGGCGGCCGCGTATGGCAGGCAACCGGCGAGCGCGGGCGCCGGCCAGGGCGCCACCGCTAGCGCACGCCGAGGCACCCTCTCGGCCTGGGCCACCGTGCCCGCCGGGGCCGAGGTGGGCACGCTCGTCCACGCCGTCTTGGAAGCTGTGGACTTCGCCGCCACCGACTTGCACGCCGCGCTCCTGGAGGCGGTCACCTCCCAGCTAGCCGGATATGGTGGCCCGGCCATAGGTACCAATGCGCTCGTAGTCGCGTTGCGGGCCGCAGTTGAGGCGCCGCTCGGCAGGTTGGCGCCCGGGGCGGCACTGCGTGACTTCCCGAAGCGCCATCGGCTGGCCGAACTGACCTTCGAACTTCCGCTGCTGGGCGGCGAAGGGGCTCGAGGAGCGGTGAGCTTGACGGACATCGCTGACTTGCTTGCTCGCCACTTAACTCCGGCTGACCCGATCTATGGGTACGGCGCCGAGCTCGACAGCCCCGACCTGGTCACCGAGCTGCGTGGCTACCTGACAGGCAGCTTGGACGCTGTGCTCAGGTGGAGCCACGACGGGCAGGAGCGCTACTTGGTAGTGGACTACAAGACCAATTGGCTGGCCGGTCCCGGCGAAGAGCTCACTGACGAGCTTTACCGGTCCGAGGCGCTCACCCGCGCCATGCGGCGCGCCCACTACCCGCTCCAAGCGCTCCTCTACCTCGTCGCCCTGCACCGGTACCTGCGCTACCGCTTGCCGGGTTACAGCCCCGGCACCCACCTCGGCGGAGTGGTCTACTTGTTCCTGCGCGGCATGCGACCGGCCAGCGACGAAGACGGCTCGGGCCCGGACGGCCACGGTTCGCTCGCAGCCGAGGAGCCCACGGGCGTGTTCTCGTGGCGGCCGCCGGTCGCGCTGGTTACGGAGCTGTCTGACATGTTCGACGGGGACCAGCCGCCCGCTCCTGGGCCGCCGGCGGCTGGGCCGCCCGCTGCTGGGCAGCCTGCTCCCGGGCCGCCCGCTCCCGGGCAGCATGCTCCCACCCTGGCACACCCGTGATCCCGGACCACTTCAACGCTCCCGACGCCTTGGGCACCGAGCTCGTCGCGGGGTTAGGCCCCGGGTCGTTGCTGGGGTGCTTCAACCGTGCCGGCCTGTTGGCCCCGGCAGACGTCCATGTCGCCATGACGCTCGGCCGCTTGGGTGGTGACCCGGACGAGCTCGTGGCTTTGGCGGCTGCGCTCGCCGTGCGGGCGCCGCGCAAGGGCCATGTACTGGTCGACTTGGCCACAGTCTCGGCTACGGCCACGGTCGAGGCCGGTGATGACACCCAGCTCGTGGGTTTGCCATGGCCGGACCTGGCCACCTGGCTGGAGCGTCTCTCCGCGAGCCCTTTGGTCGCCCGGGCGGCAGCGGCGGACGACGACCTGCCGCTCCGCCTCGTCGGCAGTGCCCTTTACCTCGACCGTTACTGGCGCGATGAAGACCTCGTGGCCACGGGCCTCGCCTCCCGCATGGGCGCGCCGCTTTTCGAAGTGGACGAGCCGCTCCTGGCCGAGGGAGTGCGGAGGCTTTTCCAGGGCGACCATGACGGCCGCCAGGGTCGCGCCGCAGTCACGTCCGTGCGCCGGCACTTCAGCGTCATCGCCGGCGGCCCTGGGACGGGCAAGACTTCGACTGTTGCCCGGCTGCTCGCTTTGCTCGCGGAGCAGGCGGGCGCTTCCGGGAAGCCCGCCCCCTTGGTTGCCTTGGGCGCGCCGACCGGCAAAGCGGCAGCACGCATGGAAGAGTCCGTCCACGCTGAAGCAGCGCGTCTGGCCGTAAGCGAAGAGGTAAAGCGTGAGCTCTACGCTCTGCGGGCATCAACGGTGCACCGTCTACTGGGCCGGCACCCGGCCAGTGCTACTCGCTTCCGTCACGACCGGCGCAACCAACTTCCCCATGAGGTGGTCGTGGTCGACGAAACGTCGATGATGTCACTGTCGTTGATGGCACGCCTCCTCGAGGCGGTGCGCGACGACGCCCGACTTGTCCTCTTGGGGGACCAGGAGCAGTTGGCCTCAGTGGAGGCGGGCAACGTCCTGGGCGACATCGTGGGCCCGGCTGCCAGCGAACTTGTCGCGACGGCTGCCCCGGCGCCCGGGATCAGCGGGTCGATTACGGTCTTGCGCGCCAACCATCGCTTCCAAGGTGAACTGGCTACGCTCGCCGAGGCGGTACGCGCGGGTGACCCACGCACCGCCCTCGCCATCTTGGGGGACAGGGTTGCCGTCAGTACGCGGGCGCCCGAACAGGGAGTGGCTTGGTTGCCCATCGACGCCACTGCTGCCCCGGACGCCGCCCTTGCGCCCGTGCGCGACGCAGTGGAAACTGCTGGGCGTCCGCTGCTCGAGGCAGCGGCCAAGGGAGACGGAGCGCAGGCCATCGATGCCATGAGCAGGCTCCGCCTGCTGTGCGCGCACCGGGACGGCCCGAGCGGGGCGAGCACGTGGAACCTGAGAGCGCAGCAGTGGCTCGGCGTCGGGCTCGGCTCTCCATCCGCCGGAGCCGAGGGCTGGTGGGTGGGGCGACCGGTCACGGTGACCCTCAACGATTACTCCTTGGGCCTGTTCAACGGCGACGCCGGGGTCGCAGTCGGCGCCATGGGCAACCCGGTCTCGGTCGTGTTCCGACGCGCCGCCGGTTTGGTGGAAGTCAGCCCGTCGCGCCTCCAGGGCGTCGAGACAGCCTTTGCGATGACGGCCCACCGGGCGCAGGGTTCTGAGTTCGACCAGGTCATCGTCATCCTGCCGGCGGGCGTGTCGCGTGTGCTTACCCGCGAGTTGCTGTACACCGCCATCACCCGGGCACGTCGGGCGGTGCTGCTCGTCGGCACGAACGAAAGCGTGTCGGCTGCCATCGACCGGCCCGTAGCCCGCTCGTCCGGTCTGACCGCCCGGCTATGGGGGTGCGTGCCGCTCGCTCCCGACCCGCGGCCTTTTGACTACCGTGCCTCAGATGGTCGAGCCGCCGGCGATGCCCCCCGATGAGCCCGGTCCTGGGACCGAGGGGGCGAAAGAGTTGGCGGGGAGTGCCGCCCTAGAGCCGGACATAGGCAGCGCCTGGGAGCGGTTGCGGGGTGATACCTCCCTGCAGGGGCGAGCCTGGAGCCATGCGGCCGGAGAGGTGGTTTCCACCTGGTTGGCAGCGGTGTTCGCCCGTGCGGTCCGCGATGCGCCGCCTCCTAGACCGGCTTCCAACAACGGTCCGATCAATGCCTGGCGAGCGCGCCGGGCCCCCACGGGCCAGGGCAGTGTCAACCCGGCGGGGCTCGCGCTCGTGGCCGTGGGCAGCCTCGGCCGGGGCGACATGGCGCCGGCCAGCGACCTCGACCTGTTGCTGGTCCACAACGGGCGCGGTGACATCGCGGCCTTGGCAGACCGCATCTGGTACCCGATCTGGGACGGCCCGCTGCGCCTCGACCACAGCGTGCGTACCCTTCCCCAGGTAGTGCAGGCGGCCGAGTCCGACCTGCGGGTGGCGCTCGGGTTGGTGGACGCCCGTTTGATAGCGGGCGACACGGCCCTAGGGGCTCAATTGCTCGCTACCGGCCGTCGGCTTTGGGACAAGAGGGTGGGTAAGTGGCTCCCCGAGGCGATAGCGGCGCGCACGGCAGTGGAGCTCGCCCAGGGCGAGGTCGCATTTCTGGTCGAGCCGGAGCTCCAGGAGAGCCGGGGGGGCCTTCGGGACGTGCAGTTGCTTTCCCTCATGGCGGCGGTGACCCCCGTGGTCTCGGCCGTGGTGGCGGACAGCAGCCTGTTGCCGGCCGCCGACCTATTGCACTCCGTGCGGGTCGAGCTGCAACGCGTGCGCGGCTACAAGGGCGAACGCCTGATGCTGGAGGACCAGGACCGGGTGGCAGCCGCCCTCGGGTTCGGCGCCCGCGAAATACTGGCTCACGAGGTTGCCGCCGCCGGCCGAACGGTGGCGTGGCTGGTCGAGGACGCTACCCGGCGGGTGCGTTCATGGCTGGCAGGCCCCCGGGGCCGGGCGGGGTCGGCGGACCGGCTGCTCGAGCCCGGGGTGGTGCTCCGAGATGGGGAAGTGGCCATCCCCCTCACTGCCGACCTGAGCGACGCCGCCTTGGCACTGCGCGCCGCGTACGCATCGGTTGCCCTCGGCGTCCCGCTGGCGCGCGCCACTATGCAGCGCCTTTGCGCGGAGCCACCCCAGCCCGAGAGGCCCTGGAACGATGACCTGAGGCGAGCTTTCCTGCGCCTCGTGTCGGCCGGGCCCGGCAGCACCCATGCCATCGAGACCCTCGACCAGATCGGCGTGTGGGAACGCTACCTGCCCGAATGGGCCGGTGTGCGCAACCTGCCGCAGTTCAACCCGTACCACCGATGGACCGTGGACCGTCACCTCTTGGAGACGGCTGTGAACGCCACAGACGACATGCTCGACGTCAGGCGGCCGGACCTGTTGGTGCTCGGTGCGCTCCTCCACGACATCGGCAAAGGCACTGGTCGCGACCACTCCCGGGCGGGCGCCGAAATGGTCGAGGCCACCTGCGAGCGCCTCGGCCTGGCCCTCCACGACTCTTTGGTCCTGCACCGGTTGGTGGAGCACCACCTCGTGTTGCCCGACACCGCCACCCGCCGGGACCTGGACGACCCCGCCACCATCGCCATGGTGGCCGAGGTGGCCGAGGACACTGAGACGCTCGAGCTTCTTGCCGCGTTGGCTGCCGCCGACGGCCGTGCCACTGGCCCGTCGGCGTGGACGCCCTGGAAGGCTAACCTCGTGCACGAACTTGTCCAGCGCGTGGGCGCCGTGCTCGAGGGTCGCCCGATGCCGCCCGCTAGCCCCTTTCCTTCGGCTGAGCAGCGCGCCCTGCTTGGCTCGGGTGCCCGGGTCATCCTGGCCGGCCACGAGCTCATCGTGGTGGCCCCCGACCGGCCCGGTTTGTTCGGCGATGTGGCCGGAGCGCTGGCCCTGCACAACATCGCCGTGCTCGAGGCGCGGGCGCACAGCGAGGCTGGTGAGGTCCTCGATGTATTTGCGCTCGACCTCCCTGAGGGCGCCGACCCACGCTGGCCGAGGGTGGTTGCCGACGTGCAGGCCGTCCTCGCAATGCAGCTGAACGTGAGCGAGGCCCTGGCAAGACGCCCAGTGCCGCGCCGTGCCCAGCGAACGGCCGCCCCGCTGGCTCAGGCACTTCGGGTCATGGTCGACAACGACGCCGCCAGCCACGCCACGGTCGTAGAGGTGCGAGCACCGGACTCGCCGGGACTACTGCACCGCATAGCCGCGGCCTTGGCCCGTCTCGACCTCGAGATCGTTTCAGCGCGCGTGGCGACACTGGGCAACGCCGTCGTCGACACTTTCTACGTGCGTGCGGCCGGCTCCAAGGCCGACCCCGCGGACGCCCGCAGGATCGAGTCAACCTTGCAAAGCGCTCTGGGAACCCCTGAGTTGCCGGCGAACTCGTAACACGCCCGAAACAAAGCGGTCAATGGCCGGAAACAACCGGCCTCTACCCTTCGGAGAAGCCCGCGGCCCGGTACGTCGCGCGGCCGCAGATTATCGTCCAGAGAGGAGGGGCTTTTGCACCCAGTACTAGTAGCAGTCAGCATCTGTGCCCAAGGATTCGCCGAATGCTCTGACAAGGCGTGGCTGAATACGGGGGACAATGCCTGGCAGCTCACGGCGGCTACCTTCGTCGCCCTGATGAGCGTGCCGGGCCTTGCAGTGCTGTTTGGCGGGCTCGTGCAGAAAAAGTGGGTCGTCAACACGATGTTGATGGCTTTCGCGGGCTTTGCCGCAGTGCTCATCGTGTGGGTCTTGTGGGCATACGACATGGGTTTCGGCTCCCCGATCTTCCACAACGCCTCGAACAACTGGAACGGCTCGCTCATCACACGCTTTATAGACAATTTCGTGGGCAGGCCCGGCACCGTTATCAGCAGCACGGGTGAGACCGGCCAGGCCACCGTTCCGCTGCTCCAGGCAAACAACGACATGCCCCCCTTTGGCCTGCCCATGGCGAGCGTCGTCTACTTCCAGTTCGTGTTCGCCGCTATCACACCGCTGCTCTTTTTAGGTAGCGTCCTTGCCCGGATCAAGTTCAAGGTGTGGTGCCTTTTTGTGCCCTTGTGGACTTCGTTGGCCTACAGCGTGAACGCCTACTTGCTCTGGGGTGGAGGCTTCTGGGCCCACCAGGGCGCGGGAGACTTCTCCGGCGGGTACGTGATCCATCTCGCCGCCGGCACGAGCGGCTTCGTCGCCGCGGCCATGATCGGCCCGCGCTTGAAGAAGGACCGTGAGAAGTCCTTGCCCCACAGCTTGCCTTTGATCGCCATCGGGGGCGGCATCGTGTGGTTGGGCTGGAACGGCTTCAACGGCGGTGACCCGTACTTCGCGAGCGCGGACGCTGCGGCTGCAGTCATCAACACCAACATGGCGACGGCTGCCGCGCTCTTGACTTGGGTCATCTGGGACATGTACTTCGGGCCGGCCAAGAAGCCGACGTTCCTCGGAGCCATAAATGGCATGGTTGTCGGCCTGGTGGCGATCACCCCTTGTGCGGGTTATGTGAACGGCGCCGGCGCCATGCTCGTGGGCGCGATCGACTCGACCGTGGTGTGGATGGCTTGGACCTACCTGTCCCGGGCGAGCTTCATGAAGAGGGTCGACGATGCCATGGGGATCGTCTACACCCACGGCATCGCCGGCTTGGTGGGTGGCCTTTTGCTGGGGGTGTTCGCCGACCCCAGTGTTGTCGTGTACCAGCAAATCGGGCTGGCCAGTGGCAGCCCGGTCGATGTTTCGGTCAAGGGCGCCCTCTACGGGCACCCCGGTCAGATCGCCATCCAGTTCGGGGCGGCACTGACAGTGATCATCTGGGACGCGCTGGTAACGTTTGTCATACTCACGGTGTTGAAGTTTTTGTTTGGCGGGTCGTTGCGCTATGACGACGCGACCTGTGAAGTCGGCGACCTGGCGGTCCACGACGAAGAGGGCTACCCCGACACCGAAGGCGTCACCCGGATCTTGCCGGGTTACGGGACCGCTTCACCCATCCCAGCCAGTACCGGTGCCGCCTCTACGTCGGCGCCCACGGTCGTCGGGGGTGCCTGATGATCCTTATCACGGCAGTGATCAAACCGCACGCTCTGGATACTGTTCGCGAAGCGCTCTCCATCGTGGGCGTCGCAGGCATGACGATATCCGAGGTCAAGGGCTTCGGGCGCCAACGGGGTCACACCGAGGTATACCGCGGCGCCGAGTACAAGGTCGATTACGTGCCCAAGCTCAAGATCGAGATCCTGGCGACCGCTGAGTCCGCCGACGAGGTGGTCGAGGCGATAGCCAAGGCGGCTCGCACGGGCAAGATCGGCGACGGCAAGATCTGGGTCACCACAGTTGACAGCGTCACCCGTATCCGCACCGGTGAAACCGGGCCGGGAGCCATCTAAGCTTGGTGGTTGATGGCTCGCGGTAAGTACGAAGCAAAAAAGCGCGTCGGTGCCAACCCCCCTGCGGTGCCAGGCAGGGGGGTGGCACTTTCGGTGCCCGCGAACGCAGCCAAAGCCACCACCTCCTCCCGGTCACACGCTGCTAGCGCGGCCGGTACGCCGGTGCTCGGGGTGGCCGTGATGTCCAATTGGGGTTGGCGGATCATGGCCGTGGCCGTACTCGTCGCTTTCGGCCTCGCTGTGACCTTCCTCCTCGACGGCCACACCGTCATCGGCGCGTTCTGGGTGCTCATCGCGCTCGCCTGGGGATTCTTCACCTTGAAGCTATGGCGGATGCACCTCGCCTGGGACGCCGGGCGCTGATCCCCGGCGCTTTGCCTTGGCCTTGCCGGCTCAGGGCCTGACGCTCAGCTGGCGCCCGTCGGGCACCAGCTCTACCCAGGTATTGCCGGGCGAGAGGGTTACCCGGGTGCCATCGGTCTCGACGAAATAGGCGGGTTGCGACAGCGACGGGCGCACCCATTTGCCGTAGTACTGGGCTCCGTCCCGGAAAACCCAGGCGGGGCCGTGACCAGTGAGCACAAGCTCGTTTTCGTAGGCGCCGTTCGCATCCTCGACGTACTGCGTGGGGTACTCGTCCACCATCATCACGACCACGTTCGCCGCGCTGATCTGGACATTGTCACCCTGCATAGCCAACCCGGTGTCTGAATAGAACCGGTACCACCGGCGCGCGTGCGGGTGCCATGTCCAGGTCGTCACATCGAGCGGGTAATCGATGCTGACTTTGCTAGCAGGCGTGGCCCCTTTGGCCATCGGCCCGTACGTAAAAATTGGCGTCGGCGGGTTCTCGGGGTAATGAAGGGTGTTCGCCGCGCTATAGAGTGCCGCGGTCGATGTTTCGAGGTTGTGCGGTGCGTAGCGAGTTGGGTCCCGCCAGTACGCGTTCGGGGCCTGGTTGCCACCTACGTCGTCGAGCAGCGAGCCCGGGCTGTCGACCTCGTCGATGACCGCCTGGATGGCGCCTGAATAAGCGAACAGGAGGTGCCCCAGCGGCTCGAGTATCTGGGCATCGACCAGCCTGGCGCTGCGCACCGGCTCGATACGTGCCGCCGACTGGCACTGGTAAACAGCGATGAACCGGGTGATGCCACCCTCGACCGGCTCCTCGAAAACGATGTCCGCTTGGTCCAAGCCATATTGCGGCCGGGCTTGTGGCAAGTTCTCCACCTTGACGGCCACCGCGGCGCGCTGGGGCACCTTGCCGTCCTTGGGCGTCAAGCCGGTCAGCGGGCAGACCGGCGCATGTGCCACCAGGGCATGTTTGCGCTTTTTGTGAGGTCGCGCCTTGTGAACGGTCGTGCTCGTGGTGCTCCGTACCGGGGGCTTGCTCGCTTTGGGTTTGGCGTGGCCCCCACATCCCGTCAAAGCCGCGGCCACGAGCCCTGTAGCCAGCACGGAGGCCGCCACGGCGGCGCCAGCCTGGCGCCCACCAGGTGCCAATCTCATCTCAGCCAAGGCTATATGGCGGCCGCTGCCAGTCCCTGTCACCGTACGCCGCGAGGGTGGGCAGGGCTCCCCACCGCGAGCGGCTGAGGCCTGCGCGCCGGGGCACCTGCTGTGCGCCATGTGCGCCGGGGCGGCAGCGGTGGGCGCGGTGGGCGCGGTGGGCGCTCCTGCCTAGGCGCGCTGTCCCTGCTGGCGCACTGCCTCGGTGGCGGCGGCGATGGCCTCGGGGTCCCCGAGCCAGCGCCCACCGGGTTGCAACGGCTGCAGGCCCTTGTCCAGCTCGTAGACGATCGGCACTCCGGTCGGGATCTCGAGCTTGGCCACGGCGTCGCCGCTCATGCCGTCGAGATGCTTGACTAGCGCGCGGAGGCTGTTCCCGTGCGCGGCTACGAGCACCACCTTGCCCGCTAAGAGCTGGGGAGCAATGGCGTCGAACCAGTAGGGCACCATGCGCACAACCACGTCGGCCAGGCACTCGGTAGCCGGGACGACGCCGGGCACGTAGCGCGGGTCAAGCGAGACGTCGTAAGGGCTGCCTGGCTCGATAGGGGGAGGGGGCACGTCGTAGCTGCGCCGCCAGAGCCTGAACTGCTCGTCGCCGTACTTCTCACGCGTCTCGGCCTTGTCCAGCCCGGTCAGCCCGCCGTAGTGCCGCTCGTTGAGCCGCCAGTGGCGCTGGACCGGGACCCATAGCCGCCCGGTCTCCTCCTGGAGGATGTTGAGCGTGCGGATAGCCCTCGTGAGCAGGGAAGTATGGGCAGTGTCGGGGAGTAGGCCCTCCTCGGAGAGCAACCTGCCGGCTTGGCGGGCCTCTTGCTCGCCGTGGGGCGAAAGGTCGACGTCCCACCACCCGGTGAAGCGGTTTTCCAGGTTCCAGGCGCTCTGGCCGTGGCGGACGAGCAGCAGTGTCGGCATGCCATTATCCTACAACCGCCCTGCTAGAGCGAGCGAACTCGCCAGAGCCCGCGCCAACTTTCTTGATAGACATCGACTCAAGTTTGCTATGATGGAGTGCAAACAGGTCAAGTGGTCGGACGTACTGGTTCTACCGCGAACGACGGCCGGGACCAAGCTAGCCCGGCCCCTAAGGAGGCTTTCAGATGGCAAAAGCAGTAGGCATCGACCTCGGGACCACCAACTCGGTGGTCGCGGTGCTGGAGGGTGGCGAGCCGACCGTCATCGCCAACGCGGAGGGTGCGCGCACCACCCCGTCGGTTGTCGGTTTCTCCAAGTCCGGTGAGGTCCTGGTGGGCGAGGTGGCCAAGCGCCAGGCGATCACCAATCCCGACCGCACGGTCCGTTCCGTCAAGCGCCACATGGGCGACAATTCCTGGCGCCTCAACATCGATGGTAAGGCCTACTCGGCCCAAGAGATATCGGCGCGCATACTGCAAAAGCTCAAGCGGGATGCCGAGGCCTACCTCGGGACGGCGGTGGCACAGGCTGTGATCACCGTGCCGGCCTACTTCGACGACGCCCAGCGCACCGCAACCAAGGAAGCCGGCCAGATTGCCGGGCTCGAGGTGCTGCGGATCATCAATGAGCCGACGGCGGCGGCGCTCGCCTATGGACTTGACAAAGAGGAGGAGCAGACGATCCTCGTTTTCGACCTGGGCGGCGGCACGTTCGACGTCTCGGTGCTCGAGATCAGCGAGGGCATCTTCCAGGTCAAGTCCACCAGTGGCAACACTCACCTGGGAGGCGACGACTGGGACCAGCGCGTCATCGACTGGCTGGTCAAGACGTTCAAGGACACCGAGGGGGTCGACCTGTCCAATGACAAGATGGCCCTCCAGCGGCTCAAGGAGGCGGCGGAGAAGGCCAAGATCGAGCTTTCGACGGTGCAGGAGACCAGCATCAACCTGCCCTTCATCACCGCAACGAGCGAAGGCCCCAAGCACCTGGACGTCAAACTGACGCGTTCCAAGTTCCAGGAGATGACAGCGGATCTGGTCGATGCATGCCGCGGGCCGTTCGAGCAGGCGATCAAGGACGGCGGTCTCAGCACGGCACAGATCGACCACGTCGTACTGGTCGGTGGCGCTACCCGCATGCCCGCCATCCAAGAGCTCGTGCGCGGCTTGACCGGCAAGGATCCCCACAAGGGCGTCAACCCGGACGAGGTCGTAGCGGTCGGTGCCGCCCTGCAGGCCGGCGTTCTCAAGGGCGAAGTGAAAGACATCTTGTTGCTCGACGTCACCCCCCTGTCGCTCGGCATCGAGACCAAGGGCGGTGTCATGACCAAATTGATCGAGCGCAACACGACTATCCCGGCCAAGAAGAGCGAAGTCTTTACTACGGCCGAGGACATGCAGCCTTCGGTCCAGGTCCACGTGCTCCAGGGTGAGCGGGAAATGGCTATGTACAACAAGACCCTGGGCAAGTTTGAGCTGGTCGACCTGCCCCCCGCGCCGCGTGGCGTGCCCCAGATCGAAGTGACCTTCGACATCGACGTCAACGGCATCGTGCATGTCTCGGCGCGTGACCGGGCCACAGGTAAGGAGCAGTCCATGACCATCACCGGCCAGAGCGCGCTCAACAAGGACGAGATCGACCGCATGGTCCATGACGCCGAGGCCCACGCGGCCGACGACCGGCGCCGCCGGGAGGAGGCGGAGGTGCGGAACAATGCGGACTCGCTCGTGTACCAGACCGAGAAGATGCTGAAGGACCAGGCCAGCTCGTTCAGCGGGTCTGAAAAGGAGAAGGTCGAGGCCGACCTCAAGGCGTTGCGGGAGGCGATTTCCGGCGGCAATACCGAGACCATCAAGTCCGCCACGGAGCGGCTCGCCGTCGACGTCCAGGAGCTGGGCAAAAAGCTCTATGAGGCCGCCTCGCAATCGGCCGGGGCTGCGTCGTCAAGCGCCCCAGGCTCCGCCTACTCGGGTGCGGCCAGCAGCGGGCCCGCTGACGAGGAAGTCGTCGACGCTGAGATCGTGGACGACGGTGGTCAGGCCTGATGACAGAGCCAACGGGCCAGGCGCGCCCGGAGACCCTGCCGCCGGCAGCGCCCGGTGCCAGCTCCGACGAGAGCGGCGCCTACTTCGTCCCTGAGGACGAGGAGGCGCCCGCGGCGCCCCCCTCCTGGGACGGTGCCGATCCCGCCGATCTGGCTCGCCAGCGCGACGAGTACCTCGACACTCTCCAGCGCCTCCAGGCTGATTTCGACAACTACCGCAAGCGCGTCGACCGCCAGCACCGCGAGATCGTCGATCACGCTGCCACGTCGCTGGTTAAAAAGTTGCTGCCGGTATTGGACACGGCCGACCTGGCCGTGGCCCACGGGGGAGGCGAGGACGTGAAGCAGGTTTCTGCTGCCCTGTTCGACGTGTTGTCCAAAGAGGGCCTCGAGCGGGTGGCGTCGGCCGGCGACCCGTTCGACCCCGAGCAGCACGATGCCGTTGCCCATGAGCCCGCCAATGGAGACGGCGCCCCCGACAAACCCGAGGTGGTCGAGGTGCTGAGAGCGGGCTACCGCTGGAAGGGGCGCGTCGTGCGCCCGGCAATGGTGAAGGTGAGGGGGTAAGAGGTTGGCCGCGCAGCGCGAATGGCTCGAAAAGGACTACTACAAGGTCCTCGGTGTGCCCAAGACCGCCAGCGACAAGGACATCGCGCGCGCCTACCGCAAGCTGGCCAAGCAGTACCACCCGGACGCGCACCCCGGCTCTGAGGACCGTTTCAAGGAGATCTCAGCCGCTTACGAGGTGATTGGGGACGAGGCCAAGCGTAAGGAGTACGACGAGGTCCGGGCCATAGGCGCCCAAGGCTTCGCCGGCAACCCGTTCGCAGGTGGAGGAGCGCAAGCAGGGGGAGGCTTCCGGCTCGACGACTTCGGCGACCTCTTCAGCACCATAATTGGCCGCGGCCGGCGCACGCGCCAACCGTCCGCGTCGGGCGCAAGCGCGGGCGCGGCCGCGGGGCCACAGCGAGGCCCCGACGCCGAAGCCGAACTGCACCTGTCCTTCGCGGATGCCGTCCAGGGGGTCACGACGGCGGTCAACGTGACCTCCGATGTCGTGTGCTCGACATGCGCAGGGTCAGGCTCGGCGCCCGGGAGCGCGCCGGTCGTGTGCTCGGTGTGCAGCGGGCGCGGCGTCGTCACCGAAAACCAAGGGCTTTTCTCTCTCAGCCAACCGTGCGTCGCATGCGGGGGGACCGGTATGCGCATCGAGGTCCCCTGTCCCACATGCGGCGGCAAGGGCACGGAGAGGCGCGCTCGGCAGGTCAAAGTGCGCATACCACCGGGGGTCGAGGACGGCCAGCGGATCCGGGTCCCCGGTCGAGGTGGTGCCGGTCGTCAGGGCGGCCCGCCGGGCGACCTGTACGTTGTCGTGCACATCGCCGCGCACGCCTATTTCAGCCAGCGGGGCCGGGACATCTCGGTCAAGGTGCCGATCACTTTCGCCGAAGCCACGCTCGGTACGACGGTATCGGTGCCCACGGTAAACGGCAAGCCCGTTACCGTCAAGGTGCCCCCCGGCACCCGCTCGGGCAAGGTCTTCCGCGTGGCGGGCCAGGGCGTGCCGCCAGGGCCGACCAGCGCCAAGTCCGGCGACCTGCTGGTCACTTTCGAAGTAGACGTGCCCAACAAGCTTTCGGCCGACGCCCGCAGGGCCGTGGAGGCCCTGGCCCGTGCCTCGGCGGACGAAGGGACCAAATTGCGTGACAAATTAGGAGCTCCCAGCTGATGAAGGCGCTAGGCAACGACCTGAGCAACGATAAGGCGGCGCAGCCCAAGCCGTCGGTTCGCCGGCGCGCCGGCAAGGACCAGCAAATGGCCGTGTACGTCATCTCGGTGGCCGCCGAGCTGGCGGGCGTGCACCCCCAGACCCTGCGCATATACGAGCGCAAAGGCCTGCTCGGCCCGGCCCGCACTCTGGGCGGCAGCCGTCGCTACAGCGACCAGGACATCGAGCTCCTCCGGCGGATCCAAGATCTCACGTCAGCCGGCCTCAACCTGGAGGGGGTGCGTCGGGTCATAGAGCTCGAGGCAGAGCTGGCCCGTCTGCGCCAGGAGCTGGCCGAGGCGCGCGCCGAGGCGCGGGCGGCGGTGGAGCAGGTGCACCGCCACTACCGGCGGGACCTTGTGCCCCTGGACATGAGCCCAGTCCGTTGGTTACCCCCGCGCTAGACCGCGCCAGTACATGACTTTCCCGAGCCGAGGAGGGCTCTGATGCCCATAGACACCAATCGTTGGACCCAAAAAACACAAGAGGCCTTCGCTGCAGCGGTGGCTGACGCGCGCGCCCGCAACAACCCGGAGATGACCGCCGACCATCTGCTGTTGGCCCTGTTGGGCCAGCAGGGCACGGCTGTCCTACCGGTGCTCGCCCGCGCCGGCGTGACCGCGCTCCCGCTGCGGAACAAGCTCGAAGATTCCTTGTCGAAGCTGCCACGCAGTTATGGCGGCGACAGCGCCTCGCTTTCGCGCGACGCGCGCGACGTCCTCGAACGGGCGGGGGCCGAGCGCGACAAGCTGGGCGATGATTACCTGTCGGTCGAGCACATCCTGCTGGCCATGGCGAAGCGGGTCGGCGTGCCCGAGGGCGACCTGCTGGCGGCGCTCAAAGAAGTGCGCGGCAGCCATCGCGTCACCAGCCAAAACCCCGAAGAGTCGTTCCAGGCCCTGGAAAAGTACGGCCGCGACCTGACCGAGGAGGCGCGCAAAGGCAAGCTTGACCCGGTTATCGGCCGGGACGAGGAGATCCGCCGGGTGATCCAGGTGCTCTCGCGCCGTACCAAAAACAACCCCGTCCTCATAGGCGAACCGGGAGTCGGCAAGACCGCCATCGTCGAGGGCCTGGCCCGCCGTATCGTCGAGGGCGACGTGCCCGAAGGCCTTCGCGGCAAGCGGTTGCTGGCCTTGGACCTGGGGTCGATGGTGGCGGGGGCCAAGTACCGGGGCGAGTTCGAGGAGCGGCTCAAGGCCGTCCTCAAAGAAATCTCCGATGCGGGCGGCGAGGTCGTCACCTTCATCGACGAACTGCACACCATCGTGGGAGCGGGGGCGGCGGAAGGGGCAATGGACGCCGGCAACATGATCAAGCCCATGCTCGCCCGCGGCGAGCTGCGCATGATCGGCGCCACGACTCTGGACGAGTACCGCAAGCACATCGAAAAAGATGCTGCCTTGGAACGGCGTTTCCAACCCGTCTATGTCGGGCAGCCGTCCGTTGAGGACACCATCGCCATCCTGCGCGGCCTAAAGGAGCGCTACGAGGTCCACCACGGCGTGCGCATACTTGACTCCGCCCTCGTCGCTGCCGCTGTCCTGTCAGACCGCTACATATCGGGGCGTTTCCTGCCCGACAAGGCCATCGACCTGGTGGACGAGGCGGCTAGTCGCCTACGCATCGAGATCGACTCCATGCCTACCGAGATCGACGTGGTGGAACGGCGGATCCGCCAGCTGGAGATCGAGCGGATGGCGCTGGCCAAGGAGACTGACAGCGCATCGCGAGAGCGCCTCGCCAAGCTCGACGAGGAGCTGGCCAACTTGCGCGAGTCCTCGGACGGCATGAAAGCGCACTGGCAGGGTGAAAAGGACGCGATCGCCGCCATCACCAACCTGAAGGGCGAGCTCGAGGCGCTACGCGGCGAGGCTGAGCGCAACGAGCGGGCAGGGGATCTGGCTCAGGCGGCCGAGATCCGCTACGGGAAGATCCCCGACATCTCGCGGCGGGTCGACGACGCTACCAAGCGTCTCGAAGAGCTCCAAGCGGGCCAGAAGATGTTGAAGCAAGAAGTCGACGAGGAGGACGTCGCCGAAGTGGTGGCGAAGTGGACGGGGGTGCCTGTCAGCCGGCTGCTCGAAGGCGAGGTTGCCAAGCTCGTCCGGATGGAGGACTTGCTGCACGAGCGGGTGGTGGGCCAAGACCAGGCCGTTGGCGCGGTCGCCAACGCCATCCGGCGTTCCCGCAGCGGCCTGTCCGACCCGGGCCGCCCCATCGGGAGCTTCCTGTTCCTTGGCCCAACCGGAGTAGGCAAGACCGAACTGGCCCGCGCCCTGGCCGATTTCCTCTTCGACGACGAGAGAGCGATGGTGCGCATCGACATGTCGGAGTACATGGAGAAGCACTCCGTTGCCCGGTTGGTCGGCGCCCCCCCGGGTTATGTCGGCTACGAAGAGGGCGGCCAGCTGACCGAGGCGGTGCGCCGCCGCCCGTACTCTGTGGTCCTGCTGGACGAGATCGAAAAGGCGCACCCGGACGTGTTCAACGTCCTGTTGCAGGTGCTCGACGACGGCCGCCTGACTGACGGCCAGGGCCGCACCGTGGATTTCACAAATACGGTGCTCATAATGACGAGCAACTACCGGGGAGACTTGCGTGACGCGTTCAAACCTGAGTTCTTGAACCGGATCGACGAGATCGTGCACTTCCGCGAGCTGACCGAGGCCGACATCGCCCAGATCGTCAATATCCAGTTGAAGTCCCTCGACAGACGGCTGGCGGCGAGACGCCTCAGCCTGGAGGTGACGGATGCCGCCCGAGGGTGGTTGGCCAAGCGAGGCTATGACCCCGACTTTGGCGCCCGGCCGCTCAAGCGGCTCATCCAGCGTACGATCGGGGACAACTTGGCCATGGCTCTGCTCGAAGGCAAGTACGGCGACGGCGACACGGTCACGGTCGACGTGGTCGGCGACGAGCTGATCATGCGCTGACTGCACCCGGCGCTCAACTGACCGGCCCAACAAGGTAGCGGTGCAGCGTGGGGGCCATGGCGGCGACCAGCACCTCGCGTGGCGCGCTGGCGATGGGCTCGAGGCCGACCACGTAGCGCATCGTCGCCAACCCGATGATCTGCGAAGCCACCAGCGAAAGTCGCAGGGGCGCGTCCTGGGTGGGCAGCCCGAGCGACCGGCTCGCCCTGCGCAGTACCTGGGTGATCAGGAACTCCCGCAGTAGCCGTGCCGCCCATTCGTGCTGGAAGGCGCCTCGTAACAGCGCTACGGCCGCCGGCCCGGAGACGGGGTCGTCCCAGGCGGCGAGGAACGTGCGCAGTAAACGGGCAGGCACCTCGTCCACCCCTCCCGCAGTCACTTGCCTGACAATCTCCAAGGGCTGCACCGGGACCTGGAGGGCGGCGATGAAGAGCTGCTCCTTGGTCCCGAAGTAGTGGTGCACCAGAGCGGGGTCGACCGAGGCCGCCGAAGCGATGGCGCGGACCGAGGTCTTGTCGAAACCGTCGCTGGCGAACCTCGCCCGCGCCGTCGCCAGGATGAGCTCGCGCGTGCCCGGTTGCCCCGGGCGCCGCCCAGCCCGCGGCATTAGGCGGTGTGCCTCTGCAAGGTGGCGGCAGCCAACGCCACGGCAACGACGGCTGACCCGGCGATTATCCCCAAGTCGCGCCATACCAGGACGCCCGCCGAGGTATGGCTGCCAAGTTGTTGCAAAGCGTCGACGGCGTAAGTGAGCGGCATGGCGTCCGACACCCCTTGCATCCATCCGGCCATGCCGCTACGGGGCACGAACAGCCCGCACAAAAGGAGCTGGGGCATCACGATGGCTGGCATGAACTGGACGGCCTGGAACTCAGTCCTGGCGAATGCACTGAAGAAGAGCCCGAGGGCCATGCCCAACACGGCATCGCAGACTGCGATGAGCAGTACCAGCGCGAAGCTCCCAGCGGTCCGCAGGTTGAGTGCCAAGTAAGCAAGCGCCGAAGACGCCAGGGCTTGGATGCTCGCGACGATGGCAAAGGCCAGCCCGTAACCGAACAAGAGGTCGGCCTTGTGCAGCGGCGTGGTCAGGAGCCTCTCGAGCGTGCCCGTCGTGCGCTCCCGGAGCATGGCCACGCTGGTGATGATGAACATGATGATGAAGGGGAAGAGCCCGAGCATTATCAGGCCGAGGCGGTCGAAGATGCCGAACTGGTTCTCGAAAAGGTAGTAGACGAGGGTGATCAGCACGAGGGGTACACCAAGGACCATTGCCACTGTCCGCCGGTCGTGGCGAAGTTGGAGCAGGACCCGCTTGGTCGTGCTGAAGGTAATGCGCGCCGACATCACGCCACCTCCTTGTGGCCGAGGCGCGCCAACTGCGAACGGATAAGACTGACGAACGCCTCGCTGAGGTCGTGTGTGCCCGCCTGCTCGCGCACCTCGTCCGGGGTGCCCTCGGCGACCACGACGCCCTGCCTGATCAAGATGAGCCGGTCGCAGTTGGCCGCCTCGTCCATCACATGGCTGGACACGATCAGAGTGCAGCCGCCGCCGGCGAGGTCATGGAAGTGCTGCCACAGTTCCTCTCTGAGCAAAGGGTCTTGGCCCACCGTCGGCTCGTCCAGGACCAACAGCTCGGGCCCTGACACCAGCGCGCACGCGAGCGAGACGCGGCTGCGTTGGCCACCGGAGAGCTTGGAGACCAACCGGTCGGCCAACCCCGCGAGACCCACTCGGGTGACCGCAGCGTCCGCGTCTTCCGCCCTCACACCGTCAAAGAGCGACGCAAAGTAGCGGACATTTTCTCGGACCGTGAGGTCGGAATAGATGCTCGGCGCCTGTGTGACATAGCCGATGCGATGGCGCGTTGTCGGCGCCCCGGCGGGATGGCCGAGGACTGTGACCCCGCCGCTGCGAACCTGCTGTGCCCCAACGATCGCTCTGAGCAGGGTTGTCTTCCCGCTACCACTCGGGCCGAGCAGCCCGGTGACCATGCTCGCCTGGATCCGAGCCGTCACCCCCGCAAGCACTGTCTGGCGGCTGCGCACGACGACCAAGTCCCTGATGTCGACGGCAGATGGCATGTGAGCTCCTCATAATGAAATTCATCGCGTGATGAATTTGTGACCAATGATAGCGCGGCGACAATGGTCTCGTCCCGTTCTCGGCAGCGGGGCCCGGCTTCGAGCGACCTTTGATCGTGGTTTGCCCGCGCTAACGTCTCGCCATCGCACTCCCTTGCCACAGGAGGTCGGGCCTTATGTACCAGACGGCGCAAGGCAGCGGACCGCACGGCAGCGGACTGCACGGCAGCGGAGGGCTCTGGGGTCATGTGGTCAAGCTTGTCGCCTTGGTCGCCGGCACGGCCACGCTGGCCATGCCGGCCGTTAGCAGCAGCCCGGCGCCCGCCGGCGCCTCCGGGGGTACCGTCACAATTACGGGCTCTCGTCCGCTGCTGCCCTCGAACGGCGGTTTCGAGGCGCTCACAGAGAGAGCGCCCGGCGCTGACAAATGCGCGCTGGATGTCGCCCGCACCCAAGGCTTGGCGATCGCCCAGACCCTTGTTTCCCGTACCTCGTCGTGCGCCGGCGGGAGCTTCTCGGCGGGTTTGTTCTTACCCGCCAACAGTACGAACGCCGTCGAGGTCTACTCTGTGCTGGCCATCGCCTGGTGGGGTGGTTACGAGGCGCACGCTTTCATCACGCTGCGGGTACTGGCGCCGTACCGGGTGAGCGGCGAAGGGGCCTCGGCGCCCGCCCCGAGCGGGGGCCCGCCAGCGCTGCGCTCGTTTGCCGGGCCGCCCGCTATTTTCTTGGTGAGCCGTCTGAACGTACCTTTGACCGGCGGCACCATCATCTTGTCTTATGGCTCCGCGGCGGCGACCTCCTGCTGGCTGTCTTCAGTGCCCCAGCTGTGGTCGGGCGCCAACCCGACGCGGGTGAGGTGCGAGGGCCGGTCGGCGCTCAGCATCCCCGGCTCGTCAGGGGCCCGCAGTTGGTCGGTCACGTTCTCGGCGACCGGGAGCAACGGGCGCACCACCACAGAGACCCGGTCGCTGGTACAGAGCGCCCAGATGACAACGCAAAGTGACAACTGGTCCGGCTACGTCGTCTCCTCGTTTTTCACGGTCCCTTACGCCAGCGGCGAATGGACCGTCCCCCGGCTCGACTGCTCGGCCACCCCCAACTCCTTCGTGGCTTCTTGGGTCGGCATCGGCGGCGCAGCCTCCAATCAGGAGCTGCTCCAGACCGGCGTTTCGGACCAGTGCGTCGACGGTTGGCAGACCGACTCGCCGTGGTGGGAGATGGTCCCGATGAACCCCAATTACGCGATCGACTTCACCACGTTCGTAGTGGAGCCCGGCGACCTCATGGCAGCATCCGTGTACCGCGATTTCGATGGCGCCTGGACCACCCGTCTCGACAACCTGACCAGAGGCTGGTCTGGCTGGATGGTCACCGGCGAGGGTTGGGGCGTGGCCCAGGACGGAGCGTCCGAGTTCGGTTACCAGGGGACCACCACCAACCTGACCTATCCCGGGGGCACCACCGCTGAGTGGATTGTTGAAGCGCCGACCGATGCCAGCACAGGACAGCTCCAATCGCTGGCCGATTTCGGCTCCGAGACATTCTCAGACCTGCGCACGGGGTTGACGTTGTGGACATTGGCGCCGCAGGACGCCAGTGAGATCGTTTCGGGGACATCGGTCCTTTCGGCACCGGGACTTCCCGTCAACGACGGCTTCTCGGTGAGTTACAACGCGGGTTAGCCAATGCCCAAAACGCCGGGCGAGTGGTTCAGTCGCTGACCTCGGCCAAACGTGCGTGCAGGAAACGGCGCTCTGGTTCTGTGCCCACCAGGGACAGCGCCCGACCATAAGCCGTAGCCGCCTCCTGCCGTCGCCCCAGCCGGCGCAAGAAGTCGGCACGGATAGCAGGTACCAGGTAATAGTCGCGGAGCACGCCGTCCGGGTCGGCCCCGTCGAGCAAGGCAAGGCCTGCCTCCGGGCCCGTCGCCATGGCCACGGCAACGGCGCGGTTGAGGGCGACCACGGGCGAACCAGTTAGGGCGAACAGTTCGTCGTACAGCTCCGCCACCCGTCCCCAGTCGGTCGTGCCGGGGCCCCCGGGCTGCACATGGCAGGCGGCGATAGCCGCTTGGAGCTGGTACGGCCCGTGCCGGCCAGCGGCCCACGCCTCGTCCAGGAGGCTGCTGGCCTGGTCGATGCGGGCGCGGTCCCAGAGCCTGGGATCCTGGTCCGCGAGGGTCACCAGGTCACCGCCCGAGCTCGTGCGGGCGGCCTGGCGGGCACGATGGAACAGCATGAGCGCCTGGAGGCCCTTGGCTTCGGGCTCGGCGGGCATGAGCTCGGCCAAGACACCGGCCAGCATTATGGCGTCGTCGCAGAGGTTCTGTCGCAGCAGGTCCGCGCCGGCGCTCGCCGAGTAGCCCTCGTTGAACAGTAGGTACAGCACCGCCAGCACTCCCGACGTGCGTTCGGGCAAAGCGCTCGCGGGCGGGACGCGGTAGGGGATGCGGGCGTTGGCGATCTTGTGCTTGGCGCGCACCAGGCGCTTGGCCATGGTCGCCTCAGGCACGAGGAAGGCTCTCGCGATCTCTGCGGTAGTGAGACCGGCGAGCGTCCGTAGTGTCAACGCCACCCGGGCATCCATCGCCAGGGCGGGGTGGCAACAGGTGAAGATAAGCCGGAGGCGTTCGTCCGGGATGCCGCTGTCGTCCTCGGGCCCCACCCCGTCCACCACCCTGTCCTCCTCACCGTCGCCCTCGCCTGAGCCGGTACTACCGTCTGGCTCGAGGGCCGCTAGGCGGCGCAGCTTCGCCGCCCGTACGGTGTCGCGGCGCAGGCGGTCCACGGCCCGGTTCCGGGCCACCGTCATCAGCCACGCCCCGGGCCGGTTGGGGGCCCCATCGCTCGGCCATCGGGCCAGTGCCTGGGTGAACGCGTCCTGAGCGCACTCCTCGGCCAGGTCCCAGTCGCCGAGCCGGTAGATGAGGCTGGCCACGAGGCGCCCCCATTCCTCGCGAAATACCCGGGCCACCAGTTGGGCGGTGGCGTCAGTGGCCGGGCCCGGTGCCGCGTCCCGAATTAGCCCTCCCCGACGGGCCAAAAAGGCCGCAGCTCGAGGAAACCCCACTTCGCCATCGGGTGCTGAGCCGCTACGTCGATGGCTTCGTCCAGGTCGGCGCACTCCAAGACGTCGAAGCCGGCGATCATCTCCTTGGACTCGGCAAAAGGCCCGTCGGTCACGAGGACGTTCCCGCCCCGTGACCGCACGGTGCGCGCCTGCTCTACGGCTTCGAGCTGGCTGCCGAACAGGCGGAGCCCGTTGGCCTCATGCTCTGCCACCCAGGCATCGACGGGCTCGTCCTCGGGCTGGTCCTGGCGAGCCTGCTCGAAGTCCTCGCCCACGCAGACCAGCATCATGTACCTCGTCTTGCCTTCCGCTGGCGGCGGCAACGGGGACGGCGGCGGGCTGTTCAGCAGAGGCCTCACCTCGACCGCGCCGAAACGGGCACTCGGGTGCCTGGTAGCCCATTGGACCGCCTCGTCTACGTTCGAGCACTCCATCACGTCGTAGCCTGCGATCTGCTCCTTCGTCTCGGCGAACGGCCCGTCCGTCACGATTAGCTCGCCCCGCCGCGACCTGACGGTTGTGGCGTCGGAGCCGGGACGTAGCCGGCTGCCGTGCAGGTTGGCCCGCTGGCCGATGGCCGCCTCGAGCCAGGCCGGGAAGGACGCCTCGATCTCGGCGACCTCAGCGGCGTCCAGTTTGACGTCGTTATCGGAGGTGTGGATGAACATGTACTGCATGGTGAGCCCTTACTACTCGCTCGGCACGGGGGTGGCAAGGGGCCGTGGCGCCCGGCGGGAGGTGCTCCGGCGCTGCCAGTAATCGCGGGGGCCGGCCAGCGTGACGGCTCGCACCAGGGCCCGGCAGAGGCGTGCCATGTCAGCCGCGAACTCGCCGGCGCGTTCGTCGGCGGCTCGCTGCTGTGCCGGGGTCATTGCAAGGAAGCGCTCGGCTCGGTACATCTGGTACTGGGTGCTGGGGTTGTACATGGGGTTTCCTCCTGGAAGGGGCGCCTTGGGGTTCGTTCATCGGGGACGACGAACGGCTTCCCGCCGATGGACACTTTTTGCCGGAAAATCGCCGCGCTGCCGGCTTGTGCGGGTGCGGGCGTGCCGCAGCGGGTACCGGTTGTCCTACGTGGCGGCCGCAGGTAGGCGGTCGAAATAGCGCCCGAGCACGTAGCTCGGCACCGCCGCAATGGCGATTATCAGCAACGCAAAGGGGGCCGCTTGCCCGTAGGCGAGGCTGCGCTGGTACTGCCAGAACTGGGTGGCCAGGGTCTGGACGCCGGTCGGCACGAGGATGAGGGTGGCCGTCAGCTCCGTGACCGCCTCGAGGAACACCAAACAAAAGGCGGCGGCCAAGCCTGGTGCGACCAGGGGGCGGGTTACGCGCCAGAGCACGGACCAACGCCGCTGCCCCAAGGAGCGAGCGACTTCTTCGAGGCGCGGTGGGGCCTGCACCACCGACGCCCGCACGCCGACGAGCGCCAGCGGGAAGAACATGATCGCGTACGCGGCCACGAGCATTGGCGCCGTCTGGTACCAGAGGCCCCCGGCGTAGTTCTCGCTGAAGTAGGCCAGGGACAGCGCGACGACGAGCCCCGGCACAGCCAGGACCAGGTACGTACTGCGCTCGAGCAGCCGCCGCACCCGGGTGCCGTGGCGCAGGGCCAGCACGGCCACGGGCACGGCCGCCAAGGTGTCCGCGGCCGCCGCGCAGGCCCCGTAAAGGGCGGTGTGCCAGGCGTCCGCGGCCATTGAGAAACCCTCGATGAGGCCTTGGGGGCCGGTCACCCACCAATCGGCGGCCGAAGCTACCGGCACGCCGAGGGCTAGGAGCACGAGGACCAGCAACGCCGACACGGCGGGTACCTTCCAGTGCCCCAGCGGGTGCCGCCGGACCGGGCGCTGCGCCATCCGGTCTGCGCGGCTCACCCGCCGTCCGCCCCGCGCTGCCGCCTCGCCGGCGAGCACGATCATCCCCAAGGCAACCAGCACGAGTGACAACCCGCAGGCCACCGCGATCTTGAACTCCACGTCGAACTCGGTGAATATCTCGGTGGTAAAGGTCTGGTAGCCAAGGATCTCGAATGCCCCGTACTCAGCCAGGATGACCAGCGCCACGAGCAAGCAGCCGCCGAGGATGGCCACCCGGGCCTGAGCCACCGTCACCCGCCACCACGTGGCCAGGCGGCCCACGCCCAGGCTGCGGGCGACTTCTTCGAGCGCGGGGTCAGCATTGCGCAGGCTGGCGGCTACGGGCAGGTAGACCAGCGGGTAGACGGCCAGCGTCATCACCAGCACAGCGCCTTGGAAGCCACTCACAGCGTTGGAGCGCGACTGCCAGCCGAAACTCACGACGAAGTCGGGGATGGCCAGGGGTACGACGAGGAGCACGGTCCACACCCGCCGCCCGGGGAGATCGGTACGCTCGACCAGCCAAGCCGCGCCGACACCGATGAAGGTGCAAAGCGCCCCCACGGTGACGGTCAGGCGCGCGGTGTTCCACAGGAGCTGGGCGGTAAGCGGGCGGTCGATAACCGAAACGATGTTGCCTGTGCCGGCTCCGACCGCTTCGATCACCAAGAAGACGAGCGGGGTGAGCACCGCCGCGGCCACGGCGACGCTCGCCCCGAGGAGCCCGGCCGGCCGGCGCCGCCGGTAGGCGGGAGTGCCTAGAGCGGTCCCGGTCAAAGCAGCCCCGCCTTTTGTAGGAGCGAGATCGCAAGCGACCCATCCCCCAGTTCGGCGACCGTGATCGGGTAGGGCTTGAGTTGGCCGAAGGGCGTTTCGGGGGCGCCGGGCGAAACGCCGGCGAGCAGCGGGTACTCGTAGCTGTGCGAGTGGGCGATTATTTCCTGGCCCTGCCTGGAGACCAGGAAAGCGAGGAACTTCTTTGCCGCTGCCTGGTGTTTTGAGGATTTCAGTACCGCCGCCCCGGACACGTCGACCACGTAGCCCGGGTCGTAGGGAGCGAAGTAGGTGATCCTCGAATGGATATGAGAACGCCCCAGCTCGGCCCCCATCCGGTACCAGTAGTACTGGTTGACCACCCCAAAGGCCACCGCGCCTCGGTTTACCTGCGCCGAGATGGTCTCGTTATCGGCATAAATGTGGGTGCCGGCGTTGGCTTTGATGCCGCGCAGCCACGACAACGCCTTGGCGTCACCGTAGCGCCGGGCCACCGCGGTGACGATGGGCTGGAAGTCGGTCTCGCCCGCCGCGAAGGCCAGCTTGCCCCGGTACTTGCGGCTCGCCAGCTGCAAGACAGTCCGAGGGAGCTGGGTGGCAGCGATCAGAGAGGGGTTGTAAATGAGCACGCTCACCCTGGCCGACACCCCCAGCCAGTCGCCCGTGGGCGAGTCGTAGCGCTCCGGTACCCGAGCCAGTGCCGATGCCGGGACAGGAGCCAACATGTGCCGGTCCTGCAGGTACTCGAGGGGAGGCGAGTTCTCGGTGTAGAACACGTCCGCCCGCGGGTGGGGTGCCTCGCTCAAGATCTCGTCGGTAAAGACGTCCTCGTCGTTGTAGCGCACGGTGACCCCGATGCCAGTCGCCTTCTCGAAGGCGGCGACCAGATCTTCGGTTGTTTCCTCGTGCTGGCCGCTGTAGAGCACGATCGATTGGCCGCCGTGCGCGGAGCCGCCGCAGGCCGCCAGCAGGACGCTCAGCAGGCATGTCGCCAGCAGGCTCGCCCAGATATCCTGCCTCCGTTGCTGCCGTCGGGGGCCTGGGCGGTCCTTGTCCGGGCGCAGTGGTGGTCCTCCTCGTGGGGGGCGGCCACGTAGCCAGGCCGCTGGTTGTTAGGTGCACCTAACATAGCGCTCCGGCCTACAGCACCGGCACGAGCGCGCTGAACCGCGAGCGCGGAAATGCCGAACAACTTAGATGTGCCGCCTTCGATGCGTCAGGTCCGGCCTTTCGACCATGACCGGCTAACCCGTCGCCTGTTCCCCTTCGCCATGGTCCTCTGGCTGGCCGCGGCCAGCCTTGTCATACCCCCAGGGCCCAAGTCCGTACAGGCCGCGCTCGGGGCCGTAGCCCTGCTCCTGCTCGTCACCGCCGGAAACGCATTGCCGTGGTCGCGCCTTCCGGCGGGGGCAGCCGTGCTCATGCCGTTGGCCGTCACCGGCTCGGTACTGCTGATGGTCCTGTCCGACAGTGGCGTCTCGTCGGGCATGTCCGTCCTCGTGCTCGCCCCTCTCATCTGGACTGGCCTGTACCACCAGCGCTGGGAGTCGGCAGTTGTCGTCACGGCCGTCGCCGCCGTCGAGCTGGTGACCGCCCTGGTCCCGGTAGCCGAGCCGCCGGCCACCGCAGTGCGCCGCGTTGTCTTCTGGGTGCTGCTCGGCGGGCTGCTCTCGATCGCCACGCACGACTTGCGCGACCACGTCTGGCACCAGTCGGCCCGGCGCGAAGAGCTGATGCGCCAGACCACCGCCCTCGCGGTCGCCGCCGAGGAGCTCACCGCCACAACGGGCCCAGCAGGCGTGGTCGAGCGGGCGCCCCGGTTAGCCGCGCTGCTGGTGGCGCCCTCGGGCAACCTGGACCGGTGGGCCCTTTACGGTCGCGTCCACGAGGACATGGTGTCGGTGGTCGCTCAGTACGGTGCGACCGGCCTGGAGGTCGGCCAGGAGTTCCCGGTCGCCGAGCTCCCGCCTATGGCCCGGGCCGTCGCGGCCCGCCGGGCCGTCTTCGCCGATTTGGCGAACGAGCAGCTCGGGCCGTTGTTACGCGATGTTTCCGGCCGGCTCGGCCGCGCGCAGGCGGTCTGCGTCCCGGTGATCGTCTCCGGCGAGCTGGACGGCGTCCTTGCGGCCGCCTGGCGCGGCAGCGACGTCCCGCTCGAACTGTTCGAGCAGTGCCAGGCGCTCGGCCATCTGGTGGACCTGGCCCTCGCCAACGCCCTCATGCTGCAGGCGGCTCACGAGCAGGCGCACACCGACGTGTTGACCAACCTGCCCAATCGCCGCGGCTTCGAGGCATTCATGGCCAGCCGACCGGGCCGCCGGCCCTACGTGATCATGGTGCTGGACCTGGACGGGCTCAAATCGGTGAACGACTCGCTCGGCCATCGCGCGGGCGACGAAGTGCTTGTGCGGGTGGCCGACGCCGTGCGCTACACCATGAGGCGCGGCGACGTGCTGGCGCGCATCGGCGGTGACGAGTTCGCGGCCTATCTCTTCGACGCGGACGAGACCGACGCGTGCCGCGTCGCCGAGCGGATGCTCGAGGCTTTGGTCTCGCCGGTGGAAACAGTCAGCGTCAGCGTCAGCATCGGGATCGGTGCCGGTT
>DATJST010000264.1:0-9438 GCA_035503975.1 Acidimicrobiales bacterium | reverse complement strand
CGAGGGCGGTAATGCGGAGGTGGTTGCGGGCGCTGCGACCGGGATAGGCGAGGGACGACTCCAGGGCCGCGCCCACGGCGTGCAGCGGCTCCGCGAGGTCGGCGTAGCGGCGCCCGTTGATCGTCGCCGTCCCCGAGGTGGGGGTCACGAGCCCGAGGAGCATGCGCAATGTGGTGGTCTTGCCCGCGCCGTTGGGCCCGAGGAAGCCGACGACGCGGCCCCGCTCGACGGTGAAGGTGACGTGGTCGACGGCGGTCAGACGCCCGAAGCGCTTGGTGAGACCGTCGACCTCGATCACCGCCATGCCGACCGCCTGGTGGCGTTATGAGGATGGGTGTGATGGTCCATGACGACCATGGTGACGGCTCGGGCAAGCGGCGTCGTCGGACGGGGCGCGGCTTTTCGGCGACGCCGACGGGCGTATTTGACGGCGTCGGGCTACGTCGGTGAGCGCAGCCCAGGGACCGCTTGTGGGCCGATGCGGCGGGCTGAACGGGTCGGTACGTTGAGCCAGGATGGACCAAGTGGACCACGCACCTCGCCGCCTCGGCCAGCGCACCGTCCGGCTCTCAGCCTGGCTGGACGGGCTCGATTGGCGCCGCGACCTGGCCCTGCCGGCGGTGCTGCTTGTGGTGCAGCTAACGGCAGCGGCGGCGACGGTGGCCGGCCACCACAGCCCGACCAAACACCTCGCGCCCGCCAACTGGGCCCTGCTGGTCGTGGGACCGCTGGCGCTGGTGTTCCGGCGCCGCTGGCCCGTGGCCGTGCTGTGGGTGGCGTTCGCCGCGACCCTCACCTCCTCGGGGGCGTGGTCGGCCAACCTCAGTCTCATCGTGGCGTTCTTCCTGGCCGCTACCTCCGGTCACCGCCCTGCCGCCTGGGTGGTGATCGTTACCGGCTACCTCTGCTCGGTGTGGCTCGCCCCGCTCGCCTACGGCAACCCCGGTGTGTCGCTCGCCCGCGCCCTGGCACTGGCCGGATGGCTGGCCGTGCTAGTGGTCGCCGCCGAGGTCGTCCGGCTGCGCCGGGAGCGCACCGTCGAGATCCGGGCCACCCGAGTTCTCGACGCTCGACGCCGAGCGAGTGAGGAGCGGTTGCAGATGGCTCGTGACCTCCACGACGTGATCGGCCACAACATCTCGCTCATCAACGTGCAGGCCGGCGTCGGGCTCGACCTCATGGACACCCAACCCGAGCAGGCCCGCGCCGCGCTCGCGGCCATCAAGGAGGTTTCCAAGGACGCCCTCGACGAACTACGCACCATGCTCACCGCACTCCGCCAAGACGACGAGGACGCCCCGCGCGCCCCCGCGCCCGGCCTAGGGCGGCTCGAAGAGCTCGTGGAGCTGACCCGCGCCGCCGGCATCCCGGTCACAGTGCGCACCGTCGGCGAGGCCCGGTCGTTGCCCGCTGCGGTCGACCTGGCCGCCTACCGCATCGTGCAGGAGTCCCTGACCAATGTGGCCCGCCACGCCGGTACGGCCACGGCGACCGTGCGCCTCACCCACGGCCCCGACGGGCTCGACATCGAGGTGTGCGACGACGGCCACACCCTAGCTACAAATGGGGCGTCCCCCGGGGCTGGTAGCGGGATCGTGGGGATGCGCGAGCGCGCCAGGGCCCTCGGCGGCCGGCTGCAGGCTGGTCCCCGCCCGGGTGGAGGGTTCGCTGTGAGGGCGCACTTCCCGCTCGGAGGCCTGTCATGATCCGGGTCCTGCTTGCCGACGACCAGGCCCTCGTGCGCGGCGGGTTCAAGTCCCTCCTCGAAGCCCGGGAGGACATCGAAGTCGTCGGCGAGGCTGCCGACGGCGATGAGGCCGTGTCCCTAACCAAGACGCTAGTGCCCGATGTCGTGGTCATGGACATCCGCATGCCCCACCTTGACGGCCTGGAAGCCACCCGCCAGATCGCCGGAGATCCCCGCCTCGCCGCAGTGCGTATTGTCATCCTCACGACCTTCGGCCTCGACGAGTACCTCTTCGACGCGCTGCGCTACGGAGCCAGTGGGTTCCTCGTGAAGGACACCGAGCCGGCCGACCTGGTCACCGCGGTGCGGGTGGTGGCGGGCGGCGAGTCGCTCATTTCGCCGAGCATGACCCGCCGGCTCGTCGAGGAGTTCGCCGCCCGAGCCAAGCCTTCGCGGCCAGCGAAGGAGCTCGGTGTGCTCACCGACCGCGAACGGGAGGTCCTCAACCTGGTGGCTGGTGGGCTTAACAACGACGAGATCGCTGAGCGGCTTTTCATGAGCCCGGCAACCGCGCGCACCCACGTCAGTCGGACCATGACCAAGCTGGGCGCCCGCGACCGCACCCAGCTCGTCGTCCTCGCTTACGAGACCGGCTTTGTGCGCCCCGGGTGGTTCAGGTGACCGGGGCTTCAATGGGCTCCCCCCGGTCCTCCGCCGGCCATGCAGCCTGGCGATGTGGGACCAAGGCGCGCTGAAGCCACGGTGTTTCATGGACTTTGCGATCGAGGCAGCCCGAGTATTGGCCGGGTCATAAGGCAGTGGCGGGCGTTCCAGAACACCCATTATTGCCTCGCCGTTATCCGAAACTCCATTGAGCAGCGATCAGCTCCGAACGACGGAACTGGCGCTCTCCGCAGCAGAGAGACCTACGTGCATATTGTTCCGACGTCAGGACCCGTCGCTTGAAGTCCAGCCGTTACGAGCCGGAGACCGGGCGCACCCTTGAAGAGGCGTCATGGGAGACCAGCGGAACGCCGAGGCGGATGGCAGTTGACGCGACCCATCGGTCGCCGTCTTGGGGCTTGTCACCGAGCGCGTGCCAGGCTCGGGCGGAATTGGCGCGGGGTCGGCTCACACGAGCACCATCTGGTAGCCGAGCTGAGGGACAATAGGCTCCGCGATCCGACGTTCGATCCGGCGCCTGCGAGGTCCTAGGCGCCCCGGCGGCGTCATGAGCCCGAGTAGGGGTAGACGACCGGCAGCCCCCCAGTGCCCGGCACCGGGACCGCTGCGGTACCACCGTAGCCGTCGGTGGTGAGCTGGGCCATCGCCTTGAAGGGGAACAGATTGCCGCGGTAGCTAACGTAGACCGCGTTGGCGTGACAGGACAGGAGCACCCCGTCGGCCAAGCTGGCCCCAGTTTCTGAGGAGCTGACCGTCCCCTTGAGCACCTTGGCGGTGTCCGTCACCCGCAGCTCGGCGAGGGCAGCGGGCGTGGGCACGCCAAAGGCTCTCCCTCCGGCAAAGACGTAAAAGGTGTGCCCGGACACGACTATGGCCCCGTCGGCGCGGGTGGACAGGGCGTTTATGTGGGCTGCGCCGGCAGTAGAGGTCGACAGCACCAGGTCCCCGAGGCTGGGCACGGTGACCACCAGGGCCGGGTCGAAGCCGTCGCCCAGGAACTGGCGGAGGGAGGCGAAGCCATACAGCTCCCCGCTGGTACCGGCCACGTAGATGGTCGGGTCGTGGTCCACCCGGTCAGTCGTCATGAGGGTGCCTGGCCTGATGACTAACCCCGTAGGGGCAGTGGCACCAGCGACGGCGCTTGCCACCACGGCCTCGTCTATACCCTGGAGCTTGGCGAGCTCGGTCGCGGGCACCGAAAAGGCCCTTCCGCCGGCAAAGACGTAGTCTCCTGTGCCAAAGCGCACAATTGCGCCGTTGGGGTAGCTCGTCCCGGCGCCGGGGAACCTGGGCTGCGGGACCGTCGTCGTGGTCGGCACCGTGGTGGTGGTGGTCGAGGCCGTGGTGGAGTGCGGGACCGCGGCAACCGTGGCCGTGGAAGTCAGCGTCGTCGTGCTGCCGCCCACGTCGGTGACGGCGACCGAGACGCTGTAGCCGCCCTCCTCGGCGTAGGTATGGGCCCCCGAGACGACGAACGCCGTGCCGACGCCGCCGGGCTGGCTGATCGTCCCCACCGACACCGCACTACCGTCACCCCAATTGACGCTGGCCGTGAAGTCAGAGACCGGCGCGATCGGGTTGGCGTCGGTGAAGGTCCCCACCGTCCCGGAGAACCCCGCTCCCTCCGTAGCGGTGACACCAACAGGGCTGCCGGCCGTGAGGGGAGCATCGGCAACCGTGGCCGTGGAAGTCAGCGTCGCCGCACTCCCATCGGAGCTCGAGACGTCGACGCTGGTGGTGTAACCGCCCTCCTCGGCGTAGGTGTGCGACCCGGCAACGCCGAATGTGGCGACGTAGGGGGCCCCCGTCCCGCCCGGTTCGGTGATCCCCCCGGAGGTGACGGTGCCCGACGTCGACGACGACCCGTCGCCCCAGTTCACGGTGGCCGTGTAGGCGGACGCGTCGGCGGTCGGGTTGGTATCGGTGAACGTCCCGGCCGTGGTCGATACTGAGGCACCTTCCGTCGCACTGAACGACGCGGAGCCGGGCGTGATCGTCGGGATGTTGGTCGTCGTCAGCGGCACACCGCCGGGGTAGGCGTCCACCGCCAAGCTGTTGGTGCCGGCGCCACCGCTGAACGCGATAGCAGTCAACCCGGTCGAAGCGGTGGCGGCGTTGAGGGCCCAGGTCTCGGCGGTCGAGTCGCTCGGGTCCGCTTGGACCACCACCTGTGATTTGTTGGCGACCGTGATCGATTCGCCGCACGGCGACGAGCCCTCGAGGCAGGTGATGGTGAGGGTGTCGTCTCCCGATTCGATAGGCCCGCTGGCGACGGTGATGCTCGTCGTTCCCGACGGCGCGATCTCGGTGAAGGTGGCCGACGGCACAGTGTCGACGACCGGGGCGATGTGCGAGTAGGCAATACGGGTGGAGCCCACAGTGTAGACACCGCTGTGCGGGCCGAGGACCAGGTTGGTCGCCCGTGCCACGCCTCCGCCCCGGACGTCGAGGGTGTTGTAACCCCCGACCCCACCGTCCCAGCTGATCCCCCTCGTCGCGTCGATCGGGCCGCCTGACAGGTCGACGGTCAGAGTGTTGTCCACCGCTCCGTTGGCCCCCTCGATGGCGATACCGCTCAAGGCCGCGGTGCGCTGCGAGCTGAGCACGCGCCCGGTGCGAGCATCTACCAGCACGACGCGGGCGCCGTCCCGGCGCAGGATGAGGTCGCGGTGGTGCGGCCCGCCAGCCGGTGCCCGGTACACCATGGCCGGTCCGGAGCTAGGCGGCTGGTGGGCGGTGGCGCCGCCCAGCGTCACCGAGACGACGCTCAAACCGGCGCCGAGCGCCAACCCGCCCACGAGCAAGGCGACGCGTCTCAGGACATATGCACAGCGTCGTGAACCTGCTCGCGCCGCCCTCGTCCCCAATCCCAGGTTCATGGCAACCTTCCCCAAGTAGTTATCCGGCTCGAGAGCTCCGAGCGCAGGCCAGCTTGCCTTACGGCTCGGCCCGTCCGGACGGCGACCGGACACTAGCACCGATCGGTCGTGGGCCAAGCCGGTTGGAGGTGATGCCTACGGGTTGGTCTGATGACCACAAGGTCGTCATCGCTGCCGGTGAGGGCCCGGTCCGCGCCGCTGCCAGGAAGGCCCGGGAACGGGCAGGCGAGTGCCACCTTGACCGTTCCACCCACCGCCAACCCATCCCCATGGGAACGTCAAGGGCCGCCTCGCCTTCGCTAGTCGGCGAGTTGGCCCAGGGTGGCGTCGACGACCCTGTTGGAACCGCTCTGTTGGAGGACCGTCCCGGTGCGGGTTTCAGCCCTCTGGGCCAAACGGCTCGCTAGCGCAGATGAACCGTTATTGTGTCGGCACCTTTCTGGCACGGCGAGGTAACGAACCAAGCCAGAACGACTTGAGATATCGACGGCTCGGGAGCGCCCTAATCGGAGGGCAAGGCCGCCCATAATGCGCCTGCGCGGGTGGCGGCTGGTACGGCCGGCCCTGGCGGCCGCCGATGTAGACGCTCTACGACACGACGGAAGTGGGTCGCTGGACTGAGGCAGAACGGACAGCCCCGCACGTAAACGCCTTGGAGCACCAAAGCCCGAAGGCGGTCGGGACCTGGCCAAGGTGAAGCAAGGCGGTAGGGCAGGTCAGGGGACCGCGTTACTTCTTTCCGGCAAGTCCAACTGGGCCCACACCCTGTTGCCGTCCCGACGGACGACCCTGCATCCTAGAGGCGGCTCCTCGCCGCACCTACCGTGACCGTGCCGGCCGCCTGGGGGTCGAAGCTGGCGTCGTGCACTCGGGGACCGTGCGAGAACCAGCACTCGACCACGAGGTCGTCCTCCACCGCGTTGGGGTCATAGCGCAGGTCTGCCCCCTTCGGTCACGGTCCGATGCTACCGCCGGTCCGAGTCGCCCCGCACCGGGTTCACTTTGGGCTGGGAGAAGTGACGGCGGACGCAGGCGCACTGGGCAGTGGTGGGCTCGGCGAGGACGAAGATCCAGTGCCGGCGTTCCCCGGGGCTGGCCTGAGCGCCTGGTCTGGCCGTAGAGCCTGGCTGAGGCGACTTTCAGATTTAGTCCCCTTTCCGAAAGACCCCAAGGTAAGCTTGAGCCATGTCCGTGGTGGAGGTCATAGACGACCTGATCGCTCTGCAGCGCCTGGCCGACCGCGAGGATGACACTGCAAGCCGGCAGACGCTGCAGCTCGTTCGGCGTCACGTGGCCGAGCGCGAACGGGGCGCCAAAGTGGCCGACGCGGCGGTGCTGCTTGGTCTCTCGGCCCCAACGGTCAGGTCATGGGTGGGCGCTGGGGTGCTCAGCGCCATTCCAGGCGCCCGGCCTCTCCGGGTCGAGGTCGTGTCGTTGGCCCTTGTCAAGCAGCTTGTCGATGAGCTTCGAAGCTACGGCGAGGATCGGAACCTCCTCGGCGAGGTCGCGCGAGTACTCCGAGACCGCGCCGTGCTAACAGGCGATGACGTGATTGCCGCCATCGAAGATGTTCGCGCCGGGCGGTTGCGCCCACTGGACCAGGAGGCCCTCGACGAGCTGCTGCCTCCCAAAAGGGTGACCAAATCCAAGTCAGCCTGACAAGGGGCCGAAAGGCAGCTCAAGGCCCTTCGTGGCCGCCGGGCGCTAGCGGCCCGCGTTGCTATTGCGGAACTGATGCGGCATGGGTGCGCCGTCGCCGGCTACCGCCTGGCAGGTGCTCGCCTCGACCATGTCTGCTCCCGTCACCTTTACGGCAATGACCGTTTGCTGACTGCCTGGCCTTGTCTTGACCACGCCGTAATCCTTGCTGTCGGCCCGCACGAGATGACGGCCAGAGACGTTTACGGGTTGCTCCTGACGGCGCTGGGCATCGAGACCCCTCAGGCTGAGCGAGAAAAGCCATCGTGCTGCGACGAACTGGGCAACCCGCCAGCCGACACCCAAGCCGCAGAGTCTCTGGCTGGCGCTATCGAGGCGCTGGCACGGCGCAGTGCCAAAACCGTGCGTGGTCGAGGACGCTCACAACGGGAGACCCCAGGTTGCGTGTCTGCCCGGGCCCGTGCTCGTCCAGGTTTGGAACCCGGGATGACCCCTTATGCGCTAACTAGCGCCGAACCTTCGGCCTCGGGATAGCTTTGCCACCGCCGGGCAACTTGGAAGATAGGCGCTTTGCCAGCTTTGGGTCGGCCCAGACCTCGGCAGTGTGCTCCCATTCGGCGAGGGAACGGGCGAAGGGCTCGAAAGTACCCGTCTCAGCACCGGCTGCCAGGTTGGTCAAGATGTCCGCCAAACAGTGCTCCTGTTCCGCCCTGGGCATCCAGGCAAGCCAGGGGAGCTGCTCGGCCAGGAGCCTTGCCGCGAGCGCGGCATCGTTCTTTGCCAAGTCACGGACCATCGCGGATGCCAGTGATGTGCCTCGCAACGCGGCTTGGTAACGGCGGGCGCGCGTCATTACCAGAGCCTCGCCGTCCCGGCGCTCCAGTTGCACATCCCCGTGCTCCAGTGCTGGGAGCACCTCGCTCGGGCCTCGCAGGAAACAGGAGTAGGGCACTTCGGTCACGGCCATTCCACCATGATATCTGAAGTAGTGCAGATGTCTAGGTCGCTCGCCGCACAGCGTGAGCGCTTGTTGTTGCCGAAGAAGGTCGCACGGCGCGTTGGCGACTCAGCTAGGAAGGGCCGAGCTGCCTAGGGCTGAGATGGCGGGATGTGGCCGCTCCGTGGACACAGATTTTGGGCACAAAACGCTTCGGGGCGGCCCGGAGAGGGCGGAATGGACGGACAGGCTGGACAGACAAGTCCCTGGTCAGCGGCACACAAGCAGTGAGGTGCCAACGCCCCGGACAGTTCCGGTGAACTTGAGGTGCTAGTGGGCGCAAGCCCGTGGGGGTTCAAGTCCCTCCTCCGGCACCGCCGTCCGTGTCTTCCTCACCACGCTTCGAGGTCACCGCGGCAATGCGGCCGATCGCCGTGCCCGTACGGCTCACGCCGCGCGTGAGACCGCTCTGGCGCGCTCGGTACTAAGGTCTAGCGGCGAACGCTGGCCCGGCGCTTCTTCAGCTGTCCTCGGGAGACGTAATTGTCCAGGCGAGATGTCGCCGACTAATTAACTAACGCGGCGGGGAAGGTGCCGCCTGACGCGGACGAGCATCCTCACCAGCTCCTCGCCGAGCTCACAGGAAGAAGCGCGGGGATTGTTGTAGACCACGTACTCTTTGGCAACCAATGTGGCGAGATAGTCGAGCAACATGGGCTCCGAGTCCTTAACGAGCAAGTAGTCGGCGTGGGACTCGTTGTAGTACACGACCCCGTCATCGGGATCGAAGCGGCTGCGCGCTTCCCCCGGGACCGGATCCGGGACGAGCGTGGGCAGGTGGCTCGAGCCAGCCCTATCAGGACGCGCCGGGCTCGGGTTCGCCTCGACCGGGTCAGCCGGGGGGAGCAACGCGTCGAGGGCTGGAGCCTGGGGCGACGGAGGCTCCCGGGTCCCGCCTTCGGGATTTGCCTCGGGCAGGAGGAGCCCACCGTCACCGGGCTCGGGCCCACCTGGGGCACGCATCGGGTTGTCGAGCTCGGAGAGCTCCCTGAGGACTTTGGAGAAGATGCGGCGGATGAGCTCGGAAAGACGGTCCGCGGTCTGAGCGTCGACCTCCTTCGCCAGCCTTTCCACCGTCTCTCCAACTGCGGGCTCGATGGCCTTGATGGCGTCGACGAAGAGGGGGAAGGCCTCACGGTCGCGCAAGACCGCCCGCCGGCCGGCGCTCTGCTGGAGGGCCTCGAAGACGACCTGACCGGAGACCTGGTCGCTGTCCCAAGGTGGGCAGGCGAACTCGTCCAGTTCGCAGATGTCGTCAAGGATGCTTGTGCCGCCCCTCCCCACCACAGCCACGCGCCGGTGCTTGCCGTTGGACGAGGCGACGTAGAGGGCGAATTCGATCCGGCCCCACAGGGTGTTGCGGGCGGGGACCGAAAGCCGGACGCCGTCGGGTCTCTCAGGGAGGACCAGCTCGGCGTTACGGCCCTCGGTGACCTCGATCTCGTAATCGCCCCTTGCCAGAGCCGCCCCCCGCCGGGCGCGGAGGTAGTCCACGAGTTTGCGCTGGGTGAGGACTCTAAGCACGTCTGGGT
>DATJST010000263.1:0-23011 GCA_035503975.1 Acidimicrobiales bacterium | reverse complement strand
CGCTGCCTTGTCGGCCTCGATCGCGGCCGCGTACTGCTGCGCGTAGTCCCAGCTGATGCTGGCGCAGCACTCGGCGCGTGTCCAAAGCCCCGAGCGAGCGAGCGTTGCACCGAGGACCGCCATGAAGTTGGCGCTCTGCGCCGCGCTCATGATCATGCTGTCCTGGGGAGGCGCGATCGTCGTCTCGTTCTCCGGGCCGACATAGCTGAGCGGTAGGCCCGCCGCGGCGTAGTCCTTGGCGTACTGCACGAGGTAATTGGCGTACGCCTGGCGCCAATCACCGCTCTTGCAGCTCGCGCCCGGCACGCCGCAAATGGTGCCGCCGCTGGTCGCCGAGCCGTTGGTCTTCATGAACCCGGGCGCGCTCCAGGCATCGGCGAACACGTCGCTGACGCCGTAGCCGGCCTTGACCTGCCTGGCGAACCACAGCTGGCCCTGGTCCTGGTCAATTTCTGTGAGGCTCAGGTAGGACGGCCTCGCGGCCGGGCTGCTTGGCGCCTTGGGCTCGATCGTGAAACCGGCGTCGGCGCTTATCTCGTTGCGCAAGATCGTCAACCCCGCCCCCTGGGCCGGGCTGTAGAGCAAGCTGAGCACCCGCTCCTGGACCGAGGCCGGCGCGTTCATCAGCGCCTTGGCCTGCCCGAACCCCTCGGACACGCCAAAGCCGGCGATGCTCTGGTAGTGCTGGGCCGGGTTGACCGTGACCGTGGCCCGCGGGGCCGCGCCGGCCGCGCCAGGGACGGCGCTCAGGGAAATGGCGAGCGCGAGCACGGCTAGGGCCACCGCAACGGCGCGCCCCGCGCCCTGCTGCGCGGAGGCCCGACGTACGGGCAAGAGGACTTTGGCGCTAGCGAGCATTTCAAAGATCTCCTCGGGACGACCCGTAACACGCCGGCAACGGGGCTACATGACAGCGTAAACGCCGCACATACCCACGCCGAGCAAGAGAACAACGGGGCCGAGCGCCCTGGCGCTCGTCGCACCGATGAGCACGCCGATGCCCGCAGGTACAGCGGCGCTGCCGACGGTGGATGCCGCGACCTGCAACGTCACTGTCCGCGTCGTCCTGGCTGCGCCACCAGCACCTGTACGCTCGGCCGTGGCCAGGGTGAGCAGCGGGAAGATGGGGGCAGCGGCCAACCCTAGCGTCATCATCCCGACGGTCCCCAACAGCGCCGGACCAGGCAGGGCCATGACGGCGCCGCTGGCGGCGACGCTGACGACGGCCAGGCTGAGCACCTTTGTCGTGCCGAAGCGCTGCGCCACAGGCCCAAGGAGAGCACGCCCGACGAACATCATGGCCCAATAAGCCGACACGGAAACGCCGGCGACGCTGTGAGAAAGGCCACGTCCGGCGGTAAGGAACAGGTACCCCCAGATGCCCGCGCCCGACTCGGTCCCCGTTTCCACGGCACTGAAGACAAGAGAGCTCAATGTGGCCCTCGCCGACGCCCGCTTCGACGTGCGAGCAGTATGCCCAGCCGCTGGCCGCGGGCGCGAGCTGCCCCCCGGCGAGGAAAGAGCGGGGGAGCGCCAGGTGGCTCGCGCGAGCACCAGGCCGCAGGTGAGCAGCGCTTCAATGATGCACATCGCGCCCATAGCCCAGCGCCAGGTGAGCCCGTCCGCCAACGCGGCCGTCACCAGCAACGGGCCGATGGCGGCACCAAGGCCGTAGCTGGCGTGCATCCAGTTGACGTCGCGCGGCCCGAGGTGCCCGGCAGCGTAGGCGTTGAGCGCGGAGTCGAGCGCCCCAAAGCCGAAACTGAAAACTGCGGACCCCGCTGCGAAGACCACGAACGACGAGGTTGTGGCCTCCACGCCGAGAGCCAGGCAGACAAGAGCGGTGCCCGCGCCAACAAGGGCGCCCACAGTCAGCTTCGTCAAGGCCGGGCCAGTGGCTGCGCTCGCCAGTACCGAGGCGGCGACGCCGACAGCGAGGAATATCCCCAGGGCGCTTACTGGCTCGTGAAGGCTGGCTCGCACCGAGGGCCACAAGAGCCCGAGCGTGGAACCAGGAAGAGCGACGGTCAGGTACGTAAGGCAAGCGAACCGAAAGGCGCGCACGGTGATAACTCCTTCGAGGTGATCGACGCGCCGGGCGGCGAGGCTCGGGACGCGTCCATGTGAGGGGCCCAAAGGGCGGGTCGCCGTGCTGCGATCGGGGCAGCACGCGATGACAGGCCGGTGATGGCTATGGCGTCAACGCGTGCTTGGTTGCCCGGGCACCTCAGCTCCCTCGAAGTGTTCGCTCGCTGACAGAAAAGCTAGCCGGCGTGAACGGCCCTGTCCACGCCGGTGCCCAGAGGCCGAGCACAACCGCGGCCCTCGTATGCTGTTGCGGAACTCACAGCAAACGACAGCCCGAAGGAGAACCGACTGTGGCGCTAACAACCGTCCCGTTGGGTAACACAGGCATGGCAATCACCCGTGTGGGGTTCGGTACCTGGGCGGCCGGCGGCGGTGGCTGGGCGTTCTCCTGGGGGCCCCAGGACGACGAGGAATCGCTGGCGGCCATCCACCACGCTGTGGAGTCAGGTGTCAACTGGGTCGATACTGCTCCCGTCTATGGACTGGGCCACTCCGAAGAGGTCGTCGGCCGTGCTTTGCAAGGGCTCGCCGAGCGAGACCGCCCATATGTTTTCACCAAGTGCAGCCGGGTCTGGGACGAGGCCGACCGCTCGAAGCCACCGCGCTCTGTCGGCGCTCCCGAGAGCATTCGGGCCGAGGTGGAGGCGTCGCTGCGCCGGCTGCAAGTCGAACGCCTCGACCTCGTACAGATGCATTGGCCCGCATTTGACGTAGCGCTGGAGGACTACTGGGCGACGCTGCTCGCTCTGAAAGAGGAAGGCAAGGTGCGCGCTGCGGGCTTGTGCAACCACAACCTCAGCCAGTTGGAGGCGGCTGAGGCGCTCGGGCACGTCGACACCTTGCAGCCGCCGTTCTCGGCCATCAAGCGGGGCGCTGCCGGCGAGATCGCTTGGTGCCTGGACCACTCAACGGGCGTGATCGCCTACAGCCCGATGCAGGCCGGGCTGCTCACCGGCGCCTTTAGTGCCGACAGGCTAAAGGGCCTCCCGAAGGAGGACTGGCGCACCAGGGATGCCGAGTTTTCGGGCGACCGGCTCCTGCGCAACCTGGACCTGGCCGACGCCCTACGCCCCGTCGCCGACCGGCACGGTACGACGCTCGCCGCCGTGGCCGTCGCCTGGGTGCTCGCCTGGAAAGGAGTGACCGGGGCGATCGTAGGAGCACGCCACCCGGACCAAGTCGACGGTTGGCTCCCTGCGGCCGTTCTCGAGCTCTCCGCTGGCGAACTTGACGAGATAGCCAGCGCCATCGAGGCCACCCGACCTGACGCCGGCCCGGTCCATCCCGCGCGGCAGTCAGCGTAGGGCGACACCCTCGCTCGTCGCCCGCTCGCTCAGGGCGCAGCCGTCGTACCGGCCGGGTGGCACGCCGCGGCATAGGCCCTCAGTACCTCACCGACCGCGGCAAGGACCAACTCCCGGGGCCGCGCCGCCAGGGTACCGCTCGCGACACGAGGATAAAGCGCTGGAAGGAACTGACTAATGAGCGGTTCGGGGACCGGACTTTCGCTCAGGTGAGCAAACAAACGCTCGACTGCCTGCTGTGCCGCCGGGTACGGCCAGTAATAGCGGATGCGGTCGCTGTAGCTGTAGTGACGAAGCCAGGCCTGCTTGTCGCCGCTGTAGTAGGCCTGCCAATACCTGGGGTCGCCGACCATCACCCGCTCCATCTCGGCGATCAGTGAGTGCTCAGCCCAACTTCGGTCGAGCGCCGTTGCGAGCTGGTCGAGACCGTAGAGAGCTTCGCGCAGGGCGAACGTGAGGCCCGGGCCTACCTTGAGCACTGCGAACCCGTCGCGCACCAGTTCGGCAAGCTTGCCCGCTGGCTGGTAGTCCGTGGAATGCGCTTCGAAGACCAGACCGGGCAACTTGGCCAACGCGGCACTGAGAGCGGAGGCCCTTTCCGGTCGGTACGGCACGACTTTCTGGTCATCGAACTCGACGCCCGGTTGTGCCACAACAGCCATGACAGCGTCGTACGCCTCCGCGGCCCCGGCTGCCATGAATGCTTCGCGGTGCGCGTCCAGGGTCGCGTAAAGCGCCTCCGGGCGGGTTACTTCGAGGTGGTCGATCTCCTCGAGGGCACCGCCGGGCGAGGGGACCTCAGTGCCAACGACGTAACGCGGGTGCATGCCGCTCGCCGCGCTCTGGGTTTGGGCTACAACCGCGAGGCGCGCGGCGCGCTCGGCGGCCAGCGCGGTCGGTACGTAGCCAGGCTCGCCGAGGCAGCCCATGCTGGCGTCCAGGTGTAGTTTCTCGAAGCCAGCGGTCACATATGCGGCCACCATCAGTTCGGCTTGTTCCATTGCCACTTCGGCAGGTTGGTGCCGCCACGGGTTCGGGCCGAGGTGGTCACCCCCCAGCAGGACGGCGCGCCGGGGGTACGAGACCTTGTCAGCGATGCTGTAGACAAGGTCGCGAAAGTCCGCTGGCGTCAACCCCGTGTACCCACCCTTGTGGTTGACCTGGTTGCAGGTTGCCTCGATGAGCACGCGCTCACCCAGAGATGCCGCCTCCAGCATCGCCGCCTCGAGCACCAGGGGATGAGCCGAGCAGACCGACGTGATACCGGGCGGCACCGGGCCAGCGTCGTCGCCCTGCGCCCAGGCGACAAGAGCGCGGGTAGGGTGGCCTGCCGAGCCTCGCGAGCGCAAAGACTCGAGTTGGGCGAAGGTCGATGTGCCCTCCATCGGCCCGCGCACGGTGACTGCCCAGGCGCCGGCGGCGTTGGCGTTGGCGAGGCTTTGCTCGACGCCAAGGCCCTGCAGGCGGCAGGTCACAAACGTGGCGTCGAAGCAGTCGCCCGCCCCGGTTGGGTCCAGCTCCCGTACGTGGTAAGCCGGCGAGTCAAGTCGGCTGCCAGCGCCATAGTAGGTGGCACCATCTGTCCCCCGCTTCACCACGACCGCACCAACCCCCGACGCGAGGATCTCCGTTACCGCCGCGTCCGGCTCCGCAGCGTCGGTCAGCAGGGTGAGCTCGTCCCCACTGGGCAAGAAAGTATCGCAGATCGACAGGATCTTTTTGAGGGCGACGAACACGCCCCGGTCGCCCATGACTTCCTTGCGCAGGTTGGGGTCGAAGGAGACGGAGCCCCCGTTGCCCTTGACCACCTCGGCCGCCGTGATCGCCAGGTCCACAAGCTCACCCGAAAATAGTGAGGCACCAGAAATGTGAAGGTGACCGGCGTCTCCGAGCAACCTCCGCCCGGTCTCTGTCAACCGGGCACGGCCGCTCGCGCTGTACTTGATGTTGTAGACGAAGTCCCTTGAACCGTCGTCGCGGTAACGGACGAACGCGCTGCCCGTCGTGTGCCCGGGAAGCACTTCAACCGCCGAGACGTCGACGCCATCGAAGCTGAGACGCGCGAGGTTGACCCGCCCGAAATCGTCGTCGCCGACGCAGCCGATGATGCCGCAAGGCTGGCCGAGCTTGGCCACCTGGTCGATGAAGATGGCCGGAGCACCACTCGGGAAGGGGCCGACGAGCTGTAACGGCTGGCGGAACCCTTGCCCGCGTTCTTTGGCCATGATCTCAACGAGGATCTCGCCCAGCGTGACCACGAGTGCCATCTCAGTCCCGCTCCTGTTCACTTGCACGTAAGCAGCCTTGAGCATAGACGGTCCCTCGGATCTCGTCTCTCTCCCAGCTGCCAGCCCCACGACCTCGATAGTGTCGGTGGCGAGCACAGGGGGAGTAAGCAATGTCCTGTCCACAGGAGTGGCCGGGGGGCCCGGTCAAGTGAAGATCACCGGCGTCGACGTGTTCCGGGTGCTCGTCCCGGCGCCCCGCCCACCTTTCATCTGGCGCGCGGGCCTGCCGGGCAGCCCCGGCGACGGCTACGGTGCGGTCGTCGTCATCAGGACCGACGAAGGCTGCGACGGCGCCGCCTTGATGCCGAGGCTCGCCTCAGGGCCCGCGCTGGGGGACGTGGTGGACAGGGTGCTACGCGACGCCCTCGTTGGCGAGGACGCCCTACAGCGGGAGTGGCTCTGGCACAGGCTCTGGGAGATCGACCGCGTCGAGGAGCTCCCGCTGTTCCTGCTGGGGTTGGTCGACACGGCGCTGTGGGACCTGGCCGGGCGCTGGGCGCGCCTCCCCACGTGGCAGTTGCTCGGCGGGTTCAGGACCGAAGTACCGGCGTATGCCTCGACGACAACCTTCGGGAGCACCGCCGAGTACCTGGACATCGTCGACCAGTGCCGCGAGCTTGGTTACCCGGCGCTGAAGCTGCACGCGTGGGGGGACGCCCGCCTCGATGCCAAGCTGTGCACAGCGGTACGCGAGCACGTCGGCGACGAGCTGCCCCTCATGTACGACGGGTCGGCGGGCTTCGACCTGCCCGACGCCGTCTACCTGGGTAAAGCCCTGGCTGCGGCCGGTTACATGTGGTACGAGGAGCCGATCCGGGAGTTCTCGGTCACGTCGTACAAGTGGCTGGCCGAAAGGGGCGTTGCCCCCCTGCTAGTCGGCGAGACCTCCGATGGTGCCCATATGAACACGGCCGACTTCATCGCCTCCGGCTGTGCCAGCTACGTGCGGACGAGCGCAGAGCTACGCGGCGGGATCACGGGCGCAATGCGCATCGCTCATCTGGCCGACGCGTTCAGGTTGCGGGCGGAACCGCACGGGCCAACGATAACCTGCCGGCACCTATGCATGGCTATCTCCAATTGCACCTATTACGAGTCGCTGGTCTGGGGCAACCCGGTGCGCCGGGAGCAAGGCATCGACGACCATGGCATGGTGCAAGCACCGCGAGATCCAGGGATCGGTCTCCCACCCGGCCCTGAGTACCCAGCCGAGCTAGGGCGCTTCGTCGTGCAATTGGAGGTCTAGGGGCGCCGAGCGCAAAGACAGGGCTTATGGCCGCTCGAGTGAACCGAGCCAATCGAGCTGGACCGCCAGATGGAAGGCCATACCACCCTCATGATCGTTGAAAGGGTACTCGACGATCCGCTTCGGGCCTGCGTAGTTGTTGTAGGCGGCGTAGACGGTGGAAGGCGGGCAAATTTTGTCCATGAGCGCCACAGAGAAAAGCGCTGGCGCAGTGGCCTGCCGCACGAGCCGTGCCGCGTCGAAATAGGCCAGGGTGGAGAACACGGTACTGGTGTGGTCGCGATGGGCCCGCAGGTAGCGGACGATCTCTGTGTAGGGGTCGGTGTCGGCGATCTGGGTGGCTCGCGCGAAATCGCACAGGAAGGGGACATCCGCAAGCGCCGCCCAGACCTGCGGTGCCAGCGCGGCGACGGACAGCGCCAAGCCGCCGCCTTGGCTGGCACCAGTGACCGCCACGTGCCCGGGTTCCACGAGCGGGTGAGCTGCTACCGCGTCAACGGCCAACACGGCGTCGGTATAAAGGCGACGGTAGTAGTACTCCTCAGGGTCGAGTATCCCTCTGGTCATGAACCCGGGGTGGGCAGGAGCCGAACCGACCGGGTCGGGCGTGTCGCCACTGGACCACGACGAACCCTGTCCACGAGTGTCCATCACGAAGCTCGCATAGCCGGCCAAGGCCCAGGCGCTGACCTCGAGCGCCGATCCCCGTCCGCCGCCGTAGCCCTGGAAGCGGACCACCGCGGGGACCGGGTGGTCGAGGTTGGCGGGCAGATGGAGCCACCCACGAACGGGGTGGCCTGCAAAGCCTGAGAACGTTACGTCGAACGCATCGACAAGGACAAGCCTGGTGCCCACTTTGCTGAACAGCGGTGGCCGGGCCAGTGCGCGGCTCTCTGCCAAGGTCGTCGACCAGAATTGTCCCAGGTCGGGCGGTGAAGCCAGCTCCGGCAAGTACGCCGCGAGCTGTTCCTTGGGCAGGTCGTCATAAGGCATCTTGGCCTCCGCATTTGAGAGGTGGTCAATCGGCACGCCGCGGAGGTACGAACATCGGCGCCATCGCGGCCCCCGCCTCCCCGGCACGCCCAAAGCTAACAGCTAGGCGGCCCTCGGTGGAACGCTCCATATGCAGGCACTCGAAGTTGTGCTGCGCGCCGTCCCCGCTGCAGGCTCGCTGAACAGGCGTCGGTAGCAGGATAAATAGGCGCTTGCCCATTTCTGAAAGCCTTTAGGCTGGGCCGGCATGGACATTGGCGTGAAGGTGCGGGCGCTGACGGAGGAGGACGTACCAGCTGCCCAACAGGTTGCCCATGGAGCCCTCCGCGACGCCGGGCAACGTTACGGCTGGACGACGCCCGAACAAGACGAAGTGAGCCGAGCGGCCGGTGAGCGGAGGATCCGCCATTGCCTCGCCCATGACCCAGATGGTGCGTTCGTGGCGGAACTTGCCGGTGATGTCGTGGGCGTAGGGCTCGCAACGGTGCGCGGCGGCCAATGGTTCCTCTCGTTGTTGGCCGTCAGTACTCAGCTCCAAGGGCGAGGCGCCGGCCGTCAACTGCTGGGTGCGACCATGGCAACGCTACAGGGGCCGGGCGTCATCTGCGCGAGCGACGACCCCAAGGCCCTCCGGCGCTACCGTTCGGCGGGTTTCGACCTGCAACCGGTGTACGAGGCCAAAGGTTCGCTTGACCGCTCCCGGCTGCAATGCGTAACAGGTGTTCGCGAGGGCTCCTACGGTTCGGACCTGGACCTCGTTGAACGGGTCGCGACCGAGTTGCGGGGAGCTCCGCACGGCCCCGACATGAGCTTCTACGCCAAGGAAGGCCTGGCACTCCTGGTGACCGACACACCTGCGGGCCGGGGTTACGCGGTCTGCCGCGAGGTCGGGCCGGCGGTGGTCGGAGCGACCACCGAAGAGGCCGCTCGCGGGCTGCTTTGGACCGCCTTGGCCAACACGACCGCAGGCGAGGTCACGGTCGGTTGGGTGTCAGCCCGCCAGCAGTGGGCGCTCGACGTGTTGCTCGAGGCGCACCTCCCGCTGCGGCCACGCGGGAGCCGCTGCTTGCGCGGAGAGCTGGGCCCCATGGTCCCCTACGTCCCGAACGGCGCGCTTGGCTGACGCCTCCGGCCGCGTCATGCTGCTCGGCCTGCGCTGCGTGGTGTCTCCTGGTTCAGGCATCGTGGGTTACCACGCGGCCTTCACGAGCCGGCCTTCTTGCAGCACCAGGCGGACGGCGCCGAGGGCGCTCAGGTCGTCCAGTGGGTTGTCGTCAACCGCGATCAGGTCAGCGAAAAAGCCGGGCTGCACTTGGCCGGTCCGTAAGGGCGAGCCCAACAAACGCGCCGGGTTGGTGGTTGCCGCCTGCAGGGCGCCGAGGCGCGAGAGGCCGGCCTCTTCCAATAACTTCATTTCCAGCACCGTCGCCGGTAGGCCCCCCACATCATCGCCCGGTGGGAGGTCGGTGCCGCACAGCAGCGGTACGCCGGCGGCGACGGCGTTCTGGATGCTCTGGAGGTGCTCGCCCGCAGCGGCCGTGGCCCGGGCGATGCTCGCGTCGCTGAACCCATTGGCGCGCATCCAAGGTTCGCAGCGAGTGACGACCAGGGTGGGCGTGAGGAAAGCGTCCGCCTGCGCCAGCAGCGACGCCGTGGGCGAGTCGAGCTCGTAGGCGTGCTCGAAGCACCGCACCCCGCGACCGAGGGCCTGGCGTATGGCCTCCGAGGCGCCCGAGTGGGCGACCACATAGGTCCGGTGCTCGCGCGCCGCCCGCACGGCACCGGCGAGCTCGGCGTCCGACATCTCGGCGTGCGACAGGTCCTCGCCTGCCCGGGCCAGGCCGCCGTTGATGAAGATCTTTATGTGGTCCGCCCCGGCCTTCAGTTCCTCAGCGGCCGCGCGGTAGAACTCCTCCTCGCCCTCGGCGGTCACGCAGGCCATCCCAGCGCCGTGGCCGCCAGGTGTCGTGAGTGCCCGGCCCGCGCCAAGTATGCGCGGTGCCTCGGCCCACCCCCGGCGCTGAGCGTCGCGTAGCCACAGGTCGGCTCGGTTCTGTTCGTGGACACAGCGGACGGTGGTGATACCCGCATCGAGGGCGTCCCGGGCGCGTTTGGCCGCCCGCAGCACCGTGACGGCAGGGCTTTCGCCCTCGTCGGTGGCCGACAGGGGGAACACGATCGACAGGTGAGTGTGGCAAGAGGTCAACCCGGGCAGGACGAAACGCCCTCGCGCGTCGATGACGTTGGCAGCGGAGGGTGGCAACGTGGAGGAGACGGCGCGGACCGTCCCGTCGACGAACTCTATGTTCCGGTCCCGGCGCAGCGTGCCGTCGGTCACATCGACGACCTGTGCGTTGGTGAGCCAACCCGTTCGTCCTGTCGCCATCACGACCACAATGCCACCGAGGGCACGTGAGCCGCATGGCTGCGCACCCGGTGGCTCGGCTAGACCTGGCCCGTGACCGTCGCGTCTTTGGACCGGGGAGGTTGGAGCCGTGCAGCTATGGGACCTCCGGGTCGTAGTGGAGTCGATCGAGGGCCGCTCCGTGTGCGGCCTGGCCGTTGGTGACTACTTCGAGCTCACCCGGTCGAGCCGCCTGTCACTGCCGCCGGGCCGCCATTTCTGCATCTACGCCCTGGCGGCGGTGCTGCCGCTGTTGCCCGCCCGGCAACGTGCTCTCGCCGAGGACGACTGGCTCGCGAGCGAGCCGCTCGCTTGCTGCCCGGACCCGGGCGAACGCCTCGTTATGCGCGTGGAGCGGCTCGGGTTGGCGCACCTCGACCCTGAGGAGCTCACGTGAAGGCGGGCCCGCGCTTCGGCGTCGCTTTCCAGGCCGACAAGCGCACCTCTGACTACGAGCGATTGGCGGCGATGGCTGAGCACTACGGCTTCGACGTAGCCAGCGTGTACGGCGACCTGTACTACCAGCCCCCTCTCGTCGCCCTGCTCGCCATGGCTCGGGCGACGTCGTCCATCTGCCTTGGCCCGGCGTGCCTCAACCCCTTCACGGTGCACCCGGTCGAGATCGCCGCCCAGGTCGCCGCCCTGGACGAGGCCAGCGCGGGGCGAGCGTACCTCGGTTTGGCCCGCGGGAGCTGGCTCGGCGACCTGGGCATCGACCAGGCCGGCGCGCCCGAGGCAATCAGCGAAGCTGTCGCAGTCATCGTGGCGCTGCTGCGGGGTGACCGCGCCGGCGTCGCTGGGCAGCGCTTCCGCTTGGCAGCGGGGGCCGCGCTCAAGCGCCCGCCCCCGCGGAGCTCGGTCCCTCTCCTCGTCGGCACGTGGGGCCCGCGGCTGGCCGCAATTGGCGCCGCCATCGCCGACGAGGTCAAGGTGGGCGGCTCGGCCAACCCGGCCATGGTGCCCGTGATGCGCCGCTGGACCGGGGCGGGCGTAGCAGGTAGGGGCCCGGTGGGCATCGTCATAGGCGCTGTGACCGTGGTCGACGAGGACGGGGCCTCGGCCCGTGCCCGCGCCCGCCGGGAGGTTGCACCCTACCTGGACGTTGTCGGGCGTCTCGACCGCACGGTGGAGATCCCGGCTGGCCTATGGGCCGACCTGGGCCGGGCCCTGCGCGAGTCCGGGCCGGCGGCCGCGGCCCGTTTCGTCCCCGACGATGTCCTCGACCTATTCGCTTTCGCCGGCACGCCGCGCGCCGTCGCGGAACACGCCTTGCGCGTGCTCGACGCCGGGGCGGACCGTATCGAGTTCGGCACCCCTCACGGCCTCAGCGACGACAGGGGCTTGCAGCTGCTTGGCACTCAGGTGCTCCCCGCCGTCCGCGAGGAGCTCGAGGGCGGCTGACGGCGGCGCTAGTTGGCCGCCGGTTGGCGGGGTTTGCTGAGCAAGCAGCGCGAGCCCCACCCGGGCTCGACCGCGACGACGGGTGGGTCTTCGACGCGGCAGCGCTCCACGGCGTCTGGGCAGCGAGGGTGGAACCGGCAGCCCGACGGTGGCCGGGCCGGGTTGGGCACGTCACCGGCCAGTTCAGACGGCAACGCCGAGCGGGCGCCGGGGCGGGGGACGGCGGCGATCAGGGCGCGGGTGTACGGGTGGGCCGGCTCGGCCCATATGGGGGCGGTCGCCCCCTCCTCCACTATGCGCCCCAGGTACATGACGAGCGTGCGGTGCGCGATCTTCTGCACCACGGAGAGGTCGTGGGAAATGAACAGCATCCCGAGGCCGAGCCCCGCCACGATCCCCGCCAAAAGGTTGGCAACTTGTGCCTGCGCCGACGCGTCCAGGGAACTGATCGGCTCGTCGGCAACGATGCAGCGCGGCTCGGTGGCCAGTACCCGCGCGATGGCGATGCGCTGGCACTGGCCGCCCGAGAACTCATGAGGGTAGCGGTGAGCGATGTTGGCGGACAGGCCCACCCGTTCGAGCAGGGCCGCCACTCGCCTTGTGGCGTCGCCGTCGTCCAGCACCGCCCCCGTGCCGAGCCGGATGGCGTCGGCGATCTGGCGGCCGATGCGCCGGCGGGGGTTGAGCGACGCGTAGGGGTCCTGGAACACCATCTGTAGCGAGCGCAGCGCCGCCGGACGGGTGCCGTGGCCCAGCGGGCCGACGGGTTGTCCCTGGTACCGTACGCAGCCGGCAGAGGGCGCAACCAGTCCCACAGCGGCACGGCCAAGCGTCGACTTCCCGCAGCCCGACTCGCCCACCAGCCCCACGACCTCACCGGCACCCACAGAAAAACTGGCCCCGAGGACCGCTCGCACCGAGGGCTGGCCGCGGCGGGGGTAGGAAACATCCACGCCCTCCAGCTCGAGCAGCGGCACCCCGGCACCGCCGGGGGACAGGACGCTCATACTTGGGCCACCTCTGCAGGGCCCACCGGCTGCCCTCGCTCGCCCCGGAGGGGGTCGACGTCGCAGGCCAGCCGGCGGCCGTGTTCCACGGTGCGCAGGACGGGCACGCTGGTCCGGCAACTTTCCAGGGCGTACTCGCAGCGGGGATGGAAGCTGCACCCCGCAGGCATGTTGTCGAGGCCCGGCGGCGCGCCCTGGATGGGCACCATGGCCGCCCCCACCCCCGCCGCGCCCGGCAACGAACGCATCAGCCCATCGGTATATGGGTGGCGCGGGCGGCCGAGGACTTCTCCCGTGGTGCCGTACTCAGCCACCCGGCCGCCATAGAGGATGCAGATACGGTCCGAGACGGTTGACATGACCCCGAGGTCATGGGTGATGATCATCACCGACACGCCCCGTTCCCGGCGCAGCCGGTCCAGGAGGCGCAGGATCCCAGCCTGCACGGTGACATCGAGCGCCGTCGTGGGCTCGTCCGCCACGAGCAGCTGCGGTTCGCAGGCCAGAGCCATAGCGATAGCTATGCGCTGGCGCATCCCACCCGAAAATTGGTGGGGATGTGCGAGAAGGGCCGCCTCGGGATCGGGGATGCGCACGGCTTCCAACATCTCGATGGCTCGCCGGCGCGCCTGCTCGCGGGAAAAACCTAGGTGGGCACGGACATGTTCGGTCATCTGGACCTCGATGCGGAGCAGGGGGTGCAAAGAGGTGGCCGGATCCTGGGAGACCAGTGCCACTTCCTTGCCCCGGACCCGGCGCAACTGGCGCCGGCTGAGCCCGAGCAGTTGGCGCCCTTGAAAGCGCACGCCGCCCGTAGCCCTGGCGCCGAGAGGCAAGAGGCCGAGGATACTAAGTGCGGTAATGGTTTTCCCCGACCCGCTTTCCCCCGCCACACCCAGGATCTCGCCCGGCCCAATGGAGAACGACACCCCGTTGACCGCCCGGCGCATGCCACGGGCCGTGCGTAGGGCCACGACCAGGTTGTCGACCTCGAGCACGGGGACGTCGCTCACTTACGGATCATCCGCGCCGTGCGCGGGTCGAGCATGTCGCGCAGTGCATCACCGAGGAAATTGAACGCGAGGACGACGGACAAGATTGCGAGCCCCGGGAACAGGCCGATCCACCAGCTGTTGAAGTTGTTCGCCCCTTCAGAGACCATGGCCCCCCATTCGGCTGTCGGCGGCTTGGCCCCGAGGCCCAAGTACGAAAGCCCGGACAGCAGGAGCACGGCGTTGCCAATGTCAAGCGCCGCCAGCACAAAGATAGGCCCGGCGATATTGGGCCGGAGCTCCACCCAAAGAGTGCGCCAGGTCGAGCTGCCCAAAAGTCGGGCCGAGGTGACGTACTCCGAGGAGCGGGCACCCAAGACCAAACCCCGGGCCAGCCGGGCGTACGACGGCCACGACACGACGATGACCGCCAGCACAGCGTTGCGCAGCGAAGCCCCAAGAGCGGCGGTCACCGCCAGAGCCAGGATGATCCCGGGGAAGGCGAAGACCAGGTCCGCGGCGCGCATGATGACCGTGTCGACCGCCCGCCCGAGAAAGCCGGCGGCCGCGCCCAGCGCTGAGCCGATGAGCATGGCCACGATCACCAAGAAGGTGGCCAGGGGCAGGGAGAGGCGCGACCCGTAGAGCACCCGGCTGAACACGTCGCGGCCAAGCTCGTCGGTCCCGAACAGGTAGAGGTGCGACGGCGCCGCCGTCAGTGGGGCGAACTGGTTGTCCGGCGCGAAGGGAGCCAGTTCGGGAGCGAAGATGGCCACCAGGGCCCAGGACAGGATGATGCCAATACCGATGAGGGCGAGAGGCTGGCGCCAGGGCGGCCGCAGGGCGGCCCGGTCCTTGCGGGTGAGGCGGTCGCTGCCAGTACCCGGATTGCCAGTACCCGGATTGCCAGTACCCGGATTGCCGGTACCCGGATTGCCAGTACCGGGGTCGGCTGCACCCGGGGCAGCGCCAACGGGCGGCTCCCCGTCCAGGGGGAGCGCTCCCAGGCTCACCGCAGCTCGATCCGGGGGTCAAGGATGCTGTAAGCCAGGTCTACGAGCAGGTTGATGACGATGTAGACGATGGCCACCAGCACGCTCACCCCCATGATGGCGGGCAGGTCGAGGTTGATGGCGCTCAAGTAGGCGTACTGGCCGATGCCGGGCCAGCCAAAGATGTTCTCGACCAGCACGGTCCCCGAGAGCAGGTTGCCGAAGGCGAGGCCGGCCACCGTGGCGATGGACAGCAGCGCCGGCCGCATGACATGGCGGCGGATGACGGTCCACTCGGACAGCCCTTTGGCGCGGGCGGCGCGCACGTAGTCGTTGTTTATGACCTCGAGCACCGAAGCCCGGGTGAAACGGAGCATGGTGCCGATGGTGAACAGGCCGAGTACCATGCCCGGCATTATCAGGTGCTCGAGCGCGTCGACGAAGAGCGACCACTGGCCGCTCAGCAGGGCGTCGACGGTGTACAAGCCGGTCACAGTGTGCGGCGGGTTGACCCCAGGGTTGAGCCTGCCCCCCGAGGGCAACCAGCCCAGGCGGTAAAAGAACAGGTAGAAGACGAACAACGCCACCCAGAACGTGGGCATCGACACACCCAGCAGGCTGAGGACCCTCAGGCCGCCATCAACCGGGTGCCCCCGGCGCACGGCGGCCAGCACCCCGAGGCCCACCCCAAGGATGGTGGACACCACGATTGCGAACAGGGCCAGCTCGACAGTGGCTGGGAAGTACTGGCTCAAGTCGGTGGCCACCGCTCGGTGGCTCTGTTCAGAGATGCCGAGGTTGCCGTGGAGCAACTTCCACAGGTAGATCAGGTACTGCTCGGGTACCGGCTTGTCCAGGCCGTACTCGTGGTTGAAGGCCTTGACGATGGCCGGGTCGCCGAGAGCCGTTTGGCCCAGGTTGGCGGCCGCCGGGTCGCCCGGGACGAGGTGGGTCAGGATGAACGCGACCAGCGTGATCCCGACGACCAGGAGCGCTCCTATCCCGAGGCGCCGAGCGAGGAACCGCCCAAGCCCGGCGGGCGTGGCCCGCCGGGCGCGCGGCGCTGGCGCTAACCGAGGTTGCGCAGGTCTACCAGCCAAAGGCCGTTGGCTTGGAGGTTCTTGATGCCCTTGGTACCAACGACCACCTCAGCCGGCTGGAGCAGGGGGATGAAGGGGCCGGAAGCGTTCATGGCCAGCTGGAATTTCTCGAAGATGGCCTGGCGGGCGGCGACGCCCGTGGTTGTCGCCGCTTGCTTGGCCAGGGCAGCCACCATCGGGTCCTCGGCCACGGTCCAGCCGGCTCGGAGGCCGACCAGGGCGCCGGGACCGAAGTTGAGGTAGTCGCTCGGGTCTGGGTAGTCAGGGCCCCAGAACCACAGGCCCATGGCCTCCGTGCCGGCCCGGTAAGTCTGCAGGCCGACCTGGATGGACTGAGGTTGGAGCTTGACGGTGATCCCGATCTGGTCCAGGTACTGCTGCAAGCGAGCAGCCAAGTCGTCGAAGGAGAGCCCGTTCTCGGTCAGGTCGGTCGGGTAGGTCAGGTTGAGGGTCGGGTTGCCGACCCCCGACTTGGCCAGATAGGACTTGGCCTCGCTCAGGTCGTACTTGGCATCGTCACGAGCCGGCAGCGCGCCTAGGAACGAGCTTGGCACAATGCCGGGGTCCTGTACCGACCCGGCACCGGCCAGCTGCAGCAGGCCGGCGTAATCGATCCCGTAACGCAGCGCCATCTGGAAGTCGTGGTCAGGTGTGACCTTGGAGATCTTGGGGTTGTCGTTGGCGAACATGAAGAACACGTTGGGCGAAGGCCCCTCCAGTACCTGCACGCCGGACATCCCGTTGGCCTGGCTCGGGTCGAGGTCGAGTGCGATCTCGTTGGACCCCCGCAGCACGTCCAGCCGCTCCACAGCGGCCGTGGCCGTGTTGCGCAACACCACCGTCGAATAGGCCGGCGGTGGGCCCCAATAGTTGGGATTGGCCGTCAGGACTACCTGGGTGGTGGTGCTGAACGACTTCAAGATGTACGGGCCCGACCCGGCGGACGTCGTGTCCAGCCAGTTCTCGGCCGTGTCTTTGGTCGAGGCGTTGGCGGCATCGGTGCCGCCGTGCGCCTCGACGACCTTCATGTTCAGGATCCCGGTGGCGGGGTTGGGCAGGATGTAGGGCAGGCCCGGGTTGGGCGCAGCGGAGGTCATGACCACAGTCTCGGGGCCGTCGGCGGAGATGGTCTCGCCGCTCAGCAGGAAGGCCGGGTTGCCCTTCAGGTTGATGAGCCGGTTGAGCGACCACACGACGTCGGCTGAGGTGACGGGGGCCCCGTCGGAGAACTTGGCCTTGGGGTTGAGGTGGAACACGTACTTGCGGGCACCGTCCAGGGTTTGCCAGGACGTGGCCAGGTCGGGGACAACCTTTTTGAAGTTGCCACCATAAAACGTGACCAGCGTGTCATAAAGGGCGTTGACCACCAGTTCGCCGGTGGGCTCGAACATGTGGCCCGGGTCGGCCGTAACGAGCACGAACGAGTTGTCGATGACCAGGGTGCGACCCGCGGCGTCTGGCGCCCGGGTAGAAGCGGATGCTGTCGTCGCGACGGCCCCAAACAAGAGGGCGGACGTCGACGCAGCGACGGCGACCCCGCGGGCAGCAGCTTTGTTCAATTGACCTCCTAGGTGGGTTACCGATTATCGCCGGTCAGGCGATTTGCCGCAATGCGCGCCGGCGCCGCCCGTCGGGGACCGTCGAGACAAGCAGCCACGGCATATCAGGCACTGGTTCAAGGAGGACATGATGGCACACCTCGGGCAACGCTGGGGCTCACAGCCGGCGCGAACCGCGCCGGTCGTCCGTTGGTGGTACAAGGATGGTCTTGAGGGTGGCGCGCCAGCGCCAAGATATGCTAACCCACACAGAGGAGGTCGCCATGAGCGACGACGGCGCACCACGGACAGCCTGGTTGAAGGATGCGCGCTTTGGGCTTTTTATCCATTGGGGCATTTACTCGGTACCCGCCAGGCAGGTCGGCAAAAATAGCCTGGCGGAATGGATAAAGAGCCGCGAGCAACTGAGCGACCGCGATTACGACCTGTATTTCGACCACTTCGACCCGGACCTGTTCGACCCCGAAGGTTGGGCGCGAGAGGCGGCGGACGCGGGCATGCGCTACGTCGTCGTGACGACAAAGCACCATGACGGGTTCTGCCTGTGGGATTCCGCGTTTACGCGCTACAAGGCCCCCAACACACCAGCGGGCCGGGACTTGTTGCGGCCGTTGGTCGAAGCGTTCCGCTCTCGGGGCCTCAAGGTGGGCTTCTACCACTCCCTCATCGACTGGCACCACCCGGAGTTCCCCTTAGATGGTTTCCACCCCCAGCGCAACGACGAAGAGCTCAAGCGCGATGCCGCCGGCCGGGATATCGCGAAGTACCGTGCGTACCTTCATGGCCAAGTGCGTGAGCTACTGACCGGCTACGGGCGGGTCGACTACATCTTCTTCGACTTTTCCTACGGCCCCGGACTGCGCCCCGAAATATGGGGCGGGAAAGGGCCTGACGAGTGGGGCTCCGACGAGCTGTTGGACATGGTCCGCCAGCTGCAACCAGGGATCGTGGTCAACGACCGGCTTGGGCTTCCCGGCGACGTAACCACCCCGGAGCAGTACCAACCAGCGAGCCCACTGCCGCTCCACGGCGGCCAGAGCCTGTGGGAAGGGGAGCAAACCCTGAACGGCAGCTGGGGTTACGACCGCGACAACGCCGAGTGGAAGCCCCCCGAGATGCTTGTCCAGATGCTCGTCGACGGTGTGTCGAAGGACGGCAACCTACTTTTGAACGTCGGGCCCACAGCGCGCGGCGAGCTCGATGACAAAGCCCTCGAGCTGCTCCGTGAGATCGGCAAGTGGATGCGCCGGCACAACGGGGCGATCTACGGCTGCGGGCCAGCGCCTTTTACCGCACCACCGGACTGCCGGTACACCAGCAAGGGCAACCGCCTCTTCCTGCACGTATTTTGTTGGCCGTTCGGTCATTTGCACCTGAGCGGCCTGGCCGGGCACGTCCAATTTGCCCGCTTCCTCCACGACGGCTCCGAGGTGCAACGCGAAGAGGTCGACCCCGCCCAAGTGCCCAACACCGTACGCATGGCTGGCCTTCCTCCGGGCACGTTGACCCTCAAGCTGCCCGTGCGGCGCCCGGATGTGCTCGTGCCCGTCATAGAACTGTTCCTGCGTGATTAAGGCAATTAGCCAGCAGCGAGGCTAGCGGTAAGACGCGGCTTGGAGCTCGTACAGCTCAGCGTAGGTGCCGCCGCGGGCGACCAGTTGGGCATGGTTGCCGTACTCGACGATGCGCCCTTGGTCCACTACGACGATCAGGTCGGCCAGGCCGACCGTTGAGAACCGGTGGGAAACCAGAAGGGTGATCGCCCCCGAGGCTGCCCCGGCGCGTCGAACAGCGCCTATATAGCGCTCGAATATCGCGCTCTCGGTCGGGGCGTCCAAACTGGCCGTGGGCTCGTCGAGCACGAGCAGCAGTGGGGCCTCTCTCATCATCGAGCGCGCCAGCGCGAGCTTCTGCCATTGGCCGCCCGAAAGTTCTTGCCCGTCCGCAAAAGAGCGCCCGAGAGGTGTCGCGAGCCCCTCTGGCAGCGCGGCGACGACGTCATCGGCGCCCCCTTGGCCGACCGCTTTGACCACTGCCTCTTGGTCGTCCAGGCAATCGAGGTCGCCGATCCCCACCACCTGGTTGGCGCGCAGTTCAGGGCGCAGGAAATCCTGGAAGGCGGCCGAGGTCCGGGAGCGCCATGCGGCCAGGTCGAAGCTCCGGAGCGGGACACCGTCCACCAGGATCTCGCCGCCGGAGGGTTCGTACATCCGGGTGAGCAGTTTGACCAACGTCGTCTTGCCCGCCCCGTTGGCCCCGACCAGTGCGACCGCGGCACCGGCCGGGAGCTGCAAGTTGACATCGGTTAGCACGTCGGCTCGAGTCCCCGGGTAGTGAAAGCTCACGTGCCGGAAGGTGACCCCCGCCGCCATACGTGCGGGCACAGGTAACGGACGAGCGACCGGCGCCAGTGAGGCGACGGCGCGCCGCGATTGTTCCGCATAGTCCTCGAGCCAGAACAAGCGCCCCGCCGTCCGGGTCATAGTGAGCAGCTGGCCCACGGAACCTGCTGCTTGAGCCACTTGGAACTGCGCCCGCTGCACCAATGTCACGGCCAGCACGACCTGGCCGACCGAGGCCTCGTGGTGAGCCGCGCGCACTGCCACCGCCACGACGGCGGCGCCGAAGCCGGCGGCGAACACGAGCCATCCAGCGGCGCCTATCGAACCCCCGGCGATCGACGCGCGGACCGTGCCCTGGGCCACCCGGGCGCCCGCCTCACGGTGACGTTCCCGGAGCAACGGCGTGAGGCCGTACACCCGCAATTCCTTGGCGGGGCCAGCGCCGGCGGCGATGTCGAACAGCTCGTTGGCGAGCCGGCGCTCCTCGGCGAGACGTTCGTCGGAGCGCTGCCGCAACCAAACGGACAGCCGTTCGCCCGCGACCGGCACCACCGTCACCAAAGGGAGCAGGGCCAGCGGCCACCAAACCAGTCCGAGCAGCACGACGACGCCGGTGATGCGCACGAGCACGGAGAAGACGATGATGCACTGGCGAGGGCCGTTGGCGAGAAGGGGACGGTTCTCGTCGAGAAGGTCGAGCTCTTTTAGGTACTCAGGGTGCTCGTGGTGCTCGATCCCGGCGACTGACCCGAGCACCACGGCTATGCGGGCCGAGAGGTGGAGGTTCACCCTGTCGCTCAGCCTGACGCCGGCCGTGGCGGCGTTGTTGGAAAAGACCCACTGGAGCGAGTAGAGGCCACAGACGAGGGCGGCGCCGGCGACGATGCCCGAGCGGTCGTGGGCAAGGAAAGCGTCCACCATCACTTTGATCCCGACCGGATAGAACACCGACGCCAGGGAAGTCGCCATGTAAAGGGCGATGGTGACGCCCATCCACCACCCGGAGGCGGCGAAACCGTAGCCGACGAGGACGCGCAGCAGCCTTCTCACGAGCTTTGCCGCCCGCTCTCGTCGGTGCCATCGCCTGATGCTGATGCAAAGCGCTCAGATTGGGCAGCAAACATCTGGGCGTAGCGGTGGCCGGCCTTTACCAGGTCGTTGTGGGTGCCGGTCTCGACGATGGCGCCGCCGTCGAGCACGCAGATGCGGTCGGCGCGGCGCACCGTCGAGAAGCGGTGCGAAATGATGAGGGTCGTGAGGCCCGCGGTTATGTCGAGGAAATTGGCAAAGAACTCCGCCTCACCCCTGGCATCGAGCCATGCAGTCGGTTCGTCCAGCACCAGGATGCGGGCGCCGTGGGCCGCGGCCATCAGCGCCCGGGCCAGCGCCACCCGCTGCCATTGACCGCCCGAGAGGTCCGTGCCTCTGTCGTACTGGCGGGACAGTTTGGTCGCCAGCCCGAAAGGCAATGAGCTCAGCACGTCGGTTAGACCGGCGCGGGCGGCGGCGCTGCGCACGGCATCGAGGTCTTCGAGGTGCTCCACCGCACCAACGCCGATGTTCTCGGCCGCCGAGAAAGGGTAGCGGACGAAGTCTTGGAAGACCACCGCAACTTGGCGTTGCCATGCCTCGGGCGGGGTGGCAGCCAGGTCCGTCCCGTCCACGGTTATCCGCCCACCCGAGGCTTCGTGCAAGCGAGCCAGAAGCTTGACGATGGTCGTCTTGCCCGCGCCGTTGTAGCCGACGATGGCCGTGGACTGGCCGCTCGGGAGATCGAGGCACAAATCGCGGAACACCTGCCCCTCGCCATGGGGGTAGCGGAACGACACGTGCTCGAACCGCACGCCTCGCCAGGCGGAGGAGCCTGGCGCGTACTGTGCCGTGCGCTCGCTGCTGCCGAGCGCGGGCGCGGGTGCCTTAGGTGCCTTGGCGGGTGCCGCCTCGGCACGTGGGCCGGTTGGCGGGCGCAGGCGCTCTTCGAGCTTTTCCAGGTTGGGTAGCGCGACGAGCTGGAACTCGAGCGCGACATCGGTCCAGCTGACGTCGCCCACTTCGGCCGACGCCACGAGCATGGGCAAGTACGTCGACAGGCCGGTCAAGGTCAGGTCATGGTCGTAAGCGCCCAGCGCCAGGACGGCGATGGCGGCCGCGTAACCGGCCGCGACCAGGCCCCCAAGGCGGGTAACGCCTATGTTGTAGCGGCGCATCCCTTGCCAGGTCTCTTCCATACCGCTAGCCCACTGCTCCCGGAAACGATCGACCAACCAGTTCCCAAAGCCGAACACCCGGGTTTCCTTGGCCACGGGCGGCTTGACCGCCAGTTGCTGCAGGTAGCGCGCGCGGCGCATCGGGCCCGCCGAACGTCCGAAGGTGCGGGCGTTCTCCGCGGTAACGCGCTTCAGAGGCGTCCGGACGCCCACCCAGAGGCAGAGCATGCCGAGGCCCAGCCACCAGCGGTAGGTGCCCAGCACGGCACAGGCCAGGACGCCGGACAGCCTGGTACCGGTGACTATCGCCAAGCTCATGGCTGCGTCTGCCGGGTAGAAGCTCGTCAGCTTCCCGTTCGCCAGCTCGAGCTCGTCGAGCACGGCAGCGTCTTCGAGGTGCCCGGTGCCGTAAGGGGCCGATACCGCGGCGATCAAGCGCGCCTGCATGGCGTAGGTGAGCTGGACCTTGAGCACCGAGCTGATCGTCCCTTGAAGCGGGCCAAGTACCAGGTTGGCAGCGTAGGCAGCGACAGACAGCGCGAGTACCAAGAACAGGCCGTGGCCCTGAGGGGAGCCGAGGCCGTAGTGGGCCGCGGCGGGGATGCGGCCAACGACCTGGCCCATGGCGGCCAGTGTCATGACCGGCAAAGTCGCAGAGAGCAGCACGAAAGCGGCCAGGGCGACGCTCCAAGCGCGGCTGGTCTGGAGGAGCAGCCTGACCACGCGCAGCCTGGCCGAGCTCGTGATGCGCTGGCGTACCCGTCCGGTCAGCCTCGTCAAAGCGGCCACGACCGGGACCTTACCGCCCGCAAACGTGCCAACCTGGAGCATGAGTGCCCGGTCGGCGCAACCCAGAACAAGAAGGCCAGAACAAGAAGGCCACAATAAGAAGGCCACAATAGGAAGGCCACAACAAGAAGGCCACAACAAGAAGGACCAATGAATGGGCTTCTACCAAGACCAGGTCCTGCCCAGGATCCAAGACAGGATGATGGACAGCGCAGACACGCGCCAAATTAGGGCCCGCGTCTGCGCGGGGCTTTCGGGGACCGTCGTCGAGGTCGGCTTCGGTACCGGACTGAACGTCC
>DATJST010000262.1:0-6762 GCA_035503975.1 Acidimicrobiales bacterium | reverse complement strand
AGTCTGGCCAAGCAGGTCGTGGTCAGTGCGCCTAGCCAGGACGTGCTGCGGGTCACGGTACGAGCGCAGACGGTGCGTAGGGCAGAGCAGCTGGCAAACGCAGTCGTCGCGAGCTACATAACGTATGTCTCGGGCACGGGGGACGCGTCTCAAGGGCTGCTCACGCAACTGCAGCACGAAGCCAGCGAGCTCACGAGCCAGATCCTTGCCCTGCAGCAGGAGATCAACGCCGCCCGCTCGCGCTTGGCCCATGAGCGCCCAACCTCGCCTGCTGGGGAGGCGGACGCCTCTTTGATCAGTACGCTAAGCACCGAGCAGCAACAGCGATCGCTCGAGCTCAACAGCCTGAACAGCGAGATCTTGAATGCCGAAGACGAGAGCGCTCAGTCCGGATCGGCGACCAGGGTCCTCCAGCGCGCTGACGCTGTGCCGACTTCGAATTACCGAGTGCCGGTCATAGTCGTTCTCGGGGGATTGGCAGGCTTGGTTGCTGGTTGCGTGCTGGCCGTCGTCCGCACGAAGCAGGACCGCCGTTTGCGCAGCAGGGACGCCGTCGCAGCAGCTGTCGGCCTGTCAGTGGTCGCCTCGATGTGGGGAGAGCGTTGCAAGCGAGTGAGCGACTGGCGGCGTCTTCTCGACCGCAGTAAGGACCCCTCGCCTGTTGAGGCGTGGAACGCCCGGAGGACGTTGCAGAGGATCATGGCTGTTGCCGGTGACGCGCCGAACGTTGATCTGCGGCTGCTTGTACTCGCGGGCGACGGCTCTGCCGCATCCGCGAGCGTAAAACTGGCTGGGAGCGCGGCCGCTCTGGGGATGACGGTCAATTTGGACGTCGGTCCCCATCCCGTCCTAGCGACGCTGCGCGCCGCCTGTGTCGTGATGCATGGCCCGGCGTCGGGGACCGCGGTGGTCGCTCTGATGGCCGAACAGCCCGAGAGTACCGAGTTGCGCGGTTTGGCCGCGAACGTCCTGCTCCAGGCCATCGACCCGGCAAAGCCTGAAGTCTCGTCGTCGTTCGCGACAACGCTGTTGGTAGTGTCCAGCGGTTTCGCCACGCCGACGGACCTCGCGAGGGTCGCATTGGCCGCGAGCGAAGCTCGGAGCCCCCTGATGGGGGTCGTGCTCACGAACCCAGATCCGGACGATAGCACGTCGGGGCTCCTAAACGAGCCAGGCGAGCCCCCACGAGTCGCGCCCCGTGGGCTGCGTGGACCGGTACGCGCAGAGGTCGCCATGAGACAATCCCCATGACCGCAGCCGTCGATCGCTACATTTCGAGCCTCGAGGAAGTTGGGCCGGGTGAAGAGGGAGCTGGCACGGGGCGTGTCGTCGATTTGCGCACCATCAGGGCCTCGCTCCGGCGACGCCGGCGCATCTGGCTCTCATGTGCTGTACTCGGGCTAGTAATCGGCGCTGCCATGCACCTTGTTGTCGCCCCGAAGTACCAGGCCGTCACGACGCTCTATCTTACCGAGCCCGGGACCGGCACCTACAAGGTCACCGACGACGTCAACCTGTTGGAGACTGACACGGTGGCCGCGCGCGCCCTTGGACTTATAGGCATCCATGACCTGAACGACATGCCGGGCAACTACGAGGGCACAGCTCTCGGTGACATGCTGGTTACGATCGAGGCGGACGCCAGTACACCCGCCGCAGCCGTTCGGTGGGCGAGAGCACTGGCTGAGGGTTTTTTGTACGTCCGTGCCAAGATTCTTGGCGACCAGACCGCCGTGGCGGTGGCCTCGCAGGAGAACCAGGAGAAGCAGTTAGAAAGCGAGATCAACGGGCTCAACAGTGCGATTAACGCCCTTTCTGGCTCCAAAAGCCTTACTAGTTCTAACCAGGTTTCGGAGATGGTGGACGCGAGAAGCGCCGACGTGAACCAGTTGACTGTGCTGCAGAATGAGGTTCAGCAGGACTTGCTCGAGGAGAATGCGGTCAACCAGGGTAGCTTCGTACTCGACCCGGCCGAGGCTCTACTTGTCCACAGCAAGAGGATCGTTGCCGAGGACAGCCTAACCGGGCTCATTGGTGGCCTCGCGTTTGGCCTCGGCGTCGTCGTCGTTGGCGCCATAATTTCCGACCGTCCTCGCTACAGGGCTGACGTGGCTGCTCTCCTTGGGGCTCCCGTCGAGCTCAGCCTCCGAGGTAGGGGCGAGGCCGGGATTGTCGCCCAGGTAGTACGCCGCCGTGGCTACCCGAGCAAGCCGCGCACTGGGCTCTTACTCGCCCAGAGCCGCCTTCGCGAGAAACTCAAGCAGTACACCACCCCAGCACTGGCCCTGGTCAGTACCGGCGAGCGGTCGGCGGCAGCGGCTGCCGAGATGCTAACAGGTGTCGGCCTAGCCATGGCCGTGGATGGCAAGCGGGTGGCGTTGGTAGACATGGCAAAGGGGAGACCCCTGGCGAAGCTGTTGAAGGCTCGTCGCAAGGGCGACCCGGTCCGTAACATCAGCCTACGAGGTCAGCAATTGCGCCTCGCAGTTGCCCCTACAGACGTCGCCGCCCTAAATCGCGAGGAGGTGACTCATGGTGCGGACGCGGTTCTTGTCCTCGCCGACGTCGACCCCGCTCTTGGGGCAGAGCACCTCAGGCCTTGGGCCGAGGACGCAGTCGTCGTGTTGCGAGCCGGCGAGGTCAGCAACGTCCTGCTCGAGGCGGTGGGCCAACTCCTAAGAGATGCCGGGGTGCTACCTGTTTCAGCCATCCTCCTGGGCGCGGACAAGGGGGACGAAACCTCCGGTGCGGTTGAGGGCGCGGACCCGCTCGTCGGTCCCCAACTCGGCGCGCACAGGCGGCAGCGCGCCGGCTAGAGCCCTTCGTGGTTCCCTCTCCCTCGTCTTTTCGCCCTCGACGTCCCAACCGAGGGGGTCGCCAAAGGGAGCACTCAGGGGTAGATCAGCTCCAGATATCCCTGATCACGTTGAACACCACTCGCGACCCTAAGCGATCGAGCCGGACCGGTAGCTCCTTCATATGAGAGACGCTCTCGCGTACCGCGGCCTGGCGTCCCGGCGGACAAAGGACGAGCAAGAACCCGCCACCGCCTGCGCCGGTAACCTTGGCGCCCGAGGCCCCGGCATCCAGCGCTAGGTTGACAGCGCGGTCGATCGCCTCGTTGGTGATGCCGTTGGCGAGCTTGCGCTTGAGCGCCCAGCTGTCGCGCAGTGCTTCCGCCACGGCTTCAACGCTCCCCTGCCGCAGGCCGTCCGCGGCGAGTACGGCCAGGTCACGTAAGGCGTGCAGCTCCTTCAGGCTGTTACTGACTTTGGCCGACTGTTCGGCCAGGATGGTCGTGGCACTGCGGGTGGCGCCCGTGAAAAAGAGCATGAGCTGGTCCTGGAGCTGCCGCCGGGCGGCCATGCTTATGCCCACCTCTTCGGCCATGACGCGGTCGCCTGGGCCGAAGCGGATGTCGCGGATCCCGCCCAAGGCGGCAATGTACTGGTCCTGTCGGCCGATCTTCTTACCGCAACGGTCGATCTCGATAGTACAGGCCCCCTCGGCCAGTTCCGCGGCGGACGCGTGGTGGCCCTGGTAGGCCCACAGGGCGTGCAGCAGCCCAACGGTAAGCGACGAAGAAGACCCGAGGCCGGACCCGGAGGAGGGGATGTCGGCGAGCATCGTGATCTCGATCCCGCTGCGCACTCCGGTCATGTACATCGCTTCACGCACCAGCTCATGCTTCAGCTCCTCGACGCGCGAAACGATCTCCTTTTGGGAGTAGTTGACGTAGATCTCGTCGTCGAAACGCTGCTTCACAATTACGTAGATGTACTTGTCGATGGCCGCGTTGAGAACTCTCCCACCGTGCTCCCTGTAGTAGTCGGGGAGGTCAGTCCCTCCGCCGACCAACCCGACACGTAGGGGAGTCTGGGTGATGATCACGCCTTGGTCCTCCTCTTCCAGTCTTGTTTTGCCTTGTGGTATGACTCGGGTGTCCCGATGTCCCGGAAGTAGCAGTCAAGCACCAACCCGCGTGCTTTTCCGACGAGCTTCGGGAGCAAGTTGTAACCGATGTCAAGGGGTGCCGTCCCATCTATGTGGTCGAGCACGGAGGGCGAGAACGCGTACATGCCGGCGTTGGCAAGATCACCGGAAGGGTGTGCCGGCTTCTCGGTGAACGCTGTAACGAGCCCATAGTCGTCCAGCTCGACGATCCCGACCGACCTCGGTTGGTCCGTCCGGAACAGCGTCAAGGTAGCTGGCCCGCCTTGGCTCATGTGAGCGTCGGCCAGCCGGCGCAGGTCGAAGTCGGTTAGGTTGTCGGCGTAGCAGGCTAGGAACATGGTTTCCGCCGCAACCCAAGCCTGGTTGGCGAGCAGGGTGCCGGCGCTTCCGAGCAGTTCGGGCTCGAAGGTCGTCCGTACGGTTGGTGGCCCAGTGCGCCGGCTCAGGTAGTCGACGACAACCTCCGGCAGGTAGTGGAGGTTCACCAGGACCTCGTCCACTCCCGCACCGGCAAAAGCGTCCAACCATATGCCAAGCAGAGGGGTCCCTTGGATCGGGAGCATGCACTTGGGCAACCTGTCGGTGAGAGGCCGGAGCCTTGTGCCCAGCCCCGCGGCCAGGAGGAACGCTTTCACCGAGTTGACGTCGCCTTGCGCACTACGCCGAGCGTTCGCATGCGGGCATTGGCCTCCGCCAGCACTGCGTCCAGCCCGGGCATCCCCGTCAGCCATTCGGCATAAGCCCTCACCGAGTCAGCCGGGGCACGCTGCGGTTTCCAACCCAGCTCAGACAGGGCGCCAACGTCGGAGAGGATGTGGCGCGTGTCGCCGAAGCGGTACTCCCCGGGGACTTGGGCTGGCAGGTCCGATCGGTACTGTTGTCGCACCACCTCGGCAAACTCGGCGGTGGTAACCGCCAGGCCGCCGCCGACGTTGAACACCCGTCCCACGGCCCGCTCATCCTCCAGGACGAGGACGTTGGCGTCTACGACATCTTGGATGTTCACGTAGTCGCGGATGTTCAAGCCGTCCTCGTAGAGGACTGGCGCCTGGCCGAGGAGGTACGAGAGGCAAAAGATCCGGCAAGCACCGGAGTAGGCGTTGTAGACCGATTGCCGCGGGCCCTGGACGATGCTGTAGCGGAGGGCGACGGTCGGTATGCCGTAGCGCTTGCCCAAGTTGACCGCCACCATCTCCTGGCCCAACTTGGACATGCCATAGGCGTTCTGTGGGTTGGACACTCGTTCCGGGGTCGGCAGCATCTCGAGCGGCCCGCCGCACGTGGGGCACGAGATGTCCCAGCGGCCGGTGGCCAGCTGGTCCTCAGGCCGCATGCCAGGGACCTGCTCGCCATCGGCGGTGCAGTGGTAGAGCCCTTCTCCCATAGCCGCCTGCGACGACGCGACCACAACCCTGGCCAAGGCGATCTTCTCGGCCAACGCGACCTCGTAGATCAGCGCCGTGGAGACCACGTTCACGGCGCTGAATCGGGCAAAGTCGGTGAGGTAGTCTTGGTAAGCGGCAAAATGGTAGACAGCGTCGGCTCGGCGCAGCAGGTTGGTGACAAGTTCGCGGTTGCGTACGTCGCCCTCGTAGAAGTCCACCGCCGGGCTCAGGTATGCAGGACGGCCGTCCCGGTGCACCGGCGCCGTGAGTGCGTCCAGGACAGTCACGTCGTGCCCCATCTCCAGGAGGCGGTCTACGGTGTGGGAGCCGATGAAGCCAGCACCACCGGTGACTAGGACCCTCACTTGGAGCGCCTTCTTCTCATCTCGCCCACCTCGCGGTAGACATCCAGCGTCTTGGCAGCTGTAGCCGTCCAAGTGAACTGGGCGGCACGCCTGAGCCCCTGGTCACGCAGCCAATCTCGCCGTGGCCCGGCTGCCTCCGTGATGGCCCGGGCTATGGAGGCCGGGTCATGAGGGTCGCACAAGAGCGCCGCTCCGCCCGCCGTTTCGGGCATAGCGCTGACGTTGGAGGTGACCACGGGGCAACCGCACGCCATCGCTTCGAGGATCGGTAGGCCGAACGTCTCGCTGAACGAGGGATAGACCAACAAGTCCGCTGCCTGGTAGAAGCGCACTGTCTCAGCTAACGCTACCGGGCCGACGAAGACGGTGCAACCGGTGACACCCAGTTCGTTCGCGAGGGCGCGAAGCTCGCCGAAGTGCTCTTGGTCCCGCGCGCTCCCTACGATGACCAACTTGTGCTGGGGGAGCTCTCGGCTACTTAAGGCCCAAGCTCGCAGTAGGCCGGCACAGTTCTTGTATGGCCAGAGAGAGGACACAAACAGGACGAACGGTCCGTTCACCCCGTAACGCTCAGTGAGCTGGCAGCGGGCTGCAGCGGCGTCCCCCGGCTTGAACAGCTCGTGGTCTACTGCCTCGTGGACTAGGCGCAGCTTTTCGGGGTTGACATCGAGGTACTGCTCCAGTTCCGAACGCAGCGTTTCGGAGTTTATGATGACCGCCTTGGCCAGTCGGGCCGAGCGCGGGTAACTCAGGCGGCGGTACAGGCGGGCACCAGGGGCGAGCGCCTCCGGTGTCGTAAAGGCATGCATTGTCTTCATGTGGACCACGAGCGACCAGGTCGGGTTGACTAGAGGGGCCATCAGGGTGTTGAAGATGTCGATCCCGTTCAAAGGAAGGCGCAGGGGCGAGTAGAGGTGCTCCGACACCGTCCGCAGGTTGCGCCTCTCGTTGGACCAGGGGAACGTTATGTACCGCACCTGCGGGCCGTACCCCTGGTAAAGGGGCTTTGACTTCGGGCTGACGACCAGGTGGAGCTCTTCTCCGGGGCCCAAAAGGGC
>DATJST010000261.1:0-13731 GCA_035503975.1 Acidimicrobiales bacterium | reverse complement strand
GGCCTGGTCACGTCCACCGGCGCTTTCCTCGCCCGGCCGCGGCCCGGGACCGCCGGCGCCGCATTCGAGCTTGACTCGAGCCGCGTCGATGCGACCTTGGCGACCATCCCCGCGGTCGCTATCGAGTACCAGCACGACGTGGCCCAGGCCATGGAGTCTGTATCGGCCGGCGAGGCAGAGGCAGCCGTGTTCTGCCGGCCTGCGACCGTGGCCCAAATCGCCGCCACAGCTCATGGGGGTGCCCGGATGCCGCCCAAGACCACGTTCTTTTCGCCCAAGCCGAGGACCGGGATGGTACTGCGCGACTGGTGAGCTCTGAGCGCCGGGCCGCTGCCTGTTACCTGGCGTGTACTCAGCGGGGGCTCAGCTCACCCTCATCTGCGCGCCGCACAATTGTCTAGAAGAGGAGCCAGCGCGCCAAGGAGATGACGCACTATGAGCACTGACGACCAGGACAGCAACTTGTACCCCTTCACCCCCCCGCCGCCACCACCCGAGCCGCGGCGGCGCTCCTCACGTCGCTCGCGCCTGACCAAGACCGCAGCCGGTCTCGCCCTCGTGCTCGGTACGGGCACAGGTGTCGCAGTGGTGACTGCCCTGGCAGGTCCAGGGCCCAGCAGCCCGGCCTTGGCGTCAGCGACGGCCGCCTCGGACGGAGCTGACTCGGCCACCACTACCACTTCTCCTCCCGCTACCACCGACCCGGCGGCGACCACCGACCCGGCGGCGACCACCGTCCCGGGGAACGCACCCGGACCTCTCAAGCGCGCCTTCGGTTTAGGGCCAGGGCTCCTTGGCCCAATGGCGTCTGGCCCCGGCGCGGTGGTGCACGGCTCGTTCACCATAAAAGGCCCCAACGGGCAGTACGAGACGATCGACACGCAGTACGGGACGGCTCAAGCCGTCAGCTCGACGTCGATAACGGTCAAGAGCGCGGACGGCTTCAGCCAGACTTACGACGTCACCGCTAATACGGTCGTTGATGCCAACTCGAGCGGTATCACCGCCATTGCTGTAGGTGACGACGTCACCGTCGAAGCGACCGCCAGTGGTTCCACCATCACGGCCGAACGGGTTTCGGATATGACCCAGCTCCAGGCAAACAACAAGAGCTGGGTGCCAGGCGGGTCAGGAGCCGCGACCGCCGGCCCGGGCACTTTCTTCGGGGGCTTTGCCCGCTTCCGCGGCCCAGCCGCGAGGCCCTCGCCTCCTGGTGGCTCCAGCGGCGGCGGTGGGTCAGGGCCGTCCCCGTCGGCAGCCTGATCTCCTCCTTCAGGCCGACGGTACTAGCCAGGGCGCCCGGCAGGCTGCGAGCCGGGCGCCCTTTGGCGAGCGGGGTGCGTTAGCCTTCCGCCAATGACCTTCGACATGAAAGCGGAGACCATCGCGATCGCTGGGGCCGGTGGCGATGAGCTCGAGGCGTACCTGGCCCAGCCCTTGGCCGAGGGCCGCCGCGGCGCGGTCGTCCTCATCCACCACATGCCCGGCTATGACCGGAGCACCAACGAGATCGCCCGCCGCTTTGCCGCCGAGGGCTACATCGCTCTCCTGCCCAACCTCTACTCTCGGGAGGCACCTCATGCCGCACCGGACGACGCCGCTGCCACCGTGCGCGCCCGAGGCGGGGTGCCCGACGAGCGTTTGGTAGGCGACGTAAGGGGTGCCGTCCAACACATCCAGGGCCTCCCCAATGCCAACGGCAAGGTGGCAACGATCGGGCATTGCTCGGGCGGGCGGCAAAGCTTCCTGGCGGCGGTCTCCTTGCCTCTAGATGCAGCCGTCGCCTGTTATCCCGGAGCCGTCGTGACCGGGCCGCCGCCGGCGTCTGGGCTCAGCATGCCCCCTCTGCTCGACCGAGCCAAGGACTTGCAGTGCCCGCTGTTGGGCCTGTTCGGGGACGACGACAAGTTCCCAACTCCCGAAGACGTCGCGACCCTCGACAAGGAGTTACAGGCGCACGGCAAGGTGCACGAGTTCTACTCCTACCCGGGTGCCGGCCACGCCTTTTTTGATGTCGACCGGCCCGCTTACCGCCCCGAGGCAGCTGTCGACGGCTACAAGAAGATCGCCGCTTTCTTCGCCCGCTACCTGGCTTCTTGAGCGTTGTCGCAATGTGCACTTACCAGACTGAGCACGTCGACCTCCAGTCGAGCAGCGCAAAGGGGCCAACGGGCTGGTTCGCCGTGACGACTGCCTCGGTCTACTACGACCACCCCGTGCACGCCCCCGCCGAGCACGCCGTCAACATCGACTTTCTCAACCCTGACCTCGGGCCGGCCGCCCGGGTTGCGGTCGAGCTCGACCCAGCGTCGGCACGTGCCCTCGCAGAGGCGTTGCTTGTCGCCGTGGCGGCGTCCGACGCCGTCTCAGCAGACGCCTAACTGCGGTTCAGGAGCTGTTGAACGGCACTCGCCAGAATGCCACGAGTGGGTGAGAGATCGGTCGGGCAACCCCCTCTGCTTGGCTCCCTCCTCCTCTCAGTTACCTCGGGCTTCAGCCGAGCAGATACCCGAGAGACCGATCTCTCTCCCAACCTTGCGGGCAACGAGGCACCCCTCTCCTTTGGCTCATGGGACGCGCCCGTCCGGTTGCCTACGAGCGGTCCCCCGCCCGCGAGCAACCGGCGTCGTTGCTCTGTGTTGCTTGTGAGCTAGCCAGCCCAAGGCCTCCAGGCGTTTGCGCACGGCCAAAGCCAGGACGTCAGCCCCCTGGGTGGTGATGTGGACGCCATCGGGTGTACGCCAGGGATCGTCCGGCGGGCCGGGGTAGTACTCCCCCTCGGCAGTACCAAGCACAGTGGTCGATGACATGTACGCCACGCCCGCGCCGTGCTCTGATGCTTGCACCTGGTAGACAGCGTTCAGGTGGCCCATGGCGCTATTGAAGGAAGGGTCGGCCATTGGAGGCATGCCCACCCAGAGCACACGGGCACCCGCCTTCGTGGACTCATCAATTATGTCGGCCACTCGTTCTCCGTACACCGTTTGCCAAGTCTTCGAACCGAAGGGCGCGTAGACGCCGCTCGCGTAGAGGTTTTCCCAGTCGTTCGCCCCGAGGAACACGACCACAAGGCCTGGGCGGTAATCCGACAGGTACGTCGCCAGGTGCCCAGGCCAGTCGTAGTACCAGGGCTCCGCCAGGCCAGTATCGCCGACTGCTTCGGTCAGTAGCGAGTGGCCCGTGCCCGTCAACTCGTTGTCGATCCCCCAGCCGAGGTCTATGCCGAGCGAGTCCCCGATCTCGAGCAGCGCACCCTGGAAAGGACGCACCAGGTGCTCACGGCGGCGCCGCCGTTTGTTGGTCGCGCTTGCCAACCGAGCCGAGGCCGCGCGGTGCGGGCCCGGAGCGGCCAAAGCAGGCTCAGCTCCGACCGTTGGCGCTCGCCCCGCGCCCAAGCGAGACGAGGAGCGCCCGCTTGCGGGGCCGCATGCGGTAGCACCCGTCGCCAAAAGGAGGCTCGCCAGCAGCCCGGCCAGGACCTTGGGCACGGGCCCGTGCACGTAGGGCAAACCGCCAAAGGAGTTGCGCATCGTCCCACTAACCGTTGGGGCGGTACCTCGGTTCCGCCTGACTTATTTCTAGACCGGACAAAATCAGCCCTCTCGGAGTTTACAAAAAAGCCTGCCAGCGTTAACCGTTGTGCAACAAGAATGTCGCCCAGTGGAAACCACTTTCCGGTAGCGTATTTTCGCGTCTCGCAGGATGCGGGGCAAACCAGGGGTACCCTCGCCCCTGACCGGCCGTTCACGAGCCCTCAACCCCCTTCCGGGGCTCGTGAACGGCTCCGGCTTGCTCAGCGGGCCTGACCGGTCGCGCGTGCCCGCAACAGGACGCCACACTCGTCTGGCGGCACGGGCGGGGCCAGGTAGTAACCCTGGGCGCCATGGCAACCCAGCAGCGCAAGGCGCTCCAGGGTGGCGCGGTCTTCGACACCCTCTGCGATCGCCAACTTGCCTAGGCCGCGGGCCAGCTCGATGACTGAACGCACAACGGCCTCGTCAGCGCTCACCCGGCACATCTCCGAGACGAAGCTCCGGTCGATCTTGACCTCGTCAAAGGGCAGCCCCCGCAGGCGGCTGAGCGACGAGTAGCCGGTGCCGAAATCATCTACCGACAGCGCCACCCCGAGGGCCCGGATTTCGCCGAGCGCCTTCTTGCCCATATCGGCCATCATCGAGCTTTCGGTCAGTTCCAGGCGCAATGCCGACGGGTCGAGACCCACGCGGTCGAGGGCCTGCCCAACACGCCTCGCCATGCCACCCCTGAGCAGCGACAACGCGGAAAGGTTGACCGAGACGCTCAGGTCGGGCACGCTCTGGCGCCACAGCTTGACCTGTTCCAGGGACCGCTCGATCGCCCACCAGGTGAGCGGGTCGATCAGGCCCGCCCGCTCGGCCACCCGGATGAACTGCTCCGGCGGTACGACGCCGAGCTGTTCGTGCGACCATCGGGCCAACGCCTCGCAGCCTAAGGCCAACCCCGTGCGCACGTCGAACACGATCTGGTAGTGAAGATCGAGCTCACCGTGCTCGATCGCCTTGCGCAACTCACTGGCCATGGTCAGGCGGCGCGGGCTCGACAGGCCGTCCTCGGGTTCGTACGAGCGGACTCCGCCGCCCTGGGACTTGGCCCGGTACGTGGCCAGCTCCGCCTCATGGACCAAGGCGTGCGCCTCGGTCGAGGGGCTCGGCGTCCCAGCAACCCCCACGCTGGCCCGGATGATCAGCTCAAGGCCGCTGACCTGCATCGGCGCGGCCATGGCGGCGAGCACATCATGTGCGCGCCCAGCGAAGTCCTGCGCCTCGGTGGCGCCGTCCACGACGACGGCGAACTCGTCGCCGCCGACTCGGGCGACCATCGTGGCAGCGTCGGCGAGAGGGCCTAGCCGCTTGGCGACCTCGCTCAGTACCGCATCTCCGTTGTGATGGCCGAGCAGGTCGTTGAGTTGTTTGAAACCGTCCAGGTCAACGAGCACAACACCGACCTGGTGCGAAGGGCCGGCCGCACGTAGGGCCTCGTCGAGGCGCTGCACGAGCATCGCGCGATTGGGCAGCCCTGTGAGCGCGTCGTGGAGCGCCTCGTACTCTCGGACTGCCGCCTCGTTGCGCAGCCGATCGATGAGGTCACCCTTGGCGAGCGCCAGCGCTGTGTTCATCGCCATGGTCTGGAGCAGGTCGATGTCGCTCGCGCGGAAGCCCTCGTGGGTGAACTCGCGGTCGGCAATCAATAGGTAGCCCGTCTGTGGGTTGCCCGGCGCCAACGGAGCGACCACAGCCTCGCGGAACCCGGGATGCGCGCTGTCCAAGAGCTCAGCGAGCCGGGTACCCCGGGCAACCACCAACGCACCGCGCGCCGCGACCAAGCTCGCCAGCTGGCTGCGGCGGACGCCGTGCTCCACTTCGACCGGAGCGTCGCCACCGAGCGAGCAGCGCAGCACGAGGTCGTCCAACGGTGGTGCGAGCGGCGCAACCAACGCCGCCCGGCTGGTCGACAAGAGCGACCGCGCCCCCTCGAGCACCGCGGTGACGAGGTCCTCGGCCCCGCCCTCGGCCAAGGCGAGGCGTTGGGTGAAGCGGTAGAGGCGTTCGTTCGAGGCATGCCGCTGAGCAGCGCGCGCAGCGCGGCGCCAACCCAGGTCGGCGGCCACAAAGACAGCGCCGAAGAGCACCAGGTCCCACGTGCCCGCCTTGGCCACTGCGATTGCCACAATGCCCCCGACGGAGCAGAGGCCCACGATCAGCGCAGAATGCAGCACGGCGGTGCCGAGCGGCGGCGCACGCCAGCGCCAGGTGCAAGCGGCCACCGCGGCCAGCAACAGGACCAGGTCGCCGAACACCATGACGGCAGTGGCGAGCAGATCTACCAACCACCCCTGGGGGGAAGCAGGCGAGAGATGCCCAAGCGTATGGTGGAAGACCCATATTGCCCCGCACATCGCGAGGGCTCCCGAAAGGCACGTCACCAACGCGCGGTCGAGCGGTTTGCGCTTTTGGACTTTGCCCGCGAGCACACCTACGACCACGGCTACCAGGCCCCATAGGGGCGCCAAATCGGCGATTGCGAACAGGATCGGCAGAGGGCCTAAGTTCAACGCGAAGCTGACGCGCCGGTTCCTGACGGGGATCGCGACCGAGTTGGCCCACCAGCTCCCGGCGACGACCAGCGGCACCGTGTCGAGATGGTTCCCGCCAACTCCCTTTAGGGGCACGAGCTGCCAGAGGTATAAAGAAACTACCCCGCCAGCCAGCAAAGCGACGACGACCATAAGCCGCACCCTGGCGACCGGGCTCACGCTGATGGACATCCTTTGAGAAACAACGCCTGACCTGCTTGTTAGGCGACGGCAGAAGAGGACTTAGGTTGTAGCAAAGAAGATAGTTGAGCGGAGCTCGGCAGAAGCCGATTACGGACGAGCGGGGCTTGAGCGCGGCCATGGGGGCGCTCAACGTGATGATCACCAGCCGGCCGGCCGGCGTGCCTTTTTGGAGGACACAAGTGTTCGAAGGAGGTGGCATCCCGATGATCGAATGGGAAAACTAAAACTTCCTGACAGCTTCTAGGCCAGCCCCGGCCCATCCACCGGGTGCAAGGAGACATCCCGGCGAGCGCAGGCAGCTCGCTGCGCCCGCCGGGATGCCATCACGGATCAGCGCGCCCTTGCTGCCTCGGCCACCACGTAGGTCTTCCACACCTGGTAAGTCTCCTCTTGCGGCTCCTGTAGAGCGTGGACCCGCTGGCGGAGCAGCACCTTCAGCCGCCGGTAGATCTCGTCCACCATGGCGGGCCGACCGGCGCGACCCTGGGCGTGCATCCAAACCCGGTACAGCTCCTCGCGCGTCGGCTCGAGCAACAAGCCCTTTTCGACGGCCCAGTTGACTCCGTCCAGGTCACCCGCGGCCAGCGCCCGCTCGGCCAGGTCGTTGGCGACGTCAACGATCTTGGCCGCGATTATCAGGTCGAGGTGCTCGCTGGCTACCCACTCAAAGAACTGGCTCGACAAGTTGCCTGCGAAGGGCTCGCCCCGTACCAGCTCCAGCGCCGCGCGCAGGGTTGCTGCCGCGGTTTGGTCGCACTCGTGCTTGGCCCGCTGCACTAAGGCTTGAAAGCGCGACCAGTCCAAGCTGACGTCCCCGGCCAGGCGGTAACCCATTGGAGAGTGCGCGATACGTTCCCGGGAGCCAGCACCGTAGCCGAGCATCGCGCGGGCGCGCGAGATCACGTTCATCACGGTCTTGCGCTGTGGCCCGCCGAAGTCGTCCCGGCTCGTGTCCAGCGGCCACAAGTGCCTGGCCAGCTCGTCCGCGCTGACCGGGCGCGGGTGCGTGGCCAGGTAGGCAAGCAGCGCCAACGGCGCCGCCCGGCGGGTGCGCTCGAGTGCTTCTGGGTCGCCACCGACCACGTCGACCGGGCCCAGTACGCGTACTTCGACGTTCCCAACCACCAGGCCAGCAGCGTCGGCAACGCTACTGGGAACGACGTCAGTGAGCGCCCGGTGGTCGGCCCTGTCGGGCGCGAACTCGCCATCAACCTCAACTCCCGGCACGCCGCAGTGGTCCGTGGTGGCCCCCAACGCCTCGCTCAGCAATGCAACCTCCCTCGCCTGGCAACTCGTTTTGAGTTGGTAAGTGAACGGGTCGTCTCCGGCCCAGCCGTACAGGGTGGCGTCGCCCGCTGGGCCTAAGACCAGCCGCCAGCGCGCGTCCGGGAACGGTCCCGCACCTGCGAGGGCCACCCCACTGCTGTCGGCGACGGCGGCCTCCGCGAGGCAGCGCAGCGCGTTCTCAGGGGTTCCTCTGAAGGCGACGGCCACGCTGGGCAGCGCTTCGCACGCCAAGGCTCGTAGGGTCGAGAGGGGGAGCTCTCCAGCCAGCTCCCGCCGGGCGTGAGCGATACCGTCCAGCTGCTCGGCCAGCTCCAGGGCGGCCTCCTTGCCTACGCGGTGAGCGCCCGGAGGCAACTCACCATTGGCCGGCGGCACGACGACGTGTACCGCACTCAACATCTCGTCGGACCAGGGCTGGCACGCGAGCTGCAGCACGAAGCTGGCCAGCACCGCCTCGACCACATGGTCCGGGCCTTCGATTGACAACGCTCTCGCCGCCTCCAAGTTGACCAGCAAGTTCGAGCCGCCCACCTCACCCACGCTCACGAGCGCGGGCCAGGCAGCCCAGCGCCCTTCCGCCAGAGCCGCTAGGTCTTCCAGGTCGATGTCCTGGTCCAAGACGAGCGCATTGCCGTCGCAGGAAGGCGAGAACCAGCCGAGGCGTCCCTGGGGCATCGGCGAGACAACCACCTCCAGGCGTGCCTCCGCGGCCCGCGCAAGGACCAACGTCGGGACGCAACGGTGCCCGTCCGAGGACATCTGTTCGACGAGGCCGCTCAAATAACGCACACCCAGGTCGACCCATTGCACGGCGTCCTCTCCGGCTACGGCTCGCGCCCGCCGCTCCGCGGCCTCCACGTCGGGGCGGTTGCGCGCGAAAGCGCGTCCGCGGGGCCGGGCGTGGCCCTGCTCGCGCCGCGTCCGGCCGAGGCGCCACACCACGCCCCCGGCGACGAGGCCCCCGATCACGGCCACGGCCACGGCCGCCTCCCCCGTTGCCACTCCGTGCTCGTCCCTATGCCTCGAAGGAGCTCCTGCCGGCCGCCGCGGGGCGGTTGGCCTCCCTGCCTGCGCCCGACGCGGGAGGTCGTCGGCGTGCTTGGCCTGCCCGGGCGGCACGCGGCCACGGTCGTCGCCAGCGTAACCATGCCCGTGGGCACCACTGAGCTGTTCTGGGCGGTGCTCAGCCGGCTCGCCAAGCGCGCGCCGATGAGCCGGCAGGCGCACACCCTTTGGTGCGCCATTACGGTCTGTCTCGGTACCGCGGCCTTTCTCGGTTGTTGGGCGCTCTGGCGGCACGTGGCCATCGTCCTGCCCATGGGCGCTTTGGCGGGGAGACCGATCGCCAACGTCAGCGTGGCGCTCACGGTGTTCTGTGGGGCGGTGTTCTGCGGGGCGGTGTTCTGTGGGGCGGTGTTCTGTGGGCTGGCCCGTGGCGCCACCGTCTGGCGCGCCAACCACCAGGGCCCCAGCCGCGTCGGCCGGCATCACGAGCACCCACCCCGGATAGATCCAGTTCTCGTTCACAAGCGACAAGCCGTCGGGCTGCCGCCGCCCGTAGTTGAGCCGGGCGATCTCACTGTCCAGGCGCCAGTCACCGAGGTGGCGCTCAGCGAGCACGGACAGGCAGTCCCCGGGCTGGACGACGATTACCTTGGTGCCGGCGGCCAAACCGGCAAAGCCATTGGCCAAACTGGGCGCCCTCCCGGTTGCCGCGACGGCAGGAGGCTTGGGCGGTGGGAGGTCACGGCCCCGCCCTGGGTGAGGCAGGTGCCGCCCCGTGGCCGGCGTCGCTGTGGAGAAACCGTACGCGGCCGCTGTCGTCGGTGGGCGGGGACCATCGAGCGCGCCGGCGCTCGGGGCGGGCGTAAGCGGTGCCACCGCTGCGACGACCGGTACGGGCTTCGGCGGCCCCGTGGCACCGGCGATGCCCGCCGCTGTGCCAAGAGTCGAGGCCGCCATGGTCGCAGCGACCAAGCCGTCCATGACCCTGCGCACTGCGGGCAAGGTGACTGCGCGCAGAGCGCGTAGCCAACGGCGCCGCCCGGTGAGTACGGCGACCGCGTACACGACCGTGCCTAGTGCAAGCCAGGTCGAGATGCCCAAGCCGAGCACCCGGAAGAGCGCGGTCAACACCTCCTCGCCACCGGCAGCGCGCGCCCAGGCCGCGAAATGCCTAAAGGGCACCGTCCCGAGCAGGCCGCCGGAGCACCAGAAGAAAGCCAGTAGAGCAGTTTCGCAGCAGAGCACGCCAACGGCGTCCAGTAGACGGCGCAACGGGATCTTTCCCATCAGGTGTCCCGAGATTTTCCGGCCGGGGCTCGGAACATCCGCGCCGGGTAAACCCTGCCAAAAACGTGGGACTTGAGTGCCTGTCCGCGGACGTCCAGATCGAACTTGGTGCGGAACCCGAGCTTGGAGTAATAACCGACCAGCTCTTGGTTGGCGGCCTCGAGCACCAATGTGGTTCCCCGCACATCGGCCTCGGCGCAAACGGAGCGTACCAGTTCGGCTCCCGAACCAGCTTTTGTGCTGGCCAGCGAATGCAAGTACAGGTATGGCCGCGGTGGCGACGCCCGGTGACGCCACCGACGGCTGGGCAGCGCCCGAACGGCGCGAGGGATTGTCGGCAGGCACGAAGCGCAAACGGCGGCCGCCACGACGACGTCAGCCAGCGGGGAGATCGTCCCGAGTGCCACTGCGGCCGCGACAATGGCGACAGCGCAAAGCGCAATGCGTCCGGGGCGCGGCGACAGCAGGCATACCGCAGTACCTTGGGGGTGGCACCGGCGCTCGAACAGCCACAATGCCATCGCACATTGGGCCGCAAATACGAGTCGCTCGAGCCTGCCCATTGGCCGTGCTCGGTTGAAGGCCTCCAATTCAACACGCACGAGGCGCCAATATGGCGGGGCCTTGGCGCTCGGGGAGCCTTCACGGCGCCCGGCGGCACTGCGCATTTATTGCGCCCCCGGTGCGGCGCCAGCGCAACCAGAGCCGCTCAGCGAACCTTCGGGCCCACTCGTCGCCGTAGCGGCGACCTCCAAAGGCTTGTCGCCAAGCGCCAACGACAGCAGCGTCAGGTGCACGTCCTCGCGCAGGGATACCGAGATTTCCAAACGGTCCAGGCTCACATCGACGTACTGGCTGCTGAGCACCCCGAGCCCTGTTTGTGCCGCAAGGTTGTCCTCAGCCAGCTCAACGGCCGCACCGGGGTCGAGCAAGACGCAGCCGTTTTGACGGTACCCGGTAACGTCGATCCCCGATGCTCCGGCCACGGCGGCGTCCTCGGCGGCGGCTTGCAGCTGACGCTGGACGGCTATCGCATGCCACAGGTCGACCGAGAGGCCCCCCAAAGGTAGGAGAAGTACCGCCAGTAGAAGGCACCATACGACCATGGCTTCACCACGCTCGTGGGGATCAATGGGCCGGCACTGCCTTCTGCGCGCAGACGCACTCACGGCGACCCCCGGAAGGCGTCAACGTACTCGGTGCAGGTGGCGGCGTAATGCAATGTGCCGATCAGACCGAGTCCTGGAAGGTCCCCGACCGGTATGGCCACCGTGACCGACACCGACACGGTCCCACCCGGGGCAAGGTCGCCGGAGTAGTCCGTCGTTACGTCTGATGCAGGCAAACCATCGTCCGCCTCCGCCTGGATAACCACATCTTCAGCGGCCATTACCCCGAGCGCCCAGTCCCCGGCCACGGCGAGAGCCCGTGCCGCGGCACGGGCCAGGTCACGGGCGTCCACCGAGCGCTCCTCCCAGGTGGGAATGGCGAGAACGAGCACCATGACGGGGAGCAGGACAAAGCTGACGCCCAGCACCAGCCCGAGCGCGGTGGCCTCACCGCACTCGCCCCGGACCTCCTTGGAGGGCCCGCCACGCGGCCCGTTCATTGCCCAGGCACCGGATTGAGGACCGAGTAGCCGGTGATGCTTACGGGCAGCGCCGGAACGGGAGGAACGAACGAAGACAAGTGCCCACTGGCGGTGGCGACGACCTCGTGACCCTGCAAGCTGCAGGTGATCCTCACCTCAGACCCGAAGCGCCCTGGCAACAACCCTCCCATGACACGCTTCGCCGAGCTCTGGCAGCTCGAAAGAGAGCCGCCATTATCAGCGCCGGCTTGAGCAGCCTCGTCCACTGCCGTCCGCAGGGCTCCTTTGCAGTACTCGTCCACCACGACATTGAGAGCACCGGCAAACATCACGGTCAGCAAGGCAACTGCGAGCACTCCGGGTAGCACGGCCGAGCCGTGCTCGGCTCTAGTCCTCGTCAGCCGATGCCCAGTTGGTCCGTCACATAGCTGAATATGCCCTTGTCCAGCACACCAATTAGACCGCCAATGGCGACCACGGCGCCGACGCCGATCACGATCAAGCCCAGGTTGTCGGTGATCTGGCTGCCCCCCTGGTCGGCAACGCGATCGCGCACCTTGGACCACAGGGCGCGGGACCGCTGGACCGGCGCTGGCCGCAGCGGCTTGCAAGCTCGAGTTATTGCGCTCGACGTTGGCATTGAAAGGTCCTTTCATTTCATTTCGTCTCTCGGGGATCGGTGCGGCTACTTACCGAACAGCATTTCGGGCAACGGGGCCAAAAGGAACACGAACAGCACGGGTGCCATGAACAAAAGGTTGGGCACCACGAGCGAGATCTGGCGCCGTGCCGAGCTCCGCTCAACCTCTTCGCGGCGCTGTGCCCGCAGTTCGTTGGCCTGATCAAGTAGGGCCTTCGCCAGGTCAAGGCCCCCAACGGCGGCGGCCGCCAGGAAACGGTAAAAACGCGCCGCCGCGGGCTCCGCCGTCTCCGCTGCGATCAGCTCGAACGCCGGCGTTTCGCCGTAACCAGCGTTCATCAGGTGCACAGCCCGTCCAAGATCCTGCACGACCGGGCCAGAGCCCTGCGCGACGACTTCGGACACGGCGACCAGCAAGCTCTTGTTGTTCTCGATCTTGAGAGCGAGCACGACCGCCACTGTGGCGAGGTCTCCTCGTAGGCGCTCGCATCGTCTTTTGCTGCGCGCCTTGACCCGCTCAGGCATGCGGCGCGCTCCCGCGAATACCCCGGCAACAAAAAAGACAGCCACATAAAGGCCGTTCCTGCTGAGAGCCCCGATGCCGCCGAGGACCAGCGGGGTGAGCACCAGCCAACGTAGGTACTCCTGGCGGTAAGCATCCATGCTCGGGGCCATGCCAGCTTGGCGCAGCATAAGCTCGAGCCTGTCAGGCGGCCCGAGCCGTACCATGCGGCCCGCCAAGCCCAGTGCTTGGGTGGCCAGTGGCCCGAGCACGCGTCGTACTGCCTCACCGGGCACCTCGGGCGTCCGGCTGACGACCGGCAGCCCGCCGAGTTGCACCCGCGCCGGCTCCAGATAAGCGGCCATCCGCCGGCGCGGAGGCCGCGCGGGGTGGGCGTGCCGCCAGGCGCTACACCCGACAGCCCCGCCCCCGGCCATCGCGGCGTACAGCGCCGCAACGTTCATGCTCCAACGCCTCTCTCGAAGACCCGCGTGCTGGTGGCAATGGGGCGCACGAGCCACCGCGAGGCCAGCAAGCCGACCGATGAGAGCAGCCCACCGCCGAGCACCACCCCAAGCCCGATGGGCTCGGAAAAGAAGGCCCGGTACGCCGGATTAGTACTGCACAGGAAAAGGAGCAACGCGTAAGGCAATGCAAAACAGCCCCATGTGGCCACGCGGGACTGGGTCTGGAGCGTCCGTACCTTTTCGCCCAACTGGATGTCGGCGCTAATCTGCGCGCCCAGGTCACGCAGCACACGCAGAGCGGTCTCGGTGCCCTCCTCGAGGGCGCCGCCCAAGGCCAGTAGGACCGGGTCCGAGACTGCGTCAGCCAGCTCGTGGCGCACCGTCTCGAGCGCGTGGCGCTGCCCCACCCGACCGGCCAGACGGGCGTAGCGCGCTATGGGTGCTCGCAAGGGTGCCGGGCCAGAGCGAGCCAGGTCCTCGAGCCCCTCGTGGAGTGTGGCAATGCCGCCCCCGAGCACGCCAACTAGGAAACGCAGCGCATCAGGCCAGGCCGCCCGGCGTGCCTCCCACTGTTTACGACGTTGCGTGGACCAGTACCCGTAGGGCGAAAGTGCCGCCGCCGCTGCTGGGAGCGCA
>DATJST010000260.1:0-3186 GCA_035503975.1 Acidimicrobiales bacterium | reverse complement strand
CGGCACAGCGTTGGCTGGCCTAGCATCGAAGGTCGATGGTCAGCACGAGCCGGAGCGCAAGATGGCGGCCAGCCCTGGAGCGCATGTGGGCGGTCACGGCGACCCCGCGCTTCCTGCGTCAGGGTGCGGCCCTCGGGGTGGGGGCGTTGGCGATCGGCATCGTGAGCGGGGGCGCGGTGAGGCTCACCGGCTCGGGGCTCGGGTGCAAGGACTGGCCCGCGTGCACGGCGAAGACCCTCGTCCCACCGGTCTTGTTCCACCCCTGGGTCGAGTTTGGCAACCGCCTGGTCAACGTCGCCATTACCGTCGCGGTGGTGGTGGTGGCGCTGGCTGCGCTCCGCCGCCGGCCCCGCCGCCGTGACCTGACCGCTCTGTCCTGGGGCCTGGTCGCGGGGATATTCGCCGAGGTGGTCCTGGGCGGTGAGACCGTGCTGCACAAGCTGGCCCCCGCGTTCGTCCTGGCCCACTTCCTGCTGGCGGTGGTACTGCTCGTCAACGCTCTCGCTCTTTACCACCGCAGTGGCCAGCCCGACCGGGAGCTTGGCGGGGAGGAGGCCGGTGCCCTCCCGGGGCGCGCGGCGGGTGCGGCGAGCGTCGCACCTGCCCGCTGCCTGGTGCGGCGAGGCCAAGTGTGGGCGGCCCGGGCCATGCTCGCCTGGACCGGCGTAGTGGTCGTCCTCGGCACGGTGGTCACCTCGACCGGTCCCAACGCTGGCGCCCCCAACGTGCCCCGCTTCAAGTTCTCGCTGCACACGGTGGCCCAGCTGCACGGCACATCCGTGGAGGTCCTGCTGGTGGTGACCGTAGCCACGCTCTGGTCGCTGCACCGGGCACGGGTGGCCGCCCAGGTCCTGCGCCGCGCCGAGGTGTTGCTGGTGGTCATGGTGGCGCAGGCGGCAGTGGGCTATACCCAGTACCTCACCGGAGATCCCGTCCTGCTCGTCGGCGTCCATATCGCTGGGGCCACCGCCTTGGTGATGGCCATGACCGCGTTCAATTTCGGCCTTTACACGCGCGAAGATGTGCTCGCGCGCAAGACTGGCGCAAAGGCGATCGGTCGTGCCCGGGAACTCGTCGCCTAGCCTGGTAACCATTCACCCAGAGGTAACGAGATGCCCGCAACCGCTCCCGTAGAGGTCCAAAAGCCGGCGTCCTCCGAGGTTACGGACCTGGCACGGCCCTGGAAGGTACTCGTCTGGAACGACCCGATAAACCTGATGAGCTACGTGACGTTCGTGTTCCAGAAGCTCTTCGGCTATAGCAAGCAAAAGGCGCACCGGCTGATGATGGACGTGCACACCAAAGGTAGGGCGGTCGTCTCCAGCGGTCCGCGGGAGAAGGCTGAGCTGGACGTCTTCCGTCTACACGAGCACGGGTTATGGGCGACGATGGAGCAGGACAGCTGAGCGCCGAGGGCGAAGACGCGCTCCTTTGGTGCTCAGGCCCCGGAGAGTACGGCATCGGTTTGGGGCCCGAAGAACGGGCACTCTTGCGTGAGATACCTATTCAATTGCGTGACGCCATCGCCAGCAACCGCCAGGACGAGACCTTTCGTCGGCTCTTCCCGCCGGCCTACGCCGATGCCAAGGCCGAAGCCGAATTTCGCAGCTTGACCGGTGACGAGCTCGAGCACTCCAAAATCCAGGCACTGGAAACACTTTCGAAGACTGCGGACGCCACCAAGCTCACCGAGGACGAAATGGAGGCGTGGCTTCGGGCCTTGAACGATATCCGCTTGTGGCTCGGCACCGTCCTCGACGTGCAAGAGGATGACCCCACCGAGCCGGACGACCCGCCGCACCTGCTCTACCATGTGTTGACGGCCATCCAGTCCCTCGTGATCGACGCGCTCTCCGGGGAGCTGTAATGGACCTAGGTGAGGCCCTCTCCTTTTTTCGGCGCAACCATCGCGCCGTGCTGGCAACGCGCCGCGGGGATGGCCGGCCGCAAATTTCGCCCGTCGTCCAGGCGGTGGGAAATGACGGCCGTATCTTGATCTCGACCCGCGCCGGGGCCATGAAGGTGCACAACATACGGCGAGATCCACGGGTCTCGATCTGTGGTTTCAGCGATGCTTTTTTCGGGCGCTGGGCGCAGGCCGACGGGCCCGCAGCGATAGTCAGCCTGCCCGAGGCCATGCCCCTGTTGCGTTACACCTATTTCCAAATTGCCGGCGAGCACCCGGACTGGGAGGAGTTCGAGCGGGACATGGCCGCCCAGCAACGAGTCGTCATAGCCATAACGCCCGAGGCGGTAGGCCCCGACCGGGCCGGGTGAAGCGCCGAGCCTGGCGGTCAGCAACTATGGGGCTTGCGTCGCGCCTGCTTGTCGTGATGGGGTCGGGCGAGACGACGCCCACTATGGCCAAGGTCCACCGCTTGGTCTTCGACCGGCTCGGCGAGGCCGCCAACCGCGCGGTCATTGTGGACACGCCCTACGGGTTCCAGTCCAACGCCGAGGACATATCCGCCCGTGCACTCACTTATTTCCGCGAGGCCACCGGGCGGCGGGTGGCGCTGGCATCGCTGCTCCGCGCCGAAGGCGCCAGCCCGCTCCTTGTCGAGGCGGCGATGGCCCAGGTGGCCGAAGCGGCATGGCTCTTTTCCGGGCCCGGGAGCCCAACGTACGCGCTGCGCCAGTGGCGCCTCACCGGACTGCCCCGATTGTTCGCCGACAAATTGGCGGGGGGAGGTGCGGTCGTGTTCTCATCGGCGGCCGCCCTCACGTTGGGCCGTTGGACGGTCCCCGTCTACGAGATCTACAAAGCCGGTGCCGACCCCAGGTGGGAAGCCGGCCTTGACCTGCTGAGCAGCGCAGGCTTGGACGTCGCCGTGATCCCCCACTACGACAACGCCGAGGGTGGCACCCACGACACCCGCTACTGCTACCTCGGTGAAGCCCGCCTGCGCGTGATGGAGGCGCAACTTCCGCCCGAGGGCTGGGTCCTCGGCGTGGACGAGCATACGGCCGCCGTCTTTGACCTCGGGGAAGGGACCGTCTCCATTATGGGCACCGGCACCGTGACGGTGCGCCGTGCGGGCGAGAGCGTAGTCCTGCGGGCAGGTGAGAAGCTAGGCATCGGCGAGCTCGCGGGGCTTGCCCGCGCCGGCGTGGGCACAACCGTAAGCTCCACGGCGGGCGGGCACTCTGTCGTGCTCGGTGAGGGCCCGGGGGGCGGCGTCGGCC
>DATJST010000259.1:0-7356 GCA_035503975.1 Acidimicrobiales bacterium | reverse complement strand
GCCGAGACGTCGACCGTCGAGGTCGCTGACCGCCACACTGACCTTGCTCCCCCCGAAGTCAAAGGCGAGCACGATTGACTTGCCCACACTCACCTTTCTTCCTGTACGCGCCGTGGCAGACTAACTAATAGGAAAGTATCCTATTTGTTATGGACGGCGCAAGCCAGCACCCTGCGTTGCGGGTTCGGCCATGATTGCCCCGATGAGCTCGGGCCCTAAGCAGCAGCGAGGGGCCGCCGGGCCCGCCGGTGCCGCCGGTGCCGCCGAGCGCCACGAAGACGGCTCGACTGCGCTGAGCGTCGCCCCGCCCCGGGCTGCGGCCGGTGTGGCCGGGCGCCCAGGGTTAATGCGCGCCCTCAACGAGCGGCTCCTGCTCGAGCACATCAGGTCAGTGGGCCGGGCGTCGCGCGCCGAGCTGGCGCGCACGAGCGGGTTGTCCAAGCCGACGGTCGCCCTGGCGCTCTCCACGTTGGAACACGACGGTTTGGTGCGTCCCGCCGGGCTACGTACCGGGGTGCGCGGACCGGCGGCGGTGCTGTACGAGATCTGCCAGGACGGCGCCTTCGTGCTCGGCCTCGACGTGGGGCGTGAGTACCTGCGCGGTGCTATTGCCGACATAGCCGGGGGCGTGAGGGCTAGGGCGTCACGGCCGGCTTCCAAGGCCAGCGCTCGGCAGCGAGTCGCCGAACTGTTGCTGCTCGCCGACGAACTGGCCGCCGAGGCGGGCATCACTTGGCGGCGGGTGGCGCAAGTCGTGGTGGGCAGCCCTGGCGTTTACGACCCGGCGCGGGGGGCACTGGCCGTCGCTGCCAACTTCCCAGGCTGGGAAAGCCCCAAGGTACTGGTTGACCTGCAGCGCATGCTCGGCCCGGCGACCTTTATCGAGAACGACATCGACCTCGCCGCGTTGGCCGAACGTGACATGGGTCACGGGCGCAACGTGCGCAGCTTCTGTTTTGTCTCGGTGGGCACCGGCATCGGCATGGGCCTCGTGATCGAAGGCCGCCTGCACCGCGGGGCGCATGGCGCTGCCGGTGAGATCGCCTACCTGCCGCTGGCGGAGCCCGAGGTCGTGAGCGCCACGACGGCGCGCCGCCACGGCCTGCTGGAAGCCGTCGCGTCGGCGGCCGCGGTGGTGCGAGCCGGTCGCAGTGGCGGGCTCCGCCGGGTGGCATCGGCCCGTCACGTGTTCGCCGCGGCCGCCGCCGGCGATACCGCAGCTGGTGCGGTCGTCGCCCAGGAGGCCCGGCTCATCGCTCGCGCCGTCTCGTCGGTCGTGGCTGTCGTCGACCCCGAGCTGGTCGTGCTCGGTGGCGGCATCGGCCGCGCCCCGGGCTTTGCCGAGGCTGTGTCTGGCGAGCTGGGAGCACTCGTCCCGTTCGTGCCCGAGGTGCGGGTTTCCGCGCTCGGCCAGGACGCCGTGGTCGACGGCTGCCTCGTGTTGGGCCTAGAGATGGCCTGGCAGCGGATCCTTGACCGGACCTGACCAAGCGCACCCCGCAACAGGCCCGGTCTGGCCGAGCCTCTAGAGGCGGGCGGATACGCCGAGGATCGCGACCGAAGCGGCCGCCGCCCAGGCCTGCGGGCAGCAGGCGTCGGGGTAGGCAAGGGGACGGCCAACCTCGTCCCGGCTATGGCCGCCGTAGAGCTCGGGCAAGCGGTACTCGAAGTGCTCGGCCGCCCTGAGCAGGCCTTCGACTAGGGACGCGGCTGCCTCCCGGGCCGCCGGCCGGCCATCGTGCGCAAGGCCGAGTATGGATATCGCCGTATCGTGCGGCCAGACCGAGCCGCAGTGGTAGCTGAGCGGGTTGAAACCGGCCGACGACGCCGCCATGGTACGCAGGCCGAAACCGCTGTTCAGGTCCGCTCCGGCGAGCCGGCCGGTCACGAGCTCGGCTTCGTCCTGGTTGAGCAGGCCGGTGGCCAAGAGGTGGCCCATGTTGGAGGCCACAGCGTCCACGGGGACGCCGGAGCCGTCGAGCGCCAGCGCGGGATAGGGGCCGGCGTCGTCCTCAACCCAAAAGTGGCGTGCAAAGCGCTGCCTGATCCCGTCGGCGAAGTCATGCCACCGGTCCGGGCCGGGGCGCCCAAAAGCCTCCAGCAGCTCAGCTCCGCCCATGGCCGCCTGGTACGCGTAACCCTGGACTTCGCACAGGGCGATCGGAGGGGCAGCGCGCCGGCCGAGCCGCGACTGCACGGCGTCTCTAGAGTCCTTCCAGCCCTGGTTGGCCAGTCCGGCCCCCGACTCGTCTATGTAGCTGACGAAGCCCCGGCTGTCCAGAGCAGGCCCGGCAAGCCACTCCAAGCTGCGCTCGAGCGGCGCGAGCAGGGGCTCGACGTCAGCCGGCGACGCTCCCCGGCGCCACGTCTCGTGCAGCAGGCATACCCACAAGGGCGTGGCGTCGACCGTGCCGTAGTAAGTCGGGACCGGCGGCCAGGGCCCGCCGTCTTCACTGGTGGCAATCGACCCAGGCCGCCCGGGCAGCCCCGTGCGGCGCACTTCGTGGAGGATCTTGCCCGGCTGCTCGCCGGTCCCGTGGTCCGCACGCCGCCCTTGCAGGCCAGCCAGGGTGCGCAACGTACCCAGGGCCAGGTCGGTGCCAAGCGGTAACAGCATGCGGGCGGTCCAGATCGAGTCCCGCCCAAAGAGCGCGAGGTACCAGGGCACCCCGGCGGCGACGAAAGGGTTCGAGGGATCCCTGGCCAGGCTCATGCGCAGCTTGTCCAGGTCCGCTACGCTCACCTCGACCAAGCGGCGAAGGCGTGGGTCGCCAACTTGGTCCGCCAGGTGCCGGTCCAGCGGCGCGGGCCATTCGCCCGTCGTGGGTATGAACACGGTGTAAGCGCCGTCGTCTTCGAACCGCACCGTAACGTCGAGCTCCTTGACCTCGCCCGGGGCGAGGGTGAGCTCCCAGGCGACGCGTCCCGCCTGCGGTTCCACAGTGGCGGGCCGAGGTCGGCCGGTCAAGTGGGTCGCGCAACCGCCTTCTTCGCGCCATACCAGGCCGTCCTCGTCGCCATCTGGCTGGGCCCGACGTTCAGGCGCCACCGTGCCTCCGCGCAGGGCCTGCAGCCCCCCCAGGTCGGCGGCGGCGGCAATACCCACCTGCAGGCGAGCGCCTATGCCGGCGCGGGACGCGAACGTGAAGTGCTCGATCATGCCCGTGGGCTCGACCGTGCGGGCGCGGTGGAGGAAGATGGTCGGGTCTGGCCCTCGGTTGCCCACCCCGGACAGGGCGTAGTGGAACTCGTTGACCGAGCCCCCAGCGGCCTCGTACCCCAACGGCACGGGCTCTTCCTCGTTGACGGTGAGCACGAGGTGGCTGAGGGCACGGTAGTCCTGGACGAACAGGCCCTGAGCGCCGCCTCGGCGCAGTTGCCCGTCCGTGCCGGACAGCGCGCTCGCGGGGGCGGACACGGCGCTGACGAGTTGGTTGAGGTGTCGCGCGCGCACCGTAAGCGTGACATTACCCGGCGCACTGTCCTCCGCCTGGGCGGCCAGCCGGGCCGCCCGCCCCGCTCCGCCCGCCCCGGTCCCGCCTGTTTGATCGTTCATATTAGGTGTACCATACCTCCGGTTTGATCGTTCAACTCCGAGGCAGCAGCAAAGGAGAGGACCGGCGATGAGCCGAGCAGGCAGTGGGCGAGCACGCACGTGCTCGCCATTGAGGACGGCGTCGCGCTCGCGCCCCGGCTGGGGTGCCAGGTGAAGCGGCGCCCGACCATCGAAACGGTGGCCAAGCAGGCCGGCGTCTCGCGCCAAACCGTCTCCAATGCGGCCAATGCTCCCCACCGGTTGCGCCCGGAGACCCTGCGCAAGGTGCTCGGGACCATCGACGAGCTTGGCTACCGCCCGAGCCAGGCGGCCCGTTCCTTGCGGACGCGCTCCACCCAGGTAATCGGCTGCCGGCTCCTACCTCACGACCACGCAGGTACAGGCGGCATCCTCGACCGCCTCCTGCACGCATTGTGCGACGCCGCCCGGGCCAACGGCTACAACGTGCTCACGTTTTCCGCTGGCAGCGACGACGAGGAGATCGAAGTCTTCGACGACCTCCTGCGCCGCCACACCGTGGACGGCTTTGTGCTGGCTAATACCCACCATGGCGACGCCCGTCCGGGGTGGCTGCTCGAACAAGGCGGCCGCTTCGTCGCCTTCGGCCGGCCGTGGGGCGCCGAGCACAGCCATCACCCATGGGTCGACGTGGACGGCGCCGCCGGTACCGCCGCGGCCGTGGAACACCTGGCCGAACTGGGCCACTCTCGCATCGGTTTCATCGGGTTCCCGGAGGGCAGCGGCGTCGGCGACGACCGCTCGCGCGGTTGGGAACAGGGCATGGCGGGTTTGCACCTGCCCAGCGTGGGACTTGTCGTACGCGGCGAGGGCGGCTTGGCTTCGGGACGCGCCCTGGCCGACCAATTGCTCAGCACTGGCGACGGGGTGACCGCTCTGGTGTGCGTCAGCGACGCCATGGCGGTGGGCGCCATGCGGGCCGTTGAGGACCACGGCGGTCGCGTGGGCGTAGACGTCGCCGTGGTCGGTTTCGACGACAGCCCGGCCGCCTCGCTCCTGCGCCCACGGCTCACCAGCGTGCGCCAGCCGATCGAGAGCGTGGCGCACAACCTTGTCGAGATGCTCATCGCGACCCTGGCGCGCCCGTCGCGCCGGGTGTCCCACCTCCTCCTGCCCCCGACCCTCGTAGTCCGCGAAAGCAGCGGGGAAGGGGTTGCCTCGTCGTCGGGGCAGGTGGCCAGCCGGAAGCGTGCCGGCGGCAAAAGCCCGCAAGACACGCTCCCGGGTAGCAACAGAAAGGAACAAACCAAATGAAGCAATGGAAGGTGGTAACGGGCCTCTCGCTGTGTGCCGCGCTGCTGGGTGTGACCCCGGGCACGGCGCTGGCCTCGGGGCCCGCCCTGACCGGCAAAACCAAAGGCGTGACCCTCCAGTTCATGATCGCCTCCTCGGGCACGGCGGAGACAAACGCGGATAACGCGGCAGCCAAAGCGTGGGGACGGGCGACCGGGAACAAAGTCGACGTCATCAATGCGTCGAACTTCACCGAGCAGCTAACGGAGGCGTTCGCCGGTGGCTCGCCGCCCGACGTGTTCTACGGCCAGTCCTCGATGTTCCAGAGCCTGGTCAAGAACGGCCAGTTGCTCGACAGCGGCAACCTGGTCTACCCGGCGAACAATTTCTATTCTTCGCTCGCCAACGCGTTCACCTACAACCACCAGTTCGAGTGTGTGCCCAAGGACTCCTCGACGCTGGCCATCGAGATCAACACCCAGCTCTGGAAGGCCGCCGGCCTGACCAATGCCGACCTCCCGACGACGTGGGCCAAGCTCGCCTCCGACGCCAAGGCTTTGACGAAGAACGGGGTCGTCGGCTTGGCCCTGGGTGACACGCTCGACCGGCTAGGTGCCTTCTTCGCGGAAAACGGTGGCTCGTACATGAACGCCCAAGGCACCAAGTTCACGTTCAATTCGCCTCAGAACATCGGCGCACTGGAGTGGATCCAGAAGCTCGCAAAGGAAGGCTACGTCAAGTTCCCCGAGCAGCTGGACTCAGGGTGGGCAGGCGAGGCATTCGGCGAAGGCAAAGCCGCCATGGCCGCCGAGGGCAACTGGATCATCGGCGCAATGCAGAGCACTTACCCCAAGATCTCCTATGAGGTCGTCCCCATGCCCGCCGGCCCCAGCGGCAAGCACGGCACCTTGGTGTTCACCAACTGCTGGGGTATCGCAGCCAGCGGCAAAAACACCAAGGCCGCGGTGAGCTTTGTGAAGTACCTGGCGTCTCCGGCCCAGCAGCTACGCTTCGCCGATGCCTTCGGTGTTATGCCGTCGCGGCCCAGCGTGGCCAAGGAGTGGGCGGCTCAGCACACCCAAACCGTTGCCAGCGGCAACCAGACACCCAACCCGGCCGCCTTTGTGGCCGGCGATGCTTACGCGTTGCCCCAGGTGACGACGGTTGGCTTCCCGACCGTGCAGGCTGCCTTCGACCAGCAGGTCCTCGGCTTGGCCACCGGCGGGTCCAATCCCAAGTCGATGCTGGACGAGTTGCAGACAAACGCCGACGCCTTGCTACAGCCGTAGTTATCGCCATCGTCAGAAATAGCTAATCCCTGTGGTGCCGGGCCCGGTAGCCCCGGGCCCGGCACTGCATGGACGGCGGCCAGCCTTGGCCGACGACCGACACAGGGCCCGTCGACCAGGGACCAGCGACAAGCCCATCGACCAGCGAGCAAAAGGAGCTCACGATGGCGGGTACTCTCTCGGGCCAGTCTTCGGCGGGTGGTGCTGCCGCCTCGGCGCCCGGGGCTGTAGCCGGCGCGCCGGCCCGACGCGCGGTGGCAGTCACGGCGCGGGAGCGCCGAGACGGCCGAGGCCGCCGGGGCACGGGCACGCTCCGCAAAGGGGAGAACCTCTTTGGCTGGCTGTTCGTCTCCCCGGCCCTTGCCATCCTGCTGCTGTTCCTCGTCATCCCTATTTTCCTGGCCCTGTACATCAGCTTCACTAATTGGACCGGGTTGACAAACCCCCTGAGCAGCAGCGTTCATTGGGTAGGGCTGGCCAACTACAGGACCATCCTCACCCAGCCTGGGCTCGACCAGACCGATTTCGGCACGGCAGTGCGGGACAATTTCTACTTCGTCGTGTTCACAGTGCCGTTGCAGACGGCATTGGCACTGTGGTTGGCGGTACTGCTCAATAACCGGTTGCTGCGCGCCAAGGGTTTCTTCCGCACGGCGTTCTACTTTCCTTCCGTCACCAGTTCAATCGCCATCACCGTGGTGTTCATCTTTTTGTTCCAAGGGACGGGCGTTGTCAACACGGTCCTCGGGTGGTTCGGGATCAGCGGGCCCAATTGGTTGTACGACACTCAGGGCGTGATCTGGAACGCGCTCGGCCTCTTCGGCATCAACAGCCCGCCCGGGTGGGCTCAGCACAACATCATTGGCATCCCCGTATGGAGCTGGCTGGCCGGGCCGTCGGTGGGCATGTGCGTGATGATCGCGCTCGTCGTGTGGACGACATCGGGCACCTTTATGTTGTTTTTCCTGGCCGCCCTGCAGAACATCGGTGAAGACGTGGACGAGGCCAGCGCCATCGACGGCACGACACCGTGGCAGCGGTTCCGCTACGTTACCCTGCCCCTGTTGCGGCCGGCCCTAGTGCTCGTGCTGACGCTGCGTTTTATCTCCACCTGGCAAGTTTTCGACCAGAGCTACCTTCTCGGGCCCAATAACCCGACCACGATCACGCCGGCATTTTTCTCCTACCAGGTCAGCTTCCAGGACAGCGCGTTCGGCGTAGGTGCCGCGGTGGCGTTCCTGCTGTTCTGCCTCATCGTTT
>DATJST010000258.1:0-7850 GCA_035503975.1 Acidimicrobiales bacterium | reverse complement strand
CACCAAGGAGCAGCGGCTGGAGGCCCTGAGCCCGGGTGACCTCACGCCGCACACACCCAGGCGAGCTACCCGAGGCCGCTACCGGCGCGACCGCCATTCTTAGGCAAATTGCAAACCCCGCGCCAGCTCCACCGCCCGCTGCAGCCCTTCGCAAGTAGCCCCCGTTCGGCGCCCTCCCAGGGCGCGACTACCGAGAGCAGAACTGACCCCAGTTCCGGCGGAGGCGCACCTGGTCCGGCCCGAGCATCGTAGCCCAGGCACGCTGACAAGGCTCGGGCCATTCCGGTGTACTCTGGGAAACCGAGGTCGCTGGCCAGCTCTTCGGGGTAGGGAACGGCATGACGTTGACGTTGAAGGAGACGTTCACTCAGGTTCAGAGACGTGGCGGTTCGTACGCGCGGCAACATCCGCTGGCAGCTCGGGTTTGGGGGGAGTTGCAAGTCAGGCGGCTACCACGAGTTGCCCGCGAGTATGCCGAAGCGGTGCGCGTGGCGAAGCGCGGCACGCTCGCAATTGACGTTGGGGCGAACTTGGGCTATTACGCCCTGGGCCTATCTAGAGCCGTGGGGTCCAAGGGGTTGGTAATAGCGCTGGAGCCGAACCCTGTGGTTTATCGCGAGCTGCTCAATGTCACCTGGGGATCTCGTGTCGTGGCGCTGAACCTCGGAGCATCGGACAAACCCGGGCCCATGTCGCTAACTGTCCCAGTGGATGCCAACGGAGTAGCCAACGCTTTGGAAGCCTTCGTAGGCGAACGGGACCTGCCCCGTGGTGGTGAGCCGGTGCATGTGAGACTGGTCCGGCTAGACGAAATTGTCCCGGCCAATCTTCCCGTCTCGGTCATAAAGATTGATGTGGAAGGGCACGAGGCGCAGGTATTGGCCGGTGCAAAGGATGTCCTCGCCGAGTACCACCCGGCTTTGGTCATCGAGATCGAAGCGCGCCACCTATCAAACAGTGCCAGCGTCGAAGATGTTGTCGAACCGCTGCTCGAGGCCGGTTACAAGTGCCAATGCATCGGCCGCGGTAATCGCTTGTTCCCATGGTCCGACTTCGACCTGGAAGCCGACCAGCTCCGCTTCCTCACGCCGTCTGGCAATGTGCAGGACAAGAACATCCCGTTGTACTGCAACAATTTCGTATTTACCTGATGCTCAGCTCCAGCGCGCTGGCCGGGCTCGCACCTTGTCGATTTGGGCCTGGCAGCATCGATGGGCCACAAATCTCGACCTCGTAATTTCTTTCTCCCCGCGCGCGCCTCCGCTCCGGCCACTGACCATACTAATTTGTAGAGCCTAAATCCCTCTATTACGTAGTAGCACGGCACCTATGGACGTCTCGCCCTTCCCCTACCAGGGGCCGCTGCAGCCGGCGGAGGTCAGCGGTCGCGACGAGCTCTTGGCCGACCTGGTTGAGAGGGTTACGACCCGGCGCGTGACGGCCCTCCTCGGCCCTCGCCGCTATGGCAAGACGAGCCTGCTCCGCAAGCTGGAGGCCGAGCTGGCGGAAGTGGTCACCGTGTGGGTGGACCTGTACGAAGTGACCTCAATGGCGGACCTCGCCGCCCGCCTGGACGACGGCCTGAGCGCCAGCAAAGGCCCTTTCGCCAAGGCCGCTCGCGACGTGGCTGCGACGTTGTCTATCAACCTCGGGGTCGTAGGCGTGACCTTCACCGGGCCCGCCCGGGAACGTCCGGGCCCTGCGTCGATGGTGCACGCGTTGCTCAAGGTGCTCGTGGACGCCTCCCTGCGCAGCCCGACCCTATTGGTGGTGGACGAGTTCGGCTCGATCGCTCGTGTCGCCGGCGCCGCCGGCGCTTTGCGGACCGCCGTCCAGGGCCACTACCGGGACAAGCGCGAGCGTGGCACTCGTATCGAAGGGCGCAGCCCGCCGGCTGCTCGCCAAGCGACGGGCCCGTGCCAACCACGCCACTTGCTGTTGGCTGAGCGGGACTTCAGCATTGGAGCGTCGAGCGGCCAAGGCCAGCTGCGGCTCCTCAAAGAGATCCGAAATGCCCAGGGAATCCTTCACGGCGGCTTCCAGCGTCTCGACGTCATTGGTGTCAGGTAGCCAGCCGCGTTGGCGTAGCTCGGTCACCGGTACGCGCGAGCGAAGCCTGGACCGCCGAGTCACATCGGTCTCGGCGCCGCGCCCTGACCTCGCTTCATAGAGGCTGTAGGCAGCCTGAAGGTTCACCCACATCTCGGCGCTGGTGCCTAGGGCCTCGCCCAGGGCAAGAGCTGTCTCCGGGATACGACGCCTCGCGTGCTCAAACTGCCGAGCACGCGACGCAGCTGCTCTAGCGTCTCGCTTGGGTTCGAGTAGCGACAACTCAGCACCACCGACCAAAAAGTGCATCTCAGAGGGGATGTGGTGGGCACTTCCCGCGATCCTCACTGGCTCCAGCTTCACAAGGGCGGTACGATCCCGACCAGACTGGGACGGGAGGGGAAGCAGATGTTCATGATCGCTGGCAAAACCGCCGCGCTGGCGGCCGTCGGCTTGCTTGTGTTGGCAGGTGCCGCGGTCGCGGCACCATCCGGGGTGTACGGCGGCCAGACGAGCCAGAAGGTGGGCAACAGCCCGTTCCGGATCACCCTCACCGTCGCCGGTGGAGCGCTCGATGACGTCAGCGTTGACGCCCTTGTCGACCACGGCGGTGCGGCCTGCTTGCTCGCCGGCGAGGAGGGGAACAGCTTCGACTTCAGCACGGGCAGCGTCCCGATCGACCAGCACGGCAAGTTCGACGGCCAGCTCAAGGATCCGAGCGGCGAGCCCCTGGCGATCACCGGTCGCTTTACGGGCCGGTCTGCAGCCGGCTCGTTCGAGATCACTGCGCCCGCCGTCGGGCAGGGAACGACGACCTGCAGTTCGGGGAGGGTCACCTTCACGGCGGTCGCAGCGGGCGGTCAAGCGGCCAACACCAAGTACTCGGGGACGGTCGGGCCGGGCTATCCGATCAGCTTCCGCGTGTCCGCGACCGGCAAGGAGGTCGAGGACCTCACGGTCGCGATCGAGGCAACCTGCCAGCCGGGCGCGGGAGACATCGCGCCGGTCTATGACTTCAAAACGCTCAACATCACTTCGGGAAGGTTCTCGGGGAGCGTGTTCGCGCAACGCGGTTCGACGGTCTCCGACTTGGTCCGCATCAGCGGGACTTTCTTCGGGCGCACCGCTGTGGGAGAGGTTGCGGACTTGTCGCACATCAAAAGCTTGCCGGACTGCACAACCTCCGAGCCTTTTACGGCGACGGCGAAGTAAGCCGGCCTTCTTCCTGCTCGCGGTGGGGCCGCAGCTCGTAGCACACGACCTTGCCGCGAGCGGCCAGCTCACGCAGGCGGGCCGGACGATGACCTGGAGCCGTGCGGGAGAGCGAGCGGAGCAGGCTCTGCCCCCGTGGCGGACGCCGGGGCGCTAGCCGTGCACGCGCTAGTCCCTTCCGGCAGCCACCTCGGCCCTTACTTGGCCACGAGACCCAGAGTGGCGTGCCGTGGGACGCTCGTGGGACGGTCACGTCCTACCATGAGGCCCGGACCGGCAGATCCGGGCCAATCGAGAAAGGACGAGTAGCAATGTTCGCCAAACCATTGACGACGGCACCGCTGGCCGCTGCGCTAATTCTCGCCAGTATGGCTGCGCCCTTCTTGCCGGCACCGGCAGCACAAGCTAATGCCGCAGCCCTCAGCCCCGCCCTCGATGTTTTGAAGTTAAACGCTTGCTCCATGCTCTCGGCATCTGAGTTCAGCGCGGCCACAGGGATCAAGCATGTAACTGCCACCGCCCATCCGGCTTATATGGACTCCGACAACCCATCGGACGACGTCGGTCCAAGCTGCACGTACAATTATAGCGGGAGCTCTTTCCTAGAGGCCAACTTCCACAGTTTAAAGGTGGCTCTGGACACGGAGAGTGTGTCGGACTTCCACGATAGCGTCTGCAGTTCCTGGTGCCAGAAGGCTCCAGGCGTGGGCATAAGCGCTTATTATGCCTCATCATTCGGGTCCCCTCCCGCAGATAGCATCGCCGTGCTGACCAAACAGGCGCAATTCGGTATCACCTTTGAAAAGGCTAACAAGGATTTCGACATCACAATGCCGCCGCTCTCCGTCCTTTCAGCCTTGGCTCGCATAGCCGTCCACAACGGGCTTTAGTTTCGCTTAGCCAAGGTGGCCGGGCCAGAGACGGCGCCGCTCGTCGGCCGCAGACATGGCGCATCGCTTGGTGCCGCGCGCACATGCTCGCCGCTCATCAAGCCGCCGCAGGAGCTGCGGTTGCGGTTTGGCAGCCTGTTTGGGGGGCTAAGTTGTCGGCGCCCTAGCGCGAAAGGACGTCCCGGTGGTACGCCACGATGGAGCCGTCCACATCGAAAAGATGGGCAATAAGGGCTGCCCGCACCCACATCCCGTTGCGGGCTTCGTGGAAGTACATGGCCCGAGGGTCGTGGTCGATTTCTGGTGGGATCTCCGCGTTGCGAGGGAACGGGTGAAGGATTGGCGCGTAGCTCTTCATCTGGTTGGTGAGCTCTGGCGTCAGGACGAAATCGGCGCCAACCGGTGCGGGGGTGCCCGCCTGGGCACCTTTGTCGTGCTCCCACTGGATGCGCGTCATGTAAAGAAGGTCAACCTCACCGATAATCTCCCGCAAGGCATCGTGCTCGAACACCTTGACGCCTCTGGCAGACAGCGAATCGCGCAACGCTGCCGGGAGCCGGAGGTCAGGCGGTGAGACGAAGTGCATGGTGACATCAGAGAAGTTCGCCAAGATCGAAGCGAGGGAGTGCACGGTACGCCCGCGCAGCATGTCGCCGCAAAAACCGTAGACTTTTGAGTCCAGGCCACGAGAGAGGTCCGGGTAGGTCTTGCGGTACGCGTCGAACTGTGCCCAGCGCGAAGAATCGCGCTCTGAAGCGAACTCGAAGCAGCGGTGGATCGTGTAGATGTCCAAGAGCGCCTGAGTCGGGTGCTCATCTGCACCGGACCCCCCATTTACGATGGGGACGTTACGTTCGTTGAACGTGTCAAGGTCGTTCATCAAGTACGCACATGCCTCGGCAAACCCGGCACTCGGCGTCCGCATGATGACGATGTCAAAATATGAGCTGAACATCCGCATCGAGTCAAAGGGAGACTCGCCCTTGTACTCCGAGGAGACCGAGGGATCTCGTATCTCGGCAACGGACATGCCGAGGAGCTGGCATGCAGCCGTGAACGAGAGGAAGGTGCGGGTGGAAGCCTGTGTGAAATACAGCATCGCCCGCTTGTGGGGTAGCAGGTTGTGCAGGAACAATTGAGTTTCGCGGCCCCTCGCGAGGTCGCGCACCATATTGGAGAGGCTGTTGAAGTTCTCCAGCATTGGCCGGTCGAACTGATCGGCAAATAAGACGTGCTTAAGCCGCCCATTATGTTGGAACTCAGATGACTTTATCCGGGTCGGCCGAGCCAGCCTTCGTTCATAAGCTGTCAAGTCCATGAGCGAGAGTCTATCCGGGTGGCCAGGTGCTCCGCATCGTACTGCCAGCCCAGCGTTGGCCGAGAGAGGCTCGAGGTAGCCGTCCTACGCGCGTGGTCCCGGCGAGTACCATCGCGCCCATGAGGGACCTCCTAGAAGACATCGAGCGGTGGCGCGGGGATGGGCGGCGGGTGGCTCTGGCGAGGATCGTCGCCGTGGATGGCTCGGCGCCACGTGAGGTGGGCGCTGCTATGGCCGTAAACGAACAAAGCGAGGTGGCCGGATCGCTGTCAGGCGGGTGCGTCGAAGGCGCCGTTGTGGAAGAGGCGCTGAAGGTGCTGGCTGACGGAGTGCCCCGGCTCTGCAGGTTCGGCTATTCCGATGATGATGCGTTTGCGGCTGGCCTCACTTGCGGCGGGACGCTGCACGTCTTTGTGGAGCTCCTCGTTGGGTGAGCATTCCATGCTGCGTGACGTCTTCGGAGCCCTGCGCACCCCCCTCTCCGCAAACGAGCCGGTGGCCCTGGCAACTGTGCTTGAAGTCGAGCCCGCTGTGAGTGGGGCAGGTACCCAAGGCGGGGGGCCGGGCGCCGTCCCCGGGGCGACGCTGCTGGTGCGCACAGGTGGCTCCAGGCTCGGTTCTCTTGGGTCGCGAGGCCTGGACGAGGCAGTCGCGCGAGACGCGTTTGGCCAGCTCGACGCGGGCGCAACTTCGCTGCGCCGGTACGGCCCGATGGGCGAGATCGGCCGGCAGGAGGTCGCGGTGTTCGTCCAGGTGTTCGCTCCGCCGCCCCAGATGCTGATCTTCGGAGCAGTGGACTTCGCAGCCGCTCTCGCCCGTGTCGCCAAGGTGCTCGGTTTTCGCGTAACTGTCTGCGACGCGCGCGCCGTGTTCGCTACACGGGCGCGCTTCCCGTTCGCCGACGAGGTCGTGGTTGCATGGCCCGACCGCCACCTTGCGTCGGTGGGTGAGCAATTAGGCCCGCGCGACGCCGTTTGCGTTCTCACCCACGAACCCAAGTTCGACGTCCCGGCCATCGAGGCCGCTCTTCGGACAGGCGCCGGCTACATCGGTGCCATGGGCTCGCGCCACACCACCGCTGAGCGCGAGAGGCAGCTTCGCGAGCATGGCCTGCCGGATGCCGCGCTCTCCCGTCTGATGGCCCCGATCGGCCTCGACATCGGCGCACGTACCCCCGAGGAGACAGCCGTGTCGATTTGCGCCGAGATCATCTCGCTGCGCAGCCGCACCCCGACAAGCGCTTCGCTCAGCCGTTCGGACGGCCCTATCCACCACGAACCAAAGCAAAATCCCATGTGAGCGCCGGTCGGGACTAAAGAAGTCCGTGGTAGGACGTTTGGCCCTAGGGAGGACAGGGCCGGCATATAACGATTGTTCCCAGGTTGTTTGGAGAGCCGGGGGACATCGGTGGGACCTATGACGACGACAGGGTCTCAAGTTGAGAACCCCCAGCGGGTTCAAGGGCGAGTAGCGCGCAGGGCCTTGCTTTTCGGCTGGTTGGCGTTGCCCGCCTCGGCACTAGCCGCGCTGGCAATCGGCGCCCTGTTGATCATTGCCTTCGGGGCCAACCCCGTGACTGGCTACCAAGCCTTGCTCTCAGGCGCTTTTGGCGGTAGCTATGCTCTCGCCAGCACGGCCCAAAAGGCCGTGCCTCTGCTCCTTGTCGCTGTGGGGATGTGCATCTCCGTCCGGGCCAACGTGTGGAACATCGGCGGTGAGGGCCAGATCGTAATGGGGGCTCTCGCCTCCACTGCAACGGCTCTCGCGCTGCCAAACCTGCCAGCGATCGTGCTGCTCCCGCTGGTACTAGTGGCGGCTGCCGCTGGGGGCGCCATCTGGGCCGGGATCGCCGGCTTCTTCAAGGCCTATTTCAACGTGAACGAGATCTTGAGCACGATCATGCTCAACCTCGTAGCGGTACAGGTCATGAACTACCTGCTCTCCGGCCCAATGGTCAACCGGTCGCAAGCCTTCTCCATTACGGGGCTCATACCCCAGACCAAGTTGCTCTCCAAGAGTGCCTGGCTGCCGACCATCGTGGGCGGGACCCAGCTCAACCTCGGTGTGGTCATAGCCGTCGTCGTCGCCATCGCTGCATACTTCCTGCTGTGGCGCACGGGCTTCGGTTTCCGGCTGCGCGCTGTTGGCCTCTCGCACGATGCCGCCCGCTATGCAGGCATGTCCGTCAAGCGAACGATCTTGTACTCGATGCTGCTTTCAGGGGTGTGCTGCGGGCTCGGTGGTGCGGTACTCGTCTTCGGGAGCATCTCGCACCGGATGGTGACAGATGGGAGCCTCACCGGCTTCACGGGCAACGATGGTTTCAACGGGATAGTCGTGGCTCTTTTTGGCGGCCTGAACCCGCTCTGGAGCGTCGTCTC
>DATJST010000257.1:0-2879 GCA_035503975.1 Acidimicrobiales bacterium | reverse complement strand
ACTGAAGAGGTTCAACTCGACCCGCTGGCCCCGACCGGAATGGCGGCGGTGCTCCAATGCGGCGAGGATGCCGATGACGATGTGGAGCGCGGTGTACTGATCGGTGATCCCTATCCCGCAGGCGGTGGGCGGTGACGTTTCCTGCCCGGCCAGCCACAGCATCCCCGACAGCGCCTGTATCAGCAAATCTTGGCCGGGACGGGTTACGTAGGGGCCGCTCTGGCCGTAACCAGACGAGCTGACGAAGATAATCCCGGGGTTGCGAGCGGCGAAATCCTCGTAGCCAAGGCCAAGGCGGGCCATCACCCCGGGGCGGAAGTTTTCGACCACCACATCAAACTCTTTGCCCATCTCCAGCAACCGGTCGCGGGTACCTTCATCTTTTAAGTCTGCGGCGACACTCCGCTTATTACGGTTGAAGGCCAGGAAAGAGTCGGTCTCACCATGAGTGTGGCCGTCCAGGATCCCCCAGTGGCGGCTCCACTCACCTTCGGGCCGCTCGATCTTTACGATGTCTGCGCCGAGATCGCCCAGTATTTGCGTCGCTAACGGGCCCTGGACGAGCGCCGTGAAGTCCAGCACTCGCACATGAGCGAGCGGGCCGGCGCCGACCTCGGCACCCGCCCCGCCATTGGCGGTCACCACCGACTGCCCTCTGACACCCTCGACCTGTCATGCAAAGTTGGTCGGCGCACATCCCTGCTGTGGCGGGACGTCTGTGCTCCACAAACTGGCACCAACTCTCAAACCCCCTGGGCCACGCCACGGGGCAACCGGACTGCGCCCCGTCATAGGCTGGCATTGCTTTTCTCTGAGTGAAATAACCGTTTCGCTCAGAGATATTCTCTCTCGCAAGCAGCATTGTTGCACAGGTGGTCCACCGGGTCAAGAGACATCGCGACGACGGGCTTCCGATCAAGAGGCTCAGGGCGGGACTTGTTTACCCGCCAACAAAGCAAGCAGGGTCCCTCCCATGACGGCCTCCCTTTCTACTTGTGAATGTGCGTCGGCGGTCACGGGAACACTTCGGTGGCTACTCGACGCACCGTTCCGCGGTGCCCACCAGTACCCACTCTTCTCGGCTCTGGCATATTCAGACGGCATTGGACCTTTGAAAAACCTTTGGGGCCATTACCGCTTCCAGGGTCACGGACCAACGTCGCGCGGACGGCAGTACCGCGCCGCTGTTCGCGCGTAGACAAGGGCCGCCTGGTGCACAGCCTCCAGCGTGACGAACTCGTTCGGGCCGTGACAGCACGACAGCCAGCCGGGCCCGAGCGCCGGGAGGGTGGGGATCCCGGCCTGTTCGTACCACGGGGCGTCGGTCCCCCCGAGGAAGACCGCGAGGGGCGGGGCCCACCCGAGCACCCCCTTGATCGACTCGCAGGCCGCCTCCACGAGCGGGTGAGCTGGTGGGAGCTCGGCTGGCGGTACCCAGGTAAGCCCTGGCTCGAACTCAACCTCGACGTCGAGCGACGGGTTAGCCCGTCGTTTCGTGTCCAGCCACTGATCGACCGACCGTCGGACACCAACTTCGTCCATACCGGGAAGCGTACGGAGATCGCATGCGAACTCCGCCATCCCCGGCACGACACCGAAGTACACTCCTCCGTCCACGAGTACGCCCGGGTTGAGGGTCGGCCCGACGCCACCATAGGGGTGCGGCGAGAAGTCAAGCTCTAGTTCTTCCTTGATGGCAAGGAGGAGCTCGGCCATCACGAGTGAAGCGTTTACGGACGGCATCCGGTCCGACAGGCTCGAATGGGTCTGGGTCCCGCGTACCCGGATGCGGAACCCGCACACCCCTCGCGAGACCAGGCACACTCCTTGCCAGTCGTCGTCAACACCGCTCGGCTCACCGATCAGGCAGGCGTCAACGCCGGTCAACTGCGGCGCGAGGTACCGCGCTCCGAGCGACGACCCGGCTTCCTCGTCCGCCGTGAACGCCAGGACCACGTCTCCTCCGAGCGGTGCCGCTGTGCGACGCAAGGCGGCCACGGCAAAGACCATTGCCGCCACAGCGCCCTTCATGTCGCTTGTCCCTAACCCGTAGAGCCGGCCGTCGCGGAGCTCAGGGACGAGCGGGTCCGATCGCCAGAGCGTTCGGGCGTCCCCGACCGGCTTGGTGTCGAGGTGCCCGTTCAGCATCAACGTGGGCCCGCCGCCGCTCCCCCTGACCCGGGTGATCAGGTTGGGTCGTTCCGGCGCGGCACCGATGACCTCAGTCTCGCCCAGGTCGAGGTTGCTTAGCGTCTCGCCCAGAAATGCGGCGATCTTCTGCTCATCAGCATAAGGGGGGATCTGGCTGTCGATGCCAACCAGGTCGATGACCAGCTGGGTGAGCTGGTCCCGCGCCTCGTCTAGGAAGGCTTCCAGCGCCCCATCGATCTTCGAGTCGTACATCAGTCTCCCGCTCTGAAGCTCAAATCGACGCCCCCTGTTGATATTTCACCAAGCCGTCCCTAAATAAGAGCTCACTCGAGCACCCGGGCGTCGGCCTGTCGTTGGCCGCCTGACAACAACTCCACCGGAACACGCACTGACGGAAGGTTGATGCTGAGCTGCCGAAGCGCTTGATCGGTGGATGCCGCCATGGGGCCGCGCGCCAGGATCCCGAGAAAACGCCGCCATCCCTCATGGAGTTCTTCATGGCCCAGGTACACGTTCTCGAGGACAGACAGGTCGGGAGCGAGGGCAAGATCCTGGTGGATAACGTCGATCCCCCTTGCCTGTGCATCGCGGATCGAATTGAGCAGAACGGGCACACCGTTGATAAGAACGTCACCTCGGTCTGGTGCGTGAATGCCACACAGGATCCGGAGCAGAGTTGACTTGCCGGCCCCGTTGTCACCACACAATGCGGCGACGCTCTTGCGCTT
>DATJST010000256.1:0-11417 GCA_035503975.1 Acidimicrobiales bacterium | reverse complement strand
GTGCTCGAGGCGATGGGTTTGATGGCCCAGTTCCACATAAGCGGCGTGCCCGTGGTTGACCAGGCCGGTCGCTTGGTAGGCATTGTCACCAACCGCGACCTCAGGTTCGTCGAGCCCACTCCGCGGCCTGTGGCTGAGGTGATGACATCCACCGGCCTGGTGACCGCCCCCGTAGGTACCTCGCTCGAGGACGCCCAAGCCATCCTCGGGCGGCACCGCATAGAAAAACTGCCGATCGTAGGGCCCGACGGGACGCTGCGCGGCCTGATCACCGTCAAGGACATCCAAAAACGCATCGACTACCCGAACGCGACCAAGGACGACGCCGGGCGGCTCCGGGTGGCAGCCGCGGTGGGAGCGGGGGCTGACAGCCTCGAGCGGGTCGCCGCCCTAGTGGAGCGCAAGGTGGACCTGATCGTCGTCGATACCGCCCACGGCCATTCGCGCTCGGTGATCGATGCGGTAGCCAAGATAAAGGCCAATTTTGATGTCGAGGTCATAGCCGGCAATGTGGCCACGGGGGCGGCGACCGAGGCACTGGTCGATGCGGGGGCCGACGGCGTCAAGGTCGGCATTGGCCCTGGGTCGATCTGCACGACGCGGGTGGTGGCCGGGATAGGCGTGCCTCAGATCACCGCGATCTTCGAGTCGGCCAGGGCGGCCGGCCCCGAGGTACCGGTCATCGCGGACGGTGGGGTCCAATTTTCGGGCGACATCGCCAAAGCCATTGCCGCCGGTGCCTGCAGCGTGATGGTCGGCAACGCCCTGGCCGGCGTGGACGAGGCACCCGGCGACATCGTGGTCGACCAGGGAGAGCGGTTCAAGGAATACCGGGGGATGGGATCGCTCGGCGCCATGCAGGGCCGCTCTTTCTCCAAGGACCGGTATTTTCAGGACAGCGTCGAGAGCGCAAAGCTGGTCCCTGAGGGCGTCGAAGGGAGAGTGCCGTACAAAGGGCCGCTAGCCAACGTGGTCCATCAGCTGGTCGGAGGGCTCCGCCAGGCGATGGGCTACTGCGGCACTGCCGACATCGAGCAGCTGCGGGCAAACGGCCGTTTCGTCCGGGTTTCCCCGGCCAGCTTGCGAGAGAGCCACCCCCACGACATCCTCATCACCAAAGAACCCCCGAATTACCGGCTGAACTGGTAGCCACCGCCGTACCCGTCTCATGACGAGCCAGCTGTACCGGTGACAGCCATTTTTCTCAACCAGCGGCTGCGGCGCCCGGTCGGGTCGCGTTCAGCACTGCGCACGGCCCTTTCACACTGAGGCGCGGGCAGCAAAGTGTTTCTCGACCAGGTTCACGCCGTCCTCCAAGACGCCCCGGTAGACGATCGCGTCCTGGCTGTACCCGCGCAGGTGCTCACGTAGAGGACCTTCAGGCCGGGCCTCGACTTGGACGGGCCGGCCGCGAGGCGGCAGGGCGGTTCGGAGGGCTGGAGCGCGCACTCGACAAGGGTGCCGCGCTGCTCGGGACGATCGCCCGCTAGCCGGTGCCCGCAGGCAACAAGGTCGTCCCGCTCTGAGCGAACCAGCCTTGACCGTGCATAACTTGTCACTGCTCCGGGTCAAAAGGCCGGGCCGTGCATAGGTTTTGCGCGCCACGGCCGTGCCAGGACTGAGCGCTGACCACTTATACCCCTTATATTTGATGCACAACTGGTCACGGCTCCCGGCCGCCGCGCGAAAAGTGACCTCCGCCCCCCGTGTAGTCGGGCAGCGCGTGGCACTTTTCGCGTGAGCCGTGCTCGCTAAAGGCCGGCAACACCCCCCTAGTGCCGGGCCCCATGAAGCTGTTCGTCCAGGGCACCGGCCGCCAAGGTGGCGGCCGGTCAAGCTCAGCAGGTCGACTTGGCGACGGGTAAGGTGCTTACTCGACTGGGACAGCCTAGATGCTGTTGCGCCTACAAGCATTCTCAATCAAGCGGTTATGCCGGCGATACGCCTAGCCGCCACCCATCCCCAAAGCCCGCCAGTACGAGACGGACCAGGCGGGACCACGGTTCGCGCCACCTGGGCCGACCGGCTAACCAAGAAGAATGGGACCGAAAACGGGTGGGCGCGGAGGGACTTGAACCCTCACGGCCTCGCGGCCAATGGATTTTGAGTCCACCGTGTCTGCCATTCCACCACGCGCCCGTGCCTCTGAGCTGCTAGCTTGCGGCCGCTCAGCTTTCGTGCCCACCACCGGAACTATTCCTGGACCACAGCGGCGTGGCCGAAGGGCACCAGGGCACCGACGAAGTTCAGGGAGGTCCAGCCGGAAGGGCACGATGAGAGAGCGTACCCCAGTGTCTGGTGGCCGCGGGCGCACATCGGACGGAGCGCGAGCGCCAAGCTTGCCCAAGTCCTCCGCCACAGACCGCACCGCGGTGGGCTCAAAGTGCCCGTTCTTTCTACGTGCTCAAGATGGTCAGTCGGCAGCACCGTAGGCGCCGCGGCGCCGAGGAAGCCTCGGCGGCGATCAGGGGACGCGGCGCCGCCCGAGAGTTGCGTCCCGCCCAACCGAGCGGTGTGCCATCATCAGCAGGCGCCGAGCAACGCGGCGGTCGGCGCCAAGCACGCTCGCCGCACGGTGGCCCTCCGCGGACAACGCCGGGCCGGGGTTGGCCCGGATAGGAGGCCGAAGTGCGAAAGCTAGGGACGGTGATCTCGGCTGGGCTCGTGCTTGCGACCGGCATGGGGGCACCAGCCAGCGCGGCGGCCGCGCCCTGGCAAGTGGTGCCAACGCCGGCCGTTGCCGGCACCCATTACTCGGTCCTCGCGGGCGTTTCATGCACGGCACCGAGCTTTTGCATGGCCGCCGGCGACTACCAGGTGGGCTCGGGCAACACCTACCAGGCCCTGGTCGAAGAGTGGAACGGGTCTCGTTGGGCAGTCGTCCCGGTGCCCGATCCCGGCCCTGTGACCTGGTACAGCTCTGCGAACGGTGCAGCCCACGCAGGTCTCAACGCGGTCTCGTGCACCCCGCGCAACTGGTGTAGCGCGGTCGGCTACAGCGTGAACAAACAGGGCCAGGAGTCGGTGCTGGACGAGACCTGGGACGGTCGGTCATGGGCGGTCACCCTCATGCCAAACGGGCCGGGCTCCTCGACCGACAGCCTGAACGCAGTGTCGTGTGCTTCGGCCACCTCTTGTACTGCCGTCGGGAGCTTCGAGGCTACGGCTGGCTACCGGACGCTGGTCGAGTCCTGGGACGGTACCAAATGGACCGTCATCCCCAGCCCCAACGAAGCCCCGCGCAACCTGGACAACGCGCTCTGGGGCGTCTCCCGCCCGTCGCCCTCCTCATGTGTCGCGGTCGGTGAGGAAGGCTCGGGCCCAGCCGGTGGCCTCTTCGGCGCGACGCTCGTGGAATCCTGGGACAATGCCCGCTGGTCGGTGGTGGCAAACCCCGCCAAGGGCAAGCGCAGCGCTTTTTCGGCCGTGTCGTGCCTGCTCGGCGGGGTCTGCACAGCTGTCGGCAACTACCAGCCGGACGAGCGCACGACAGAGGCGCTTGCCGAACGGTCTTGAGCCGGTGACTTTCTGGGGCGCTCGAGCCATGGCAGCCCCCCGGTCAGCTCGTCAGTAGCAGGCCAGCCGGCCGGCGTACGTCACAACCCAGGCGGCTCAACCCAGCCGGCTCGACCCAGGCGACGCCGTCGCGTCCAGTGGCGCCCGGGGGTTACCCCGCGAGCGCAGGTACCAGGACGAGTTCACCTCGTTGTTACTTCGGCCTGCCGGCAAAGGTCAGAATGGTTGGAAGACCAAGGAGGCGCGACTTTGCCCGCGTTTATTTTCCCTGGACAGGGGGCGCAGCGGACCGGCATGGGCCGGCCCTGGCGCGACCACCCGTCGTGGGATGTCATCCAGGATGCTTCCAACTTGGCCGGGCGTGACCTCGGCTACCTTCTCCTCGATGCCAGCTCTGAAGAGCTGGCGGAAACGCCGACGGCGCAACTGGCGACGTTCCTAATGAGCCTCGTCGTGCTCGACGCTGTCGAGCGGCTGGGCATAGAGCCCACCGTGTGCGCCGGCCACGGCTTGGGCGAGTACGCGGCCCTGGTAGCGGCCGGGGGCATCGGCTTCGAAGACGCAATACGGCTGGTCACAGAGCGGGGTGAAGCCATGCAGGAGGCGGCCGACGAGAGCCCTGGCGTGATGCTGGCCCTGGCGGGGGTCGACGACGAGATTGCCCGTATCTCGTGCCGGCGGGCGGACGGCGATGTCTGGCTGGCCTACTCCAACGCGCCGGGCGAATGTGTGATCGCCGGCCGCGCGGAGGTAGCCGAGCGTGCCGTCCAGGTGGCGTTCGAGCTCGGGGCGACCCGAGTGAGTGCCCTCCCCTCAAACGGCGCTTTCCACACCCCGCTCATGGCGGCCGCGCAGCCCCGGCTGCGCAAGGCCCTCGAGAGCACGAGCTTCTACGCCCTGGCGGTACCCGTCGTGGCCAACGTCGACGCCCTCCCCCATGACGCAGCCTCGGAGTGGGCGTCATTGCTCTCTGCGCAGCTGCGTAGCCCCGTCCGCTGGCGCCAGAGCGTCCTCTCCGTGGCCGCAATTCTGCGCACGGCGGAGTGGGACGGAGACGGTCTTTTCTGCGAGCTGGGACCTCCCGGCAACCTGTCGTCCCTGGTGCGGGCCACCCTGCCCGAGGCCATAACGGTCACGGTCAGCGTGCCCGACGACCTTGACCGCCTCGTGGAGACCTTCACCGGTGGGCCTTCTGTCCCCGGCGGCGAGCTGGCCGCGGAAGGCCACCAGGGCGAGCGCCTGTACCTCTCAGAACGCCTGATCGTCAGCCCGAGCGCGGGGATTTTCGATTTGCCCGAGGTAACTGACGCCGACTCAAACGGCCCGAGCGCGCTGCCGGGGCACCCCGGCAGCGAACACCCGATGGTGGGCCGTGAGGTGAGCATTGGGGACCTCGTCGGGACCGTCTCCGGCGCCGAAGTCCGCAGCCCCTTCGCCGGCCAGCTCATCGGCGTCCTCGCCCACCCCGGAGAACGTGTACAGGCCGGCCAGCCTATTGCCTGGCTGCGTTCCCCATAGTTCATCAACAGAAAGGACAGGGATATGCCAGAAACCAGCGGCTCGGCCATCACCGGATGGGCCAGCGCGCTCCCCGGGCAAGTGGTGACCAACCAGGACATCATGACCCTGTTCGATACGAGTGACCAATGGATCGTGGAACGTACCGGTATCCGCCAACGGCGGGCGGCCGACGGGCCGTTCGTCTCTCCCAAGCCGTCCCCTTCCCCGGAGGCGGGGATGGGCACCACGGCCAGCCTGGCCGCCCAGGCGGGCCGGGCCGCGCTCGAGCGGGCGGGGCTGACCGGTGCCGATATTGACCTCCTGATCCTCTGCACGACCACTCCTGACCAGCTGGTGCCCGCGACCTCGTCGCCGTTGGCCAATGCGTTGGCGATACGCGGGGGAGGCATGGACATCAACGCCGCCTGCGCCGGCTTCACGTACGGGCTGGTCACCGCGACCGGCTTTATCGCCGCCGGGGCCGAACGGGTACTGCTCATCGGCGCCGAGACGCTCACCCGCATCACCAACTGGGCGGACCGTACCAACGCCTTCCTGTTCGGTGACGGTGCCGGCGCAGTGGTCGTGGAGGCCGTTCCGGGCGAGCCAGCCCTGCTTGGCTGGGACATCGGCGTAGACGGTTCGCTGCATCCGCTGTTCTATGCAGACCACGGCGGCGATGGCATGCGGATGCGCGGCCAGGAGGTTTTCCGCAAGGCAGTCCGGGTCACGGTTGACTCGGCCACCAGGAGCCTGGAGCGAGCCAAGGTGAGCGCGTCGGAGATCACCTTGTTCGTCCCCCACCAGGCCAATATCCGGATCATGGACGCGGTTGCGGAGCGTCTCGGCATCCCGGCCGAGCGCGTGGCATCGGTGATCGAGAGCACCGGGAACACTTCCTCTGCTTCGATCCCGATCGCCCTCAGCGACGCGGCCAACAGGGGCAGGCTGTCCGAGGGGGACCTGGTGCTGTTCGCCGGTTTCGGCGCCGGCATGACATGGGCTTCGGCCGTATGGCGATGGGGCACCCGGCCCTCCCGCTAGATTTAGCCAGTCCGGGAACAAACGGAGGAAGAAATGGCAGAACCAGTTGCGTCTGAGGAGTCGTTCGACCTCTTCAGGCAGTGCGCCGTAGAGGTGCTGCAGGTCGACCCATCCAAGATCGTGCCCGAGGCGCGCTTCGCCGACGACCTCGATGCCGACAGCCTCGACCTGGTCGAGCTGGTGATGGCCTTGGAGGAGAAGTTCGGCATCGACGTTCCCGAGGCCGAGCTCGAGGGCGTCGAGACCGTGGGCCAGGCCTACCAGCTGGTGGCGTCCAAAATCTGATGCTGGCAAGTTATGGCGGGCGCGATGGCACGGGTGCGGTGCCTGGTCGGCGGGTGGTCGTCACCGGCTTGGGCGTGGTGGCGTCGTGCGGGATAGGGCCTGATGCCTTTTGGGAGGGCCTCCTCGCCGAGCCACCTGTGGCCAGGGTCCGCCCGGTACGGGAGCTGGACGTGAGCCATATTTTCTCGTCCAAGGAAGCCAGGCGGGCCGATCGCTTCGTCCAGATGTCAACCCTGGCTGCCCACCAGGCGGTAGAGGACGCGGGCGGGATCGATGCGCTGCGGGGCGACCCGGACCGGGCCGGGACACTGATCGGGACCGGCGTGGGCGGGCTCGACTCGATGTGCGAACAGGACAGAGTGCTGATAGCGAGGGGCCCCGACCGGGTCAGCCCTTTCCTGGTCCCGATGATGATGGGGAACCGCGCCGCAGCCGAGGTCTCCATGCGTTACGGCCTGCGCGGGCCATGCGAGACCACCGTCACCGCCTGTGCGGCCGGCAGCCAGAGCATCGCCAATGCCGGCCGGCTCATAGCCACGGGCCGCTGCGACGTCATGGTGGCAGGTTCGAGTGAGGCACCCCTATCGGAGCTCGGCGTGGCCGGCTTCGCCAACATGACCGCGCTCACCCGCTCGGGCATCTCGATGCCGTTCGACGAAGCCCGGGACGGTTTTGCCATCGGTGAAGGAGCAGGCGTCGTCGTGCTGGAAGAGCGGGACCGGGCTGTCGCCCGGGGCGCTCACATATACGCCGAACTGGTCGGGGCGGCCAGCACTGCCGACGCCCACCACGTGACTGCTCCCGCCCCCGACGGCAGTGGCGCGGCCCGCTGCATGGAACTTGCCCTGGCCGACGCCCAGCTAACGCCTTCGGCTGTCACGCAAGTCAACGCCCACGGCACCTCGACTCCGCCCGGGGACGCGGCCGAGGCCGAGGCCATCTGCAAGGTGTTCGGTACCCCCGGGCCGGCTGTGACTTCGGTCAAAGGTGTGATCGGCCACACGCTCGCCGGCGCCGGGGCGATCGAAGCAGTCGCCAGCGTCCTCAGCCTCAAGCACCGCCATGTGCCCCCTACCGGGGGGACGCGCAACGTCGACCCAGCGTTCCAGCTCGACGTCGTCATCGGCCAGGCGAGAGCCTGGGAACCCGGGCCAGTCCTTTCCAATTCGTTCGGCTTCGGGGGCCACAATGGCTGCTTGGTGTTCGTCCCGGCCTAGGCACCCCGCGCGCTAGGCAACAGCTTTCACCAGGTTGGAGGCCGTAGCCGCGGGCGAGATCTTGTACCACACCTGCTCGAGCCGCCCGTCCTTGCCCACCAGGAACGCCGAACGTTCGGTACCCATGTACTTGCGGCCGTACATGCTGCGTTGCACCCATACTCCGTACAATTCGGCCACGGCGTGGTCGGCGTCTGACAGGAGCGGAAAGCCGAGGCCGTACTTGGTATCGAAGGCGGCTTGGCGCTTGGGCGGATCTGGGCTGATGCCCACTATGGCGGTGCCACCGACGTTGCCCTTGACGTCGCGCAGGCCGCACGCCTGTGCCGTGCAGCCGGGCGTGTCGGCCTTGGGGTAAAAGTAAACAAGCACCCGCCGACCGCGCCACTCGGCAAGGGACACGGGCTGGGAAGACTGGTCGGGCAAGGTGAACTCGGGCGCCGGGTCGCCCACTTGGAGGCGTTCGCTCACCTCGGTGAGCCTACCGTGGTGGCGCGCCGGCGGCCGAGGGCAGTTGACTAGCGTCGGCCCATGATGCCCGTGCTCCACGATTGCGCGCGCCCGGCGGTGGCCGGGGCGCCGCCTGCTGACCGTAGGCACAAGAAGCCATCATGACGCCCGAGGTCGGCAGCAACCCTCCCCCCAACGACGGACCGGCGGACCTGTCGATGGGAGCGTTCAGCGAGAAGGGCCCATGGGACCTGATGGGGCAAGCCCTTCCATGGCGCGAAGATGTGCCCGCCTTGCGGGTCGAGGTGGCCGCGCGGGTCCCCCAATTGCTTCGCCGCCGTACCTTGCCGCCGGGGGAAAGGGTAGCCCTCACTGCAGCCCGGCTCGGCTGGGCGATCCTGGCTTGGCGCGCCGTGGACAAGCGGCGCGCCAACCGCGAGGGCCGGGGCGAGATCTCCCGGGCAGGCCTTTCCCACCGGCTGCGCCGGGCCTTCGAGCGCCTCGGCCCGACCTACATAAAGCTCGGGCAGATCCTCTCGTCCGGCGAAGGAGTCTTCCCGCCAGAGCTCGTCGGCGAGTTCCGCATGCTGCGCGACCGGGTCCCGGCCGAGCCCTTCAACTTGGTCCGTGAGGTGGTCGAGGCCGAGCTTGGGCGGCCCATCGAGGAAGTCTTCGAGCACTTCGAACGCTCCCCCATCGCGGCTGCGTCCATCGCCCAGGTGCATGCCGCCCGCCTGCGCACGGGCGAGGAGGTGGTGGCAAAGGTGCAGCGCCCGCAGGTGTCCACCCTTGTAGCCCGCGACGTCGCCGCCATGAGCTGGCTCGCCCCCCACCTCATCGGCCGTATACCGGTCGCCTCCCTGGCCAACCCGCCGGCTCTGGTGGAGCTGTTCGCGGAGACCATCGTCGAGGAGCTCGACTTCCGCCTCGAAGCGGACAACATGCTCGACATCGCTCGCGTCCTGGCCGAGACCAACCAACGCTCGGTCGTCGTGCCCCGTCCCCACCCCGAGCTGGTCACCCGCCGGTTGCTGGTGATGGAACGCCTCGACGGGTTCTGCTGGGACGATGTGGATGGCATGCGCCGGGCCGGCATCGACACATCGGCCGTGGTCCGCGCTTTGCTGATCGCCTTCTTGGAGGGCGCCACACTGTTCGGCGTCTTCCACGGTGACCTGCATGGGGGCAACCTGTTCGTCCAGCCCGACGGGCGCGTGGCGCTGCTCGACTACGGCATCACCGGGCGCCTCGACGAGGTCCGGCGCCTGGCCTTCTTGCGCTTGCTGATGGGGGGCAGCCTCAACGACCCGCGCCTCCAGCTGGCGGCGCTGCGGGACCTGGGGGCGGTGCCACCCGACACCGACCTCGACGCCCTGCTGGCCGACCTGGGCATGGACAAGCCAATTGTCGATCCGACCACCCTGTCCCCAGAAGCGCTCCTGTCAGAGGTGCGCGAGGTGACCAAACGCCTCCTCGAGTACGGGGCGCGGTTCCCCAAGATCCTCATGCTGTTCGTGAAGGACCTGCTGTTCGTGGACGGGTCGCTGGCCACCCTGGCACCCGAAGTCGACCTGTTCGCCGAGGTCACCGAGATCGCGGCCTATTTCAGCAGCCGCTACGGCGAGCGCATCGCCCACGACATCGGCATCGACCCGCGCTTGCACCCGATCGAGAAGTCGGCGGTCAGAGCCGCCGTCGGTGTTGGGGAAGAAGTGGAGGAACTGACCTACCGCGACCTCCAGGCCCGCCGGGAGCTGATCCGCCGGCGTATGGAAGAGCACCGTAGGCGCAGTGAGCGGCCCCGCCACCGCCGGCGCCCGCCCGCCTAACGCCGTCGCCTGGCCCACGACGCCCCGCACGGCCCACTTCACGTGCCTCGGCCCGCGCGAATGGTGAGCGCTGGGTGGGTCGCCTTGTTCTCCCTCCGCCCCAAGCGGGGCGGCACCTGTACCATCAGCGCGCAGGCCCCACGCACAGAAGGGCTCGCACGCTATGCCGGTATGGCTATCGGTGTTGGTCCGCACGATCGGGTGGAGCTTCATCGTGATCGGCATGTCCCTTGTCGTCTCGGCCTGGACGGTGGCCTACCCGGCACGCCTAGGTTGACCTGGGCGTCCTCGGCTGGGACGCGCCAGGCGGTACCTTGGCTAGTGGCGCCGTTGGTGGCGCCATCGCCGTGCCCCTAACAGCCCAGAGGAAGATGCAGCGCGCTGACATTCGAAACGTAGCCATCGTGGCCCACGTCGACCATGGCAAAACCACCTTGGTCGACGCCATGTTGCGCCAGTCGGGCGCTTTTCGGGCTAACGAGGAGGTCGCTGACCGGGTCATGGACTCGACCGACCTCGAGCGCGAGAAGGGGATCACCATCCTCGCCAAGAACACGGCGGTGCACTACGGGGACCTGACCGTCAACATCGTCGATACGCCGGGCCACGCCGACTTCGGCGGGGAGGTCGAGCGGGCGCTCACGATGGTGGACGGTGTGCTCCTCCTGGTGGACGCCAGCGAAGGGCCGCTCCCCCAGACGCGCTTTGTGCTCCGCAAATCGCTCGAAGCGCACCTGCCGGTGGTCCTGGTCGTAAACAAGGTCGACCGTTCCGACGCGCGGCCAGCGGAGGTCCTCGACGCGGTCTACGACCTGTTCATCGACCTCGGTGCCGAGGAGCACCATATCGAGTTCCCCGTCGTGTACTGCAATGCCCGCACTGGCCAGGCGGCGCTGTCCGCCGAGGAGGTGGCCGACGCCCCAGACCTGAAGGTCTTGTTCGACCTGCTCGTCGAGCACATCCCGGCGCCGGTGTACGAGGAGGGCCACGCCTTCCAGGCGCTCGTGTGCAACCTGGACGCTTCCCCTTACGTCGGGCGCCTTGCCATTTGCCGGGTACACCAGGGCTGGGCCCGTAAAGGGGAAAGCGTGGCCTGGTGCCGCTGGGGCGAGGGCGAGGTACAACGGGCGCGGATTGCGGAGCTGTACAAGACCGATGCCCTCCAGCGAGTCGACGCCGGTCCGGAGGGAGCCGGTCCGGGCGACATTGTGGCCATCGCCGGCATCCCCGAGATCATGATCGGCGACACCCTCGCCGACCCGGCCGACCCCCGGCCACTCCCGGGGGTCACGGTCGACGAGCCCGCCATCTCGATGACTTTCGGGGTCAACACGTCTCCGCTCGCTGGCCGTGAGGGCAGCAAGCTCACCGCCCGCCTCGTGAAGGGCCGCCTGGACGCTGAGCTGGTCGGCAACGTCTCGGTGCGGGTCCAGCCGACTGACCGGCCCGACACCTGGGAGGTGCAGGGCCGAGGCGAGCTCGCCCTGGCCGTCCTGGTCGAGCTGATGCGGCGGGAGGGTTTCGAGCTCACCGTAGGCAAGCCCCAGGTCCTCACCAAACTGGTGGACGGGAAGGT
>DATJST010000255.1:0-13131 GCA_035503975.1 Acidimicrobiales bacterium | reverse complement strand
TCCCTCCGACCCGCCGGTGACGATCACCCCGCACCTGATCGTGCTCATCCGCTCGCGCCGAGACGACCCCCCTTCGGGCATCCTCGAGGTCGTCTTCCGGGACGAGGCCGGCGAACAGGTGGCGCGCAACGTCTCGCCCTTTAACGTCGAGCCCGGCAAGTTCACCTACCGCCTGGTCCGGGGCGAGCTCGAGTACAAGCAATTGGGCACATTGGAAGCCCACTGCCGGCTCGTGCCGGACGGCCAGACCACGGTCGTGCCCCTAACCTTGCTCCCACCGCTGGCCAAATAGTTGCCGGGGGCCAACTCCGGCTCACGTGGGGCCCAAAGGTAGATAGTTTGGCGCCATGACCCAGACCTCGGCCCAGACCGGGCCCGACCCGACCACAGATGGGCGCGCCACCATAATCGGGGCCGAGCCGGTGGAGCAGCTCGGCATCAACGTCATCCGGGGCCTGGCGATGGATGCCCCCCGCCAAGCAAATTCGGGGCACCCTGGCACGGCCATGGCGCTCGCTCCGCTGGCTCACGTCTTGTGGACGCGGGTCATGAACTACGACGCCGCCGATCCGGACTGGCCCGACCGCGACCGTTTCGTGCTGTCCTGCGGGCATGCCTGCATCCTGCTGTACTCGATGCTGTTCCTCTCGGGCTACGACCTCACCCTGGAAGACCTGAGGCAGTTCCGCCAGCTCGGGTCGCGCACCCCCGGTCACCCCGAGTCGAGCGAGCTGAAGGGCGTTGAAGTCACAACCGGGCCCCTCGGGCAGGGCTTCGCCAACGGCGTCGGGCTCGGCACGGCGGAACGCATCTTGCGCACCCAGTACGGGCCCGAGCTGGTCGACCACTTCACCTTTGTCATCTGTAGCGACGGCGACCTGATGGAGGGCATCAGCCATGAGGCCGCCTCGCTCGCTGGTCACCTGGGCCTCGGCCGGCTGGTGTACATCTACGACGACAACCACATCACCATCGATGGGCCTACTGAGATCACGCTCAACGACAACGCGATCATGCGCTTCGAGGCCTACGGCTGGCACACCGAGGACCTGGGTGAGGTGGCCAACGACCTGGGAGCGTTGGAGGCGGCGGTGCGCCGGGCGATGGCGGTCGAAGACCGGCCGAGCTTCCTCCAGCTGCGTTCGCACATCGGCTACCCGTCGCCCAAGATGACCGACAGCCCCAAGGCCCACGGCGACCCCTTCGACCCCGAAGAGATAAGGGTCACCAAGGAGATCCTGGGATTGCCGGCGGACGAGACGTTCTGGGTGCCCGACAGCGTGCTCGAGTTCTACCGCAACGCCGGGGCGCGCGGGCGGGCCCAGCGCGCAGCCTGGGCCAAGCGGCTCGAAGAGAAGCTACCTGAGGGTAGCACGGGCCGCCAGCGCTGGGATGCCCAGTGGCGCGGCCAGGCCTTGGCGGGTTTCGAAGCCAAGCTGCCGTCGTGGAAGGCCGGGGAAAAACTCGCCACACGGGCGGCGTTGAAGTCGAGCCTCAACGCCGTCAAACAGGACGTCCCCGGTTTGGTTTCCGGCGGCGCCGACCTCACAGGTAACACAGGCACGATGCTCGACAACGAGCCGCTGCAGAGCAAGGAGCACCCCGGGGGCCGCCTCATGGCCTACGGGGTGCGCGAGCACGGCATGGGCGGGACGATGGTCGGCATGGCCCGCCACGGTGGGATCCTCCCGGTCGGGGGCACCTTTTTTGTGTTCTCCGACTACATGCGCGGCTCGGTGAGGCTTTCAGCGCTATCCAACACCAAGGTTGTCTTTGCCTGGACCCACGACTCGGTCGGCCTCGGCCAGGACGGGCCGACGCACCAACCGATCGAGCAGATCGCCGCCATGCGCGCGATGCCCAACCTGCTTGTCGTGCGCCCGGCCGACGCCAACGAGACGGCGCAAGCCCTTCGGGCAGCGATCGAGCACGCCGGTCCGGCGGCCCTTTTGCTCTCCCGCCAGAGCACCCCCGTGCTCGAGGGGACGGCGGAAAAGGCCGAGCTTCTCCATAGAGGTGCTTACGTCCTGAGCGGGGACGAGGCCGGGCCTGACATCGTGCTCGTGGGCACCGGGACCGAGGTCGCCGTGTGCGCCGGGGCGGCGGCCATACTGCAGGCCGAGGGCACCCGCGTGCGCGTCGTGTCGATGCCATCGTGGGAGCTCTTCGAGCGCCAAGACGACGACTACAGGCGCGCCGTGCTCGGCAACGGCGCACCCGTGCTGGCTGTGGAAGCAGCCAGCAGCTTTGGCTGGTCTCGTTGGGCCGATGCCACCGTGTCCATCGACCACTTCGGCGCCTCGGGCCCCGGCGAAGAGGTCTTGGCCCACTTCGGATTCAGCCCCCAAAATGTGGCCGACAAGGCCCGAGCCTTGCTGCGCAAGCCCGAATAACCCGGTCGGACTATCTCAGGAGGAAACTTGATGACCGTGCTGCACCAGCTCTACAGCGAGGGCGGCCAAAGCCCTTGGATCGACAACCTTTCTCGTGACGCCATCCGCAGCGGGCGCCTCGCCGCCATGGTCGACGACGGCATCCGCGGTGTCACCTCCAACCCGACCATTTTCCAAAAAGCGATGACCGGCACAGACGTCTACTCCGCCGATTTCGCCCGCCTGCTCGAAGGAAGCACCGTGGAGCAGGCGTTCTGGTCGATGGCGACGGCGGATGTAACCTCGGCGCTCGAGATCTTCCACCCCCTGTACGAGCAGAGCGGAGCGTCTGACGGCTTCGTTTCGCTCGAGGTGTCGCCTCAGCTGGCATATGACACCGAAGGCACCATCCGCGACGCGAGGCACTTTCACGAGAGCATCGCCATGCCCAACCTGCTGGTGAAGATACCGGCCACAGAGGCCGGCGTTCCCGCGATCCGCCAGATGATCAGCGAAGGCCGCAACATAAACGTCACCCTGATCTTCAGTCTCGATCGCTACGACGACGTGATCGAGGCTTACATTTCTGGCCTCGAGGAGCTCGGGCGCGGCGGGGGCGACCTCAGCCGCGTGCACAGCGTGGCGTCGTTCTTCGTCAGCCGCGTTGATACCGAGGTAGACCGGCGCCTGGACAAGGCGGGCGCCCCTGAGGCGGCCCGGGGCAAAGCCGCGGTCGCTCAGGCCAAGATGGCTTACCAGTTGTTCGAACAACGCTTCTCGGGCCCTCGCTGGGAAGCGCTCCGGTCGATGGGAGCGCACCGCCAGCGGCCCCTCTGGGCCTCCACCTCCACCAAGAACCCGGCCTACCCCGACCTGCTGTACGTCGACAACCTCATCGGGCCGCACACCGTCAACACAATGCCCGACGCCACCGTGGAGGCGTTCAAGGACCATGGGACCGTGGCCCGCACGGTGGACCAAGACGTAGACCGGGCCAAAGCGGACCTCGACGCCCTGCACCAGTACGGCGTGGACATGCGCGACGTGTCCCGCCAGCTCGAGGAGGAAGGGGTCGCGGCCTTTTCCAAGAGCTTCGCCGAGCTGCTGCAGGCCCTCGAAGACAAGGCCAACGAACTGAAGGCAGGCTCAGGGTCGTGAGCGCGGGGGCACCCTCAGGCAACTCGATCGCGGACGGCCCGGCCGGCGGCACTTCGACCGCCAGCCCCCCAGCCGCTAGCCGCCCAGCCGTTAGCCGCCCGGCCGTTAGCCGCCCCGCCGGCAGCCCCCCGGCCGGGAACCCTCTGGCTGAGGGGCTCGAGACGGTAAAGCGGGCACCCCCCGGCGTGCTGGTCGTCTTCGGGGCATCGGGTGACCTCACGCACCGCAAGCTGCTACCGGCCTTGGAGCGCCTGTCCCGGCGCCGGCTCCTGCCGCCTGCTTTCGCCGTTGTCGGCGTGGCCCGCACCGACATGTCGGACGACGGCTTTCGCGACCTCATGTCCGAGGCGGTCCCCAACGCCGGGCCGGGCTGGGGCGAGATCATAAAGAACAGCATCTACATCGCTGGTGAGTACACCCACCCCGATACCTTCACGACCCTTTACGGCCGCCTCAAAGAGATCGACGAAGCCCTTAGTACGGGTGGCAACCGCACCTTTTACCTCGCCACTATCCCGGACATGTTCGGTGAGGTGGCGCGGGCGCTGGGCCGCGTGGGCCTCAACCAGGCGAGCGAGGGCGGTTCCTCCCGCCTGGTCATCGAAAAGCCGTTCGGCCGCGACAGGGGCACAGCGCGCGAACTGGACGCCGCACTGCACGAAGTCTTCGACGAGGACCAGATTTACCGGATCGACCATTACCTCGGAAAAGAAACAGTGCAAAACGTGCTGGCGTTGCGTTTCGCCAACGCGATATTCGAACCGCTCTGGTCGCGCAATTACATCGACCACGTACAAGTGACGGTGGCCGAAACGGTGGGTGTCGAAAAGCGGGGCAGCTTCTACGAAACAGCAGGGGCGCTGCGCGACATCGTGCAAAACCACGTTATGCAGGTCCTCTCGCTCACCCTGATGGAGCCGCCCAGCTCGGTCGACGCCCAGGGCATCCGCGACGAAAAGGTGAAGGCCCTGCGCTCGGTCGTAGTACCGAAACCGGGCGAGGTGGCCAACATCGCCGTACGGGCGCAGTACGACAGCGGCTGGGTGGAAGGCAACGCCGTCCCCGGGTACCGCCAGGAACCGGGCGTCAGCCCGCAGAGCCAGACAGAGACCTACGTGGCCCTCAAGCTCGGGGTAGACAACTGGCGCTGGGCAGGCGTGCCGATCTACGTGCGCACTGGTAAGCGCCTACCCAAACGGGTGACAGAGGTAGCCCTGCAATTTAAGGCGGTGCCGCACCTGGCGTTCCCGCGCGAGGCAGCACTCGGGCTCAATCCCAACGCTTTGGTCATGCGCATCCAGCCCGACGAGGGTGTGACCTTGCGCTTTGGGGCGAAGGTGCCCGGCCAGGCGTTCATGGTGCGCGACGTGCTCATGGATTTCTCTTACGGCGCCGCGTTCTTGGAGGAGCCGCCGGACGCGTACGAGCGGCTGCTGCTCGACGCCATGGTCGGCGACCCCACGCTCTTCATCCGCAGCGACGAGGTAGACACCGCGTGGGGCATCGTCCAGCCGCTCCTCGACGTGTGGGGCGCCGGGGAGGCGCCGCTAGCGGGTTACGCTTCCGGTTCCTGGGGCCCGCGCCCCGCGGATACCCTCGTCGAGCGGGACGGCCGCAAATGGCGGACCCCGTGAGCGCAGGCGGCCCGGCCACGGCCGCTCCCGCACCGGCGAAGCCGGCCGAGCCGGAGGGCCAAGAGGTTCCTTCTTCGACGCCAGAGGGCGACGGGCCGGCTGCCGTCCACTCTTGGCAGAAGGCAGGCACCACGCTAAGTGAGGTCGCCTCGGCGCTGCCCGAGCTGCGGCGCCAGGCTTCTGGTCGCGAGGCGGGCACCCGCACCGCGGTGATGACGCTGATAATGGTGACGAGCGACCTCGCGGCCGCCGACGAGTACGCCAACTCCGTCCGCCAGTTGGGCGCGCACCACCCTTGCCGGGCAGTCATCTTGACCGCGGACCCAGACAGTACGCCGGCCATCGACGCCACCGCCTGCCTATGGCGCGCCGAGCCCCCCGAAGGCGCCGAGCACCCGGTCTTCTTCGAAGAACTGCGTATGCGCGTGGCCGGCCAGGCGGGGTCACACTTGGCATCGATCGCCGGGCCCTTCGTGCTCGCCGACCTGCCGGTCGTAATCTGGTTCCCAGGGCTTGTCCCCGACCCGGCCGACCCCCTGCTCAAGCTGGCTACGGCTGTCGTGGTCGACACCCGCAACATCGGGCCGGATATCGCCGACATCGCCCACACGTACCGCACGCTGCTCGAGCTCTCCAACCACCAACCGGTCGTGGACCTGTCTTGGGTACGGCTCCAACCCTGGCGCGAGTTGCTCGCCGGGCTCTTCGACAACGAGCGCACTCGCGGCTACCTCGCCGGCGTCCGCAGCGCGTCGGTGACCGGTAAACCCGGCCCACGGCACATGCTCGGGGGTTGGCTGATGGCCCAGCTCGACCTGCGCGCCCGGGAAATTGTGCTCACCGACGCCAAGCACGTCGACATCACCCTGGAGGCCGACGCCGGCACCGGGCACGGCAAGTTCCAGGTGAAGCGAGATGAGCTCACGCGTGCCGTCTGGGCACGCGCCGAGCTGTCCAACGGGGCCCCGCACAGCCAGGCGCTACCTCTGCCGGACGATTCGCTCACTTCCGCCCTGGCCGCCGCGGTCTCCAACCTGCGGCGTGACCGGGTGTGGGAACGAGCCCTCGCTTCGGCGGCGACGCTCGCGTCCTGACTGCCGCCCAGGCACCGGCACCGTGTTCGCGTGCTGACTGCCGCCCAGGCGCCGGCACCGCGCTTCAGCCCATCGTCTTGGCGCCGTCGAGCGCCTCACGGATTATGTCCGCGTGCCCGCAGTGCTGGGCCGTCTCGGCCAATATGTGCAACAGCGTGGTCCGGGCCGACCAGCGGGCTCCGGGCTTGAACCAGGGCGCCGCCGGGAGGGGGTAGGACTGGTCGAGCGAGGGCACCTCCATGACCAGCTTGTCGCTCCGCCTGACTACGTCGTCGAGCCGCTCCAAGAGCAAGTAGACGGTCTCCCCAGGGAGCACCCTGAAGGTCATGGCGTGCTCCTCCATGGCCTCGGGGCTCGTAGCATCCCGAAGTGCCGCGCCGTGCTCGATGAAGTCGAGCCAGGTTTCCCACATGGCGGTGACGTGCTTGATTATGCCCGCGAGGCAAAGCTCGCTCGGGGTCGTGCGTTGCGCGGCCTGATCGTCGCTGAGCCCGCTCACGGTTTGGCGCAAGAAGTCGCGTTGGGTTGCCAAAGCAGCCAGTAGCTCGGTGCGCTCCCTGTCGGCAGCGGGTGGCGTGGTGTAGGTCATACGGGCATCGTGCTACGTAAAACCGGCCAACCACTGGCCGGTTAAGGCTAGATCCCACAGCGCCGCACGCCGAGCATTGTCACCGGCACCAAGGCTGGCTAGCTGCACGCAGGCGGAAGCTGAAAACCTGCTGAAGCTACGGTTGAGCCCGGGGGGCCAGGCCTACGCTGGCCCCGGTGAGGGTTGGGGAGAGACCCGTAGGGGGTCGTCTCGCTCGTACCCCGAGCGGCACCGCCAACGCCGATGGCGAGGCCAATGGTCATGGCCGCGACCGCGGCACCGGGCCGCCGCCCTCGCGCTCCCTCGAAGTCGAGGCCGCGCGGCCGTTGCCAGGTGCACCCCCGGCTGCAAAACGGGCTATCTGGCCACCCCGCGCTGGCGCGGTGCTGGCGGTCGCAGCTGTGCTGGCCATGGCTGCTGCCCTGGTGCTGACCAACCTGCGCATCTCGACACGGCCGCCGTTGACGACCGCTGCGGTCAACGCCATCGTCAACCAGAAGGTGAGCGCGGCGGTATCCCAGGTCGAGTCCCAGCCGCCGCCGGGCGAGCCCGTCTACCAGGCCGTGCGGGCAGGCCTGGTGCTCATCGTGGCGCAGCACCACGGCGGCCCGCGCAACGCCGACCTCGGGTCAGGGATAATCGTCAACACCAACGGCGAGATACTTACCGCCCTCCATGTCGTCCAAGGTGCCTTGGCCATCAAGGTGACGTTCGCTGACGGGACAACCTCAGGCGCCTCAGTTGCCGTTGCCGACCCGGCCGACGATATCGCCGTACTGGCGCCCGCACGTTTACCGGCCGTTGTCCTGCCCGCCGTGCTCGGGCCGCCGCCCGAGGTGGGCGACGAGGTGTTTGCCCTCGGCAACCCTCTCGGCCTCGTGGGCTCTCTGTCAGCCGGGGTGGTCTCAGGGCTCGACCGCACCTTTGACCCTGGCAATGGGCGCACCTTGTCGGGGATGATCCAGTTCGACGCCGCCATAAACCCGGGCAGCTCAGGCGGCCCCTTGCTGAACACAAAAGGTCAGGTGATCGGGATCGTGACAGGCATCGCCAACCCCGCCGGGACGGACAACTTTGCTGGCATCAGCTTTGCTGTCCCCATAGCCACGGCCGGCCGGGCGGCCGGCGCTCCCGCCAAATGAACGCCAAGGTGCACGCCAAGTGAGCTCAGGAGCGCCAAGTGAGCCCAGGAGCGCCAAGTGAGCGTCTCCCGCGACCTTGGCCAAGTCGTGCCCGCGTCCATGGAGGATGTCCTCTACCACGTAAAGCGCGTTATCGTCGGCCAGGACGCGTTGCTCGAGCGGATGGTGGTCGCCCTCGTGGCCCGTGGCCACCTGCTGGTCGAAGGGGTGCCGGGACTGGCCAAGACGCTCGCCGTAAAGACGTTCGCTGACGTCCTCGGCGTCCATTTCCAGCGCATCCAGTTCACGCCCGACCTGGTGCCCGCCGACATCATCGGGACGAGGATCTACAACCAAAAGTCCGGCGAGTTCGAGGTAGCGCTCGGGCCTATCTTCGCCAACCTGGTACTTGCCGACGAGATCAACCGCGCGCCCGCGAAGGTACAGAGCGCTTTGCTCGAAGCGATGCAGGAGAGGCAGGTCACTATAGGCCGCGAGACGTACCCGCTGCCTGACCCCTTCTTGGTCATGGCCACTCAAAACCCGATCGAGTCCGACGGCACCTACCCTCTCCCCGAAGCACAAGTCGACCGTTTTATGTTGAAAGTGCTCGTCGATTACCCGACCACCACCGAGGAGTTCGTCATCGTCGAGCGCATGATCGCCGGGCTCGAGAACGTGCACGAGGTCATGGACGCCCACCAGTTGAAGGCGCTGCAAAAGGGGGCCAAAGAGGTGTTCGTAGACCCCCGGCTCATCGAGTACGCCGTGCGGGTGGCGTCGGCCACGCGCGACCCCTCCTCGGTCGGGCTCCCCGACATGGCGCGCTATGTCACCTACGGCGCCAGCCCTCGCGCCTCCATCTACATGGCTCTCGCGGCGCAGGCGCTGGCCCTGGTCCGGGGCCGCCAGTACGTGCTGCCCGAGGACCTGAGGACGGTGGCACCCGACGTGCTCCGGCACCGGCTGGTGCTCTCCTACGAGGCGCTGGCCGACGAAGTCACCGCGCAGCAGGTCGTCGACAGTATCCTGCGCCGGGTCCCGGTACCCGACGTAGTCCTGCGGGACGGGCGCGCCTAGCGATGGGCGCCGACCCGCTGCTCACGCCCGAGCCGGTCCTGCGCCGGCTTCAGTGGCAGGTCGTGCGCCGTCTCGACGGGCGCCTCCAAGGTGATTACCGAACACTGTTGCGGGGCAACGGCACGGACTTCCTCGACCTGCGGGCGTACGAGTGGGGCGACGACGTGCGCCACATCGACTGGAACGTGACGGCTCGGATGGACGAACTGTTCGTGCGTGACTTCATGGAGGACCGGGAGATCACCGCATGGCTACTTCTCGACCGTTCCCGCTCGATGACATTCGGCCCTGCGGGACGGACGAAAGAACACGTGCTCTTTGAGCTGGCGGCGACGTTCGGCCAGCTGCTGGTGCGAAACGGCAACCGCATAGGGGCCATCGTTTACGACGGCTCGGAGCAGTGGGCGCTGCCTCCTCGGCAGGGCCGGTCCCAGGTACTGGCCCTCGTGCGCGAGCTCCTCCGTCCCGTGCAAGGCGGGCCTGTAACCGACCTCAGCCAACTCCTTGGGACGGCAGCACGAGTCGTGCGCCGACGCTCGCTGGTGGTGCTCGTGTCCGACTTCATCAGTGCGCCCGGGTGGGAGCGACCGCTGCTGCGCCTGAGCGAACGCAACGAGGTCCTCGCTGTGCGCTTGGTCGACCCCCGTGAGTACGAGCTGCCGGACGCCGGCTTCCTCGTCGTCCAGGACGCCGAGACGGGAGAGCAGTTGCTGGTTGACAGCAGCCATCCCGAGCTGCGGCGTCGCCTCGCGGCAGTCGCGCGGGAAAACGACATGGCCATCAAGGCCGGTGTCGCCCGGTCGGGTGCCCGCCTCCACCTGGTCTCGACCGACGACGACCTGGTGGAGGCGTTCGTGCGCATGGCCAACAACGGGCGGAGAACCAGAAGATGACCTTCGCGTCGCCTGGCTGGCTGCTTGCCCTGCTGGTACTGCCCGCCATGGTGGCGGCCTACGTCCCGGCCCGGCGGCGGCTCGGGAGGCGCCGTGCCGCCCTCGCCGCCCAGGGCTTCGCCACCACCGGCCTGGGGCCGCACCAAAAGTGGCGGCTGCACCTGGCTTTCGCTTTGTTCACGGCCGCGCTCGGGATGCTTATCGTGGCATCAGCACGGCCGATCGCGACGGTCAAGACCGTGCGACGCGAAGCCACTGTGGTCTTGGCGATCGATGTGTCCAACAGCATGGCGGCCACCGATGTGAAGCCATCTCGACTTGGGGTGGCGAAGGCAGTGGCGGAGGACTTCGTCCGCCAGCAACCGGCAGGCGTCCAGATCGGCGTCGTCGCTTTCGGGCCGAGCGCCCTCGTCGTCCAGCCGCCGACGTTCGACCACAGCGCCGCGCTACGAGCTATCAGCCGTCTTTCGCTCGGCGGTGGTACGTCGCTCGCTTCGGGCATTCTCACCGCACTGGACGCCATCGCGGGCAAAACCTTGGTAATTAACCCGGCGTCGCTCAACCAGGACAACTCGGCCGAGGTCAACATCGGCTATTACGGGGGTTCGACGATCGTGCTCATTTCCGACGGCGAGGACACCAGCCGGACCGACCCTGTGGCAATGGCCAGGTTGGCCTCGGTCGCCGGGGTCAAGGTCCAAACGGTCGGGGTCGGCACCGTGGCGGGCACAGCCGTCGAAATAGACGGCTTTTCGGTAGCAACCGCCATGGACCCCCAAACGTTGCAGCAAGTCGCCACGGTTACCAACGGCGCGTACCACGCCGCCGCCGACCCTGCCGGGCTTGCGGCCCTGGCCAAGGGGATCAACCTGCACTTCGGCGTGGTCACCCAGAGGACCGAGGTCACCGCCCTGTTCGCGATCGCGGCCATGGCGCTGATGGTCGCCGGGGCTCTGGCATCGGTGCTGGCCTTCGGACGGGTTGTGTGAGGTGAGCTTCACCTGGCCCGTGGCCCTCCTGCTGGGGCTCGTCGTGCCAGGTTTCCTCGCGATTTACCTGTGGGCATCGCGGCGACGCAAGCGCCATGCGGTCACTTATTCGAGCCTCAGCCTGCTCCGCCTGGCAGTACCGCGCCGCTCCGGTTGGCGTCGCCACCTCCCAGTCGCGCTTCTTCTCGCGGCCTTGGCCCTCCTCGCGGTGGCGGCCGGCAGGCCCCAGCTGACCTCGTATGTGGCGCTGGACAAGACAACCATCATCCTCGCGCTCGACGAGTCCGGGTCTATGTGCCTGAGCGATATGCAGCCCGACCGCTTGGCGGTAGCCCAGAAGGCCGCCCGCGAGTTCGTCGATGCCCAACCCGGAGGGACGCAAATGGGCCTTGTCTTGTTCGCCGGGTACGCCGAACTGGCTGTTCCCCCGACGAGCGACAGGAGCACGCTCGACAATGCCCTCAACAATTTGAGCACCGCCCCCGGCACCGCCATTGGCGCCGCGATCCTCAAGTCCCTGGATGCTATCTCACAGGTGGACCCCCAGGTCCAGCCGGTCGGCAACGCGGTGTCGAGCGCAGCGCTGGCGGCGCCGGGCGGCCCAAGCACCCCGAGCGGGACCAGCGGCCCAACCGGGACCGGCGGCCCAACCGGGACCGGCGGCCCGAGCGGCGCCGCCACGCCGCCCAAGGGAGGGTACGTGCCCGACATCGTCGTCTTGTTGACCGACGGGGCCAACAATCGCGGCATTACCCCGCTCCAAGCCGTCCCCTACGCCGTGGCCCGCCGGGTGCGCATATACACCATCGGGATCGGCACTACCCATTTTGCCCCGTTCCGCTGCACGCCACAGCAACAAGGGGGCTTCGCCCCCAACGGGGGCTTCGGGCCACCGGGTGGTTTTGGCGGAGGCGGCTACGGTGGCGGCCCCTACGGTGGGGGGCCGTTCGGTGGAGGTTTCGGCGGTCAAGGCTCCCCCCTCGTGGCCGACCTGCCCCCGCTGCGGGAGGTCTCCCGGCTCACCGGGGGGCTCAGCTATTCGGCCAACGACGCCTCCGAGCTCAAGCGTGTCTTCGCCGAGCTCCCCAAGCAGGTAGCCCGCCAGAAGGAGCGCCACGAGGTTACGGCGACTTTTGCCCTCTTCGCGGCCCTCCTCGCGCTCGGGGCCGTCGCAGCCTCGTTACGCTGGGCGCCTTACCCGTAGCGAGCAGGTCCGGGCGAGGTCGCGGGGCCGGTCGCCAGCCGCCGCTCGCCCTAGCTCGGGGTGCCGTGTACCTGGCTCGGAAGGTTTAGCATGCACCCGTGCTCAGGCCCGCGAACCTAGACAAGCGGCGGCGCCGAGCTCAGCGCAGCCGGCAAACCTGCAGTGGGTAAGCCGCGTGATGACCGCTGGGCACTGGCCGTCGTCTGCGCCGTCCTGTTCCTGACCTTCCTCGACACCACCATCGTCAGTGTCGCCCTATCCGACGTGCAGTCGCGCCTACATGCAGGCGTGACCCAGCTCCAATGGATCGTGAACGGTTACACGCTCACGTTCGCCAGCCTGATGCTGATCGCCGGTTCACTTTCGGACCGCTACGGCCGTAAACGGGTGATGCTGCTCGGACTGGCACTTTTCGGTGCGGGCTCGCTCCTTGGAGCGTTGGCCCCCAACCCCGCCACCCTCATCGCAGCGCGCGTCGTGATGGGCGTCGGGGCGGCCGCGTCGGAGCCTGGCACGCTTTCGGTCATCCGGCACCTGTACCCCGACCGCGCCGAGCGGGCGCGAGCACTCGGAGCATGGGGCTCGGTGTCAGGGCTTGCGCTGGCGCTCGGCCCGGTGATCGGTGGCCTTCTGGTTGGTATAGGTACTTGGCGTGCCGTGTTCTGGTTCAATGTGGCTTTGGTTGCCGCCGTCATCGCATTGGCCGCGGCCACGCTGCCGGAAAGCTCTGACCCCTTGGCCGCCCGGCTGGACTGGCCGGGCTTCGGCACCGCCGGAGCCGGCCTCGGGGCTCTTTCTTTCGCCGTGATCTTGGGCGAAACAGACGGCTACCGGTCGGCGGTCGTCGTCGGCTTGTTCGTCATCGGCGTCGTCGCGCTCGTCGTGTTCACCCATATCGAGCGGGTGAGCCGGGCCCCCGTGCTCGACCTCACGTATTTCCGCGAGGCTCCTTTTTCGGGTTCCCTGGCCGTCGTGTTCGTGCTGTTTTTTGGGATAT
>DATJST010000254.1:0-2798 GCA_035503975.1 Acidimicrobiales bacterium | reverse complement strand
TGCGGGCAGGCTCGTGCAGGCCGCGCTCGCCCTTTTCGGCGAGCGCGGCTTCGACCAAACCACCGCCGAGGAGATCGCCAGGCAGGCCGGGCTGACCGAGCGGACATTTTTCCGCTATTTCGCGGACAAGCGCGAAGTCCTTTTCTACGGCGCGAACGAACTGAAGGAAAGCCTTGTCCGCTTGGTCGCGGAGGCACCCGTGCCCGTTGCGCCGATCGAAGCGGTCACCGCTGCGCTCGAAACCGCCGGCAAGGGACTGCAGGAGCGGCGTGAGTTCGCCCGGCGACGGCAAGCAATTATCGCCGCGAACCCTGAGCTACGCGAGCGGGAGCTCATCAAGCTCGCGACCATCTCCTCGGCGCTCGCCGAAGTCCTGCGCCAGCGCGGGGCCAGCGACACAGCCGCAATGCTCGCTGCCGAGGCTGGGATGGCCGTCTTTCGCGTCGCGGTCGAGCGCTGGGTCGCGGGAAGCGACGACGAGGACTTGCCCGCTGTCATCCGAGCGTCGCTAGACGAGTTGAGGGCCGTGACCGCGAGCAAACCCGGACGCTCCCGGCCGGTGGCCGTTCCAGTGCCGTCGGGCCGCTAACGGTTGGGGAAAGAACCACCGGTCTCGACCAGAGCGGAGGAGCTGGTACCGGGAATGACCCCAACTGCAGGAGCCCGGCCCGCGAAGCCGGTCCCAATCGTGCCATCGATTGCGAGCGTGAGGGCCTGACACTGGGGTGGGTCGCGGCATCGCCGTGCTTGGGCTCCCAGGTGCAGGTCAAAGGGGACGTCGGCGGCGCCCCCGGCAGGTCTCGAACCTGCGGCCCGCCGCTTAGAAGGCGGCTGCTCTATCCCCTGAGCTACGGGGGCCTGGGACCGACCGTAGCTGAGCGGCGGCTACTGCCGGTCGGCACCGGCGTTGCAGTGGCCCGAGTGGCCAGCCAGGGTCAGCTGGCGAGCAGGTCCCGGCTGTCGTTGTTGGCCGACGGGTGGCGCAGCTTGGAGAGCGCGGCCCGCTCGATCTGCCTGATCCGTTCGCGGGTGAGGTGCAGGGTGGCGCCGACCTCTTCCAAGGTGCGCGGGTCTCCGCGGTCGAAGCCGTAGCGCAGCCGCAGTATCTCGCGCTCGCGCTCGTCGAGCACGGCCAGCAGCTTGTTCACCTCGCTGCCCAGCATCGCCGCGCTGACCACTTCGAACGGGCTCGGCGACGACACGTCGGGGACAATGTCACCTAGCTCTGTCTCCCCGTCCGGGCCGACCCGGGAGTCGAGGCTCACCGGGTCGCTGCCCTGCCGCAGCAGCTCCACCACCTGCGCCTCGCTTACGTCCAAGGCCTGGGCCAGTTCGGAAAAGGTCGGCGAGCGTCCGGTCTGCCCCTCGAGCTGGCGCTTCACCCGCAGGAGGCGCCTCACCTGGTCACCAGCGTGGACAGGGAGGCGGATGGTGCGCGAGCTGTTGTCGATGCCGCGGCCGATCGCCTGCTTGATCCACCACGTGGCGTAGGTCGAGAACTTGAAGCCCTTGCGCCAGTCGAACTTGCTGACGGCATGGATCAGGCCGAGGTTCCCTTCCTGCACTAAGTCCAGCAGGGGCATGTCCGAAGATTGGTAGCGCTTGGCAATGGACACCACGAGCCGCAGGTTCGAGTTGATGAACTGCTCCGTTGCGGCGTCGCCGCGCTGGACGGCCAAGAGCAGCTCGCGTCGCCGGGCAGGCTGGCGGGCCCCGACGCCATCGAGGGCCTCCTTGGCTTTGCGGCCCTCCTGTATGAGCCGCGAGAGCCGGAACTCCTCCTCCTTGGCCAGCAGTGGGTACTTACCGATGCTGTCCAGGTATAGGCGGACCAGGTCTTCGTCCTGCCCGTCGCTATGGGCCTGGGCGCCCATAATGTCCTTGGCGGCCATACTTAGTTAATCGGCTGAACTTCGAGGTTGATTAGTCTCTCCTGTGGCGCGCCGAAGGTGTGTCAAACTGAGAAGTCCGTGGTGGCCGTAGCTCAGTTGGTTAGAGCGCCAGGTTGTGGCCCTGGAGGTCGGGGGTTCGAGTCCCCTCGGTCACCCCAGCCCACCATCGTTCTTGGGCCTGACCTGCCATTTCGTCTGCGCCGCTACTTCGTCGGCACAGCCGGCAGCTCTGATCGCTGTGGCGCCGCACTCCAACGCGCGCCCTTGCTACTTTGTCACGATGCAGGGTGAGGAGCCGCGCGCACAGCCATCCCAGCTCGGCCCATGGACGGTGTGCAGGCCGTTTCGGGCCCGACGAGCTTGCCCTGGCCGAGGAGCTGGCTGGGCGGGTGGCCCTGGTCGTGGCCAAGGAACGCCGTTACGACCGCGAGCACGGCATCTCCCATGGCCTCCAGGCCAGCCTTTTGGCCACAAAGGTGCCGGTGGTGGCCGAGGTCGAGGTCGCCGTCCGGTAACTGCCGGCTCGAGGGGGACCGAAGTGAGCGGTGACGACCGGGTCGATGATGGGGCCCTGGTCGTTGCCCTGGCCGAGCCCCACTAGCGCGGACCGATCGGCTGTTGAAAACGGGCACGCCTCGGTGGCTCGACGAGCTCACGGCGCGTACCGAGGCTCCCTGGCTGCATATGGGGACGAGAGCTCTACACGAGGTGGCCTTTGGCGCGCCCACCGATGACGATGGCCCAGGCGGCCCATTGCTCTGCGAACTCAAGGCACGGCTCCTGGCGACTGCTCACGATGAGGTTTCAGTCATCTTGCCGGGCGCCGCGGTTGGCGCAGCCGAAGCGTTGGCCGGTGCAGGCGAGGCGGCGGCGTTGGTAGCTGGTGCCGCTCGGCGGGCGCTCGGT
>DATJST010000253.1:0-22814 GCA_035503975.1 Acidimicrobiales bacterium | reverse complement strand
CCCTGGTAATAGTTGGTCGACAGAGGCCCGGGCAGGGCCGCCTTCAGGATCGGCTCCGCCCAGCTCAAGTGGGTCAGATTTAGCAAGACTCCCTCCGCGGCGAACGAAGGCATCCACGCGATGTCGGAACGGATCAGGGCGGGCGGGTCGCCGGCCGCGACTGCGGCTATGAACTTTTTCTCCAGGTCGCCGTAGGGCACAACGACAGACGTCACCGTGATCCCGGGGTTCTCCTGCTCGAACTTTTTCAGCACCACGTTTTGCATGGTGCTGGCCTCTTTGTCAGTGGCGTTGTAGGCGTTCCAGAACTGGAGCGACACCGTCTGCGTGGACGCCGCGGCCACGGTTGGCCCCAGGCCCATAAGAGCGGCGGTGGCAGCCAGAGCCGTACAACCGACGCCGGCTCCCAGGGACCGCTTCCTACCTTGCTTCCTATAGTCTTGCAACGTGCCTCCCCTTGTCATTTTCAGTTTCCTTTCTTGCGCTTCGCATTGTTGATCGGGCTTCATGGTTGGGAGCCAATCGGCTCTGTTGCAGTTGTGACATTTGGTGCCGCCTGGCGGCTTTCGAGCTGGGTGGCCAGGACGACGTACATAGCGTGGGACCAGACCAGGTCGGCGGCTGGCGGGCCCCAGCGCCCTACCCAGCTCTGGTAGTGCTCGGGGTCGCGCTTTTCCCCGCCAAATTGCTCGGCCAGGCGCCCTTGGGCGTCGACTCGCCCGGCCACCCAGTCGAGGCGCTCCTTGGCTGCATCGAGCTCACCTGCGGCGACGTAGTACCAACCGAGGGATGCGGTGAGCACCGGCCAGGCGCCACCGCCGTAATACGTATCGAGCGGGTAGCGGCGGATGCCTCCGTCGAGGTCGAGCTCAGTCGAAATGCGGCGGGCGGTCTCGACGAAGGCATGCTCGCCGGGGGGGACAACGTGGAAAGGCTCGCACAGCCATAACAGAGAACCGTCTACTTCGTCGCTGTGGTCGGACTTGCGGAAGCGGCCGTACCGACCGCCCTGGTCCACTAAAGACATACGCATCGACTCCGCCTGTTCGGCCAAGGCCCGGTCTCCGAGCAATGCGGCGGCAGCGCGGAGGCCGCCGTAGACGCAACCGAGGGTCGCGGTGTGTACGGAGCTGCCCGCCTCCTCCCAGACGTCGTAGCACGGCGATCCCCCGAGCGCGCTGAGGTAGCGGGCGGCGAGCTCGGCGGCGTCGGCGAGCCGGGCCGGCAAGCTTCGCCCGCCGTCTGCTTGGCAGTGCTGGTGGAGCGACCAGAGCCACGTGCCGTAGCCGTCGACCTGGAAGTTGGGCCAATCATCCTTGACCACGGTGCCGTCAAGTCCGAAGCGAGCCGGGGGCATCGAGGCGGCGTCCACGGGTTGACTATCTGAGTGACGCTCGACGGCGGCAGTGATGAGGTCCTTGATGCCCATGATCGCCGCTGCACACCAGTCGTGGAACCGTCCGGCGGCGGCGCTCTCACCAGCGCAATCGAGGGCATAGGCAATGAAGGAGCCGTCGCGGAGCCAGCAGTACTGGTACTGGCCGAAGTCCGGCGAGGCGATGAACGCGCCGTTGCCCCGCTGGTTGCGCAGGATCGCCGCCACCGACTGCGCCGTCCCAGCGCGCCGGTAGCCCTGCGACCTGTCAGCTTCTTTCATATAGAAGACAAAGTAGCTAGGGCTTAGGGGCCTGTCAAGTCACAGCTCTAGCAGGAGCTTTGTTCAAACGGCCTTGTGGCCCATCGACAGTTGTGCTGGCTTCCTGCAGCCGGTAATGTAAGGCGGAGAGATGACTGACGAGGACATTGCCGGGAGCGACCTGACGCGCATGGCGATACTGGCTCTGCTGGGGCGCGAGGGGCCGATGTCGAGAGCCGCCATCGCACGTGAGCTCGACTTCAGCCCGGCCACGGTGAGCCAGGTGACCAGGCGCCTCATCCACCACGGCGTGGTGGAGCCGCTTTATTTTGTGCCCTCGGAGGGAGGCCGCCCGGGCCAGTTGATAGGTCTGGTAGGCGACGCTGGCCGAGCAATCGGCGTCAAACTTGCCGCTGACCACGTCGTGATGGTGGAGGTGCGCCTCGACGGCCAAGTGTTGGCCAGTCGGTCCGAACCTTTCGACGCTCTGGCACCGAATGCCTCCGAAAAGCTGTTGGCTAGCCTGGAGACCTTTTGTCATGGCGAATACGCACGCCTACTCGGTATAGGTGTTTGCCTACCTGGTGTAGTAAGGAGCCCAGATATCGGCGATGTGGACGCCGACGTGCTGGGTTGGAAAGCAATGCCCCTCGGCAGCTATCTGCGTCAGCGCATCGGCGTACCCGTGCTCGTCGAGAACGACGTCAAAGCGCTCGCGGTGGCTGAACGCCTCTTTGGCGTGGGGCGCGGCCGCCGCAACTTCGTCGTCGTGACGGTGGGCCGAGGGGTGGGGTTCGCGTTCATGAACAACGGCGTCCTACAACGGGGCGCCGACGGTGGCGCCGGGGAGCTGGCCCACGTAGTCATTTCGACTAACGGGCCACAATGCGTCTGCGGCGAGCGAGGATGCCTTGAGGCCTACATTGGTGCCGAGGGGCTTGTCGCGTCCGCCCGGGCGGCCGGCGTCCTCAAAGCAGGCCAACGTTTCGACGACCTGGCTGAACTCGCAGACCGGGGCAAAGCAGGCGCTCGCGAGGTTTTCGCTCAGGCCGGGCAGCGCTTGGCACAAGCCATCGCACCGGCGATCGCGGCCGTAAACCCAGAGCTCATCCTGGTCGCAGGGGAGGGCACTTCGTCCTGGCAGTACTGGGACAGGGCATTTCTCACCGGCCTGGCGAAGCGTCTACCGGCATGGATGCGTGGCATCCCCGTCGAGGTCGACCAATGGGACGAGTCGAGTTGGGCGAGGGGTGCGGCGGCTATCGTGCTGTCCACACCCTTTGATCGCAACGCCGTTGCCGGCCAACAGCGCCTCCAGGTTTTGGCGCGGCTTCACGGTGCTGGCGGCAATGACCGCCTGGCCAGGCGACGGTGACCCGCCGATTTAAGGGCTTCCTCGGCCCCTGTTGAGCGGAGCCAACCTATGATCTGGGGTCGCGGGTGATCCGTCACCGTCCGCTTGGGCGGGGCCACGCCTACCTCGTCGAGCCCGACCAAGTGGTACCTAGCCGCCCCATAGCTGGTACGCCCTATGAGCTACGGGCAACGACCAAGGATGATGTCAGCGAACTGCAGGTGGAGCTGTCGCTGCGAGGGACTAGGAGCGTGATTGAGGCTTGCAGTCTAGGCCCCGCCGTACCGGCCATCGATCCGCTCTATGGTGTGCCGGCAGAGCGTGTTGTCGAAGAGGGCCATCTGAGCGACGCCGTGGCTCGCCTCGGCGCTCAGGAGGGCCGCCTCTCTTGGGCGGTCCGTGGGCCTGAACTCGTGCCGAACGAGCGCCTCCGGTACCGCTTCGTCGGCGGTCGGGACAGGACGCGCTGGTTCGGCCTGGAAGCGTGTCACTGGGCTCCCGCCGGCGGTAGCCTTACGGTAGACGCGGATAGCACTTCTTTGGCTCGGCGCGTGGTCACGGATGCCTTGCGGTGGCTAGTGGGTGGCACACAAACCTACAGGTGCCGGTTCGCGCTCGATCTTGGTCCCGGTGAGCACGTCGTTGGGTTCGGTGAGCGGTTCAACGGTGTCGACCAGCGCGGCAAGCGTGTGGACATTGCGGTGTTCGACCAGTACAAGGGCCAGGGTGGCCGCAGCTACATGCCTGTACCGTTTGCGTTTGTTGTGGGGGCGGAACCCTTCGCCCTGCACCTGGTGACCGGTCGTAGGTCACGCTTCGACATCGGGGCTAGCCGAAGGGACCAGTTGTTGGTGGAGGTTGACTTCGAGCCGGGCGAGGTCGACCCCGAACTCACACTCGTGCTCTTCGCCGGGCCGCCCAAGGTGACATTGCCGCGCTTCTTGGAGCGGACGGGTACGCTCCGGACGCCCCCGCCGGACTGGGCCTACCGGCTATGGATGAGCTCCAACGAGTGGGACAGCCAGGACCGCGTTGTTGCTGAGGTGAAGCGCAGCGAGCGCGAGGGCATTTTTCCAGGTGTGGTCGTCATCGAGGCTTGGAGCGACGAGAGCACCTTCGTGGCCTTCAACGACGCGCTCTACGAGCCCCATGCCGATGGCTCCCCGCACCGTCTCGCTGACTTCAGCTTTCCTGGCAAAGGTCGATGGCCCGACCCCAAAGCTATGGTCGACGATCTGCATGCTCGCGACATACGCGTGCTCTTATGGCAGATACCGCTCGTGTACTCGAGAAAGGGCCAAGCGGGCTTCGACCGCAAGGCGATGGAAGACCGCCACTACTGTGTCTTTCGCCGAGACGGCAAGCCCTACCGCAACAGGGGATGGTGGTTCCCAGGGGCATTGCTGTGCGACTTCACCAACCCAGAGGCCCGGGACTGGTGGACCGCGAAGCGGCGCTACCTGCTCGATGAAGTTGGCGTCGATGGGTTCAAGACTGATGGCGGCGAGCATGCTTGGGGAAGCGACCTCGTTTACGCCGACGGCACAACCGGCGGCGAGAGCAATAACCTTTACCCGGTCCATTACGGGGCTGCCTACCACGAGCTCATGAGAGCGAGCGGCCGCCATCCGGTTACCTTCAGCCGTGCCGGCTTCACTGGGTCGTCGGCCATACCCTGTCACTGGGCAGGGGACGAGGACTCAACCTGGGAGGCGTTCCGCGCCTCGATTTCGGCTGGGTTGACCGCGTCGGCGTGCGGCATTACTTTCTGGGGTTGGGACTTCGCTGGCTTCTCCGGTGACGTCCCCACCACCGAGCTATACCTGCGGGCAGCGGCGATGGCAGTTTTCTGCCCGATCATGCAGTACCACTCGGAGTACAACCATCATCGCACGCCCTGCCGCGACCGAACACCTTGGAATGTGGCTGCACGAAACGACGACTCGCGGTTGTTGCCGGCCTTTCGACGCTTTGTACAACTACGGGAGCGGCTTGTCCCATACCTCAGCGAACAAGGACGCCTTGCAGTTCAGCGCCGGCTCCCGCTCATGCGGGCACTCTTCCTAGAGACCGATGACGAGAGGATCTGGGAGTTCGCCGACGAGTACATGCTGGGTGACGACATTCTTGTCGCCCCGATCACCGCTGAGGGCGCACTTGACCGCCGTGTCTATGTTCCCGCCGGCGAGTGGGTGGATCCGTGGTCCGATGACCGTTTCACGGGCCCCGTCATTACAGAGCGGAGCGCCCCCCTGGACGAAATACCGGTCCTCGTCCGTGCCGAACGAGCGGCGGTGCTCGTAGGCCACTTTAAGAGACTTGGATCCATGCCCGAGGGAGTTTCTCAGCTCTTATAGCTGGGCCTGGAGCTTGCCCATTGCAGTGCACGCTCAGTGCGCCTAAGATGTCTCTGCGGGTGTTTGTATAGTAAGTAGCCAAAGCAAGCCCAGCTGGTCGGCGCGGAGGTACTGTGTTCAAAGCGGTAAAGGCTGTTCGCGGTGTGCCGCGGGTCCTCGGGAGGGACGCCCGGTTGTACACCATCGTTGAGATCGATGGCTTTCCCGAGGTTGTGAATGTCGAGGTCGTTTTACTTCTGTACACACAGAGTAAACCGATTTTGGAGGATCAGGTCGTGTATGGCGCGCGGTCCTGTGGCTTGCTTGCTAACCCAGCGGCACAAACGTGGTGCACCGGCCGGATACTGAACACAAACGCGCACGGTCTCGCCACAGCGACGACGTCGCGTACCTTTGGGTCAATTCGCATTACCGCCAAGACGTACCAGTCCAATAAGGGACCGAGCCCTCCCGTCGTCTCTATTGATATCGCGCCGGCCGTTCAGCGAGACGCCATTTTGTGACGCGTAAGCCGGTGGCGGCCTGGGAAGGCTATTGCTCCGGTCGCCAGCACGGCCGCTTTTTCCGCGGTGACCATCGCGCTGCCGGCACATGGCCTGCCGGGAGCAGCCTCGTACACTCCGGTGCGAGTCCGCTCACAGGTCAGGTTGACCGGTAGGAGTGGATTGCGCGCGGGAAGCTCCGCCGCCCGCCGCCGGTACTTCCGCATTGGGGGCGCCGTCCGCAGGGCGTGCGGTTCCCTGCGGGCTCACCCGGCAGTGCGGGTGGAAGACCGCCAAGTGTCGCTAAGGTCGCCCGATGAACTGGCGCGCGGGGAGCCTGGGCGGCCTGCCCCTCAACAGCGTGTGCCATCCGATGTACTGGGACGACGCCGAATGGCGCACCTACGGCCGGGCGCTGGGGATCCCCCAGGAAGAGGGCTGGATCCACCGCAAGGCGTGGGAGTGGACACAGTGCGTGTACGGCCTGGAGCGCCTCGGTGCACTGGGACCGGGCAAGAGGGCACTCGGCGTCGGCGCAGGGCACGAACGGGTGCTGTACTACCTGGCCAACCGCACCGCGTCCACGGTAGCGACGGACCTGTACGCCGGCGACTTCGCCACGAGCCCGGCCGAAGAAGCCGACCGGCACTTCCTCTGCGAGCCCGAGCGGTTCGCGCCGTTCAAGTACTACCAGGACCACTTGCTGGCCCTGCCGGCCGACGGCTGCGCGCTCCCCTTCCGTAGCGCCACCTTCGACGTCGTCTACTCGCTCAGCTCGATCGAGCACTTCGGCGGCCACGAACGTGCAGCCGTCGCGATGGGCGAGATGAGCCGGGTGTTACGCCCGGGCGGCGTCGCCTGCGTCGCCACGGAACTGGTGCTGGAGGGCGGCGCCCATCCCGCCTACTTCTGCCCTGAGGACCTAAGCCGATATGTCCTAAAGGCGCCGGGACTGGTCCTGGTCGAGCCCTTGAGCAGCCGGCGGCCGCCCGCAGAAATGATGGAGGACCCGGTCAAACTACCCGACGAGCTCATGCGCACCCCCCACGTCGTCCTCCAGGACGGGCCCTGGAAATTCACTTCCGTGTGCTTGTTCTTTGTCAAACCGACGGCGACCGAGCTAGCCGTCGCCGCCGGGCGCCGCTTCCTGGACTGGCTCCCCCGCCGCTGGGGGCATCGGTCCCAAGAACGCCACGAGCAGCAGCCGTAGGCCGCCGGAAAAGGTGACGTCCACCGTCCCAAGACGTACCCAACCGGCGCTCTCGTAAAGAGCGATGGACCGGGCATTGGTGGCTACGGTGTCGAGCAAGGGCCATAAACCGGCCTCGTGGGCAGCCGCGACCGCGGTAGCGAGCAGGCTTCGGGCTACGCCGCGACGGCGATGGTCGGGGGCCACCCAGAGCCGCCCCACGACCGCCATCGCGTCGGCACCTCGGCCGCTGGCCTGGCACGCCAGCTCGAGCACTCCGGGTGCGGCGCTCGGTTTCAACACGGCGTGCCCGATGATGTCCGGGCCGGCCACGGCCACCCAGGCGGCATAAGCGTCAGGGCACGACATGAAGTCCACGATGTCGGCGACGGCCGCCCCGGGGTAACCGTCGACCCGCTGGACGAGTTCGGCTGTGGGCCGGCAAGCCTCGAGGTCGGCAGCACTGCGGGGCCGGACGATGAAGTCCGGGGCCGCCGCACCGTTGGGCGAGGTCAGCCCGTCCTCAGGCATGCTGGCGACCGAGCGGCGCCGGCAGGGGTTGGGAATGGACCACGGCGAGGTGTTGTGTAGGTCGGGTCAGGGCGACGTAAAGCAGCCGTAGCCCTGCCGCCGCATCCGCTCGCTCGGCGACGATGGCAGCGGGCTCAGCGACTACTACCGCGTCGAACTCGAGGCCTTTAGCTCCTTGGGCACTCACTACCGTGACTGGGCGGGACAGCCCGTGGCGGCTGGCCTCACCCGCAGAGGGCAGGCTCTCGAGCGCCACCCTGGCAGCTTCTTCCACCAGGCTGGCCGGCACGACCAGGCCCACCATTGGGTACTCTGCGGCAAGCCGGCCGCCTTCACGCACCAGCGCGGTGACCACCTCCCCGGGACCGACGCGCTCGACCGTCGGAGAACGCCGTCCCCGGCGCACGGCGGCCACCGGCGTTACCTGGGGGGCCGCCTCTGGCAATAGGCGGGCCGCGAAATCGAGCACCTGGGCGGTGGAGCGGTACCCATGGCGCAACTCGACCATCCTCAGCTCCTTGGCCGCCAAGCGTTCGGCCACCTCGCCCCAGTCCCGCAGCCCCCAGGGGCCCACCGCTTGGGCCAAGTCGCCGAGAAGAGTGAGGGCCCCCGACGGGCAGCGCCGGGCCAGCATGCGCAGCTCCATCGGCGAGAGGTCCTGAGCCTCGTCGACTATGGCGTAGCCGTAGGTGCGGGCCTGGCCATTGACCAGGTCCTTGGCCTCGTCCACCAGGGCGGCGTCGGCGGGCGACCAGGCCCGCGCCCGCCGGCGCAGGAGGAGCTTCTGCTCGTCTGGGCTAAGGATCCCGGCAGCCGCGGCCGCCAGGGCGGCCGGACGGCTGAGCAGCTCGGCCACCAAGGCAGCCGGCGCCACCGCAGGCCAGCGAGCGTCGAGGCCAGCCTTGAGCCCCGGCGCCGCCCGGAGTGCCCGGCCCAGTTCCGAGCCATCTGGGGGCAGGCCGGCGACCTCGACGTAGCGGTCGTACAAGGCCCGCACCAACAGGTCGCGCAGCAGGTCGCGCCCCGCCGAGTACGGGATGCGCCGGCTTGCCGCGGTCTCCAGGGCGTCGTTGCACGCCGCCGCAGGCACGGCGAGGCGCCGGAGGCCCATTGTCACTACGACGTCGGCGTCAGCGGGACGGCGCCGCAGACCAAGCGCGCGCGCCAACACCTCGGCCAAGCGGGCATCACCCTTCAGCCGCTCAGCGCCGTTCCAGCGTTCGGCGTCGCGGGCACCCGTCGGCGGCGCGTCCGCCAGCCCCGCCTCGACCTCGGGGACAAGGTCGCCCAACGTCGTCTGCACGACGGCGTGCTCACCCAAGGAGGGAAGGACATGGGCTATGTAGCGCAGGAACGTGCGGTTGGGCCCGACCACCAAGATGTTGGCACGGGCCATGGCGTCGTCGGCGTACAAGAGGAATGCAGCCCGGTGGAGCCCGACCGCCGTCTTGCCCGAGCCCGGGCCTCCCTGGACGGCGAGCACGCCCTCCACCGGCGCCCGGATCACCTCATCCTGCTCAGGCTGGATGGTGGCGACGATGTCGAGCATTTCGCCGGTGCGCGCCCGCTCGAGCTCGACGAGCAGGGCGTCACCTCCCCGCATCTCGCCCGTTCGCACCAGCCCGGCACTGTGCTCTGGCACCTCCGGTCCCAGAGCTGCCGGCGGGCGAGAGCCGAACCAGTCGTCGCCGATCGACAAGAGGTCGCGGCCGTCCACGACGAACTGCCGGCGGCGCTCGAGGCCCATTGGATCCGACCAGGTGGCGCGGTAAAAAGGCAGGGCCACCGGGGCACGCCACTCGATTACCACCGGGTCACCGCTTTCGTCTTCGACGTGACGGCGCCCGATGTACCACGTGGTCCCGTCAACCCCATCGGTACGGCCGAAGCACAGCGCGCGTGGCGTGTCCGACAGCGCCTTCACCCGGCGGGCGAGCGCCCATTCGAGGTCGGGGTCGGCGCCGCTCATCTCGACCAGGAGCTGGCGGGCGCGAGCCCGCATGCGAGCAAGATGATCATAGGCAGTGTCCACGACGGCTTGCTCGGCGGCCAGGTCAGGAGCGCGTGGAGCGGCGGGCAGCGGTGATGTCGGCATTTCGGGCAACTCAACGGGTTGAGGCGGGAGTGTCAGGGTAGCAGGCCGGGCCAATCCGGTCAGGGATTTTCCCGGCGCGCTGGTACATTCGCGTCGGTGAGACTTGCCGCCCTTGTCGCCGTCGCGGCAGCTGTGGCGGCAGCCGCCCTGACCAGCGCAAGCCCCGCGGGCGCGGCCTCGGGCCCGTTGGCCAACCCCAAGGCCAACCGGCCATTGCCAGCGCTGGCCGACAGCACCGGGCAGTGCACCCGCAGCGCCAGCGGCACCATCAGTTGCCCGTCGCCGTGCTACCCGCGCGGGGTGCTCGTTTACAACGCCTCCAAGAAATGCACCGACCTCCTGCTCACGGCCATAAACGAGGCCCAGGCCTCCGAGCACCGGGCACGGTTCAGCCTGCCGTCCAACTACTTCTCCCTGGACGCCGTCGAGCAGTTGTTCGTGCTGGTCAACTTGGAGCGCCTGTCCCATGGCGTCAGCCTGCTAGCCGGGCTCTCGCCCTACCTGGACAGCGAGAGCGAGCGCGCCGCCGCCGCCGGGCAGGACCCGCAGTTCCACCCTTCTTACGGCCCGGTAAAGGTATGGGCCCCTCCGGCGGGCGGCACTTATGCCTTCGGTGGGGCATGGGCGGGCAACTCGGTCAACGCGGCGGCCGCCGTGTTCGGCTGGTTCTACGACGATGGATGGGGCGGGAAAGGCAACACCTGGAACTTCGCTTGCACCGGCCCGCACGCCAGCGGGTGCTGGGGCCACCGCGACCAGTTGCTCGGAGAATGGGCGGGTACCAGGTGCCCGGACTGCATCGCCGGCGACGGCTACGCCTCCCCCGCGGCCCGCTCCTGGCAAGAGTCTTACGTGGTCCTGATCGTGCGACCGGTGACGTTCCCGACCCGGTTGGACTTCACTTGGAATGGCGGGATCCTGCCCTACCTGCCCCAGGGGTGGGAGCGGGCACGAGCCGCCTGAGCGACCAGGCGCAGGCAGCCATGCCCCATCCCGACGGGCGCGCCGATGCCGCCCTCTCGGTGCTGCGCGGGGCCTCGGTCAGCCAGGTAGCCGAAGAGCTCGGGGTGAGCACAGAGGTGGTGCTGCAGTGGGTGGACTTGTTCTGCGAGGGTGGCGAGGCTCGGCTGGCCGAAGGGGCGCCGCTCGAGCCTGTCGTGCGCGACCGTTTCCTCACGCTGATCGCCCACGAGTTCCGCACGCCCCTGTCGATCATCGGTGGTTGGGTGGACATGATGTTGGGCTGCAGCCCGGTACCCACGAACCTGCTCGACGAGGCACTCCCATCCATCCGGCGCCAGGTCGCCCACCTCGAGCGGGTCGCCCGAGATGCCCTCGATGCCGGGGCCGTGGCGCGGGGCCAGTTGAGGCTGATCGTCGCACCCGTGCAGCTGCGGCGCCTCATCGAGGGGGTTATGTCGTCGATGCGAGACCCGCGCATGGCGCTGGCGCCGGGGGGCGAGCTTGAAGTCATCGGCGACGGCTCCCGGCTGGAGCAGGTAACGGGCGGGGTCCTGGAGCATGCCCGCCGCTTGGCCGGCGACGAGCACGTGCTCGTCGAGGTCGAGCCGGGCCCAGGCGACCAGGTAACGGTCCGTGCCCTCGTAAAAGGGCGCGAGCTCGACATCGCCGACGCCGCCGCCCTGCTCGAGCCCTACGCCAGGGCCGATACCTCCTTCGGCACTGGCCTCGGGTTGTACCTATGTCGTGCGCTGCTCGTCGCCCACGGCGGAGAGATCGGGCTGCGGGCGGAAGGCGGCTCCTCTGTGTTCTGGTTCAGCGTGCCGCGGGGCGGCCCGAAGCTGAGCCGCTTGGTCCAGCGCGGCTGAGTATCTCAAGAGAGGGGCTCAGCCGGCTCAGCCAGAGCGCGGGCCCGCCCGAGCACCGCGTCGAGCATTTCGGCGGTGAGGCGGCCGGTGAAGGTGTTCTGCTGGCTGGGATGAAAAGAGCAGACCAGCCATTGGCCGGTCGCCACCTTCACCTCGAGCCCGTGGCGGAACGCCGGGCGCGGGCGCAAACCGAGCATGCGGGCGCACGTCTCGTACGCGAAGGCCCCGAGCGCCACCAGCACGCGCGCCCGCGGCAGCAGCCGGATCTCGCGCTCGAGGTAGGGCAAGCAACGGTCGCGCTCCTCCGGTGCCGGGCGGTTGGCGGGCGGGGCACACTTGACGGCCGCGGTGACCCAGGCCCCGAGCGCCACCAGGCCGTCCCCAAGGCTCGCGCTCTGGGGCTGGTTGGCCAGGCCCGCCCGCCACATCGCGGCCCACAACCAGTCGCCCGAGCGGTCGCCGGTAAATACCCGCCCAGTGCGGTTGCCCCCGTGAGCTGCCGGCGCCAAGCCCACGACGACGATGGACGCTCCAGGGTCGCCAAAGCCGGGCAGAGGGCGGCCCCAGTACTGCTCGCCGGCGAAGGATGCGCGAGGGTGAGCTGCTACCTCCTCGCGCCAGCTGACCAGGCGAGGGCAGCGGCGGCAACTGACCACCTCGTCGTGCAAGACATCGAGCGGGTCGCGTGCCACGCCCCACGCTAACCCCGCTCTGCCCGCCCCGTTCCGGACCGCGGCCGCGGTGCAGCCAAGCGCAGGAACCGGGCTAGCTTTGGCTGGCAATGCGCCGTAAACCGTCGCCGCCAAACGTCGCCATCCTGGTCCGGCACGGGCTGACCCCGACGACCGGCAAAGAGCTCCCTGAGGCCGGCGCCGGCCCCGCGCTCACCGAAGTCGGCCGCCAGCAGGTCGAGGAAACGGCGCGCCACCTGGCCGCGTGGCGCGCCTCATTGCCGGCGATGGTGCAGGTTTACAGCTCGCCGCTGAGCCGCACCCGTGAGACGGCTGCGATCGTGGCCAAAGTGCTCGACCTGCCGCTCGAGCAGGACGAGGGCCTGGTCGACTGCAACACCGGGGATTGGGCCGGGGAACAGCTACGCCTCCTGGCGCGCAAGCCCGAGTGGGCCGCGGTCCAGCGCTACCCGAGCGGGTTCCGCTTCCCGGGCGGTGAGCTCATGTCCGATATGAGCCAGCGGGCGGTCGCGACGGTCAAGGCGCTGGTGTCGCGGCACCCCGGTCAGTCGGTCGTGGTCGTGTCCCACGCGGACCCCATCAAGGCGGTCCTTGCCGATGCCCTCGGCCTGCACCTGGACCTGTTCCAGCGCATCTCCGTGGCGCCCGCCTCGGTGAGCGCCGTCAGCTATAGCCAAGGAGGCCCGGCGGTCCTGGTCGCCAACTGGACCGGCGACGCCTCTGGTGCGCCGCCCTCCCGTCCGCTCCCCCAGCCGCGCTCATGAGTGCCTCGTTCGACCTGCCGCGCCCAGCCAGGGTCACCGTCGGCGCAGTGGGCCCTCCGGGCAAGCGCGTGTTCTACCTCCAGGCGCGCCAGGAAGACGAGTTGGTCTCCCTAAAGCTGGAAAAGGAACAGGTGCTGTTCCTGGCTGGCGGCCTCACGGAGGTGCTGGCCGACCTGGCCAGCCCAGCGACGGTGCCCGGTGAGCCCGAACTCCAGCTCGAAGAGCCGGTCGAGGCGGCCTGGGCCGTAGGGTCGATGCAACTGGCGTACGACGCCGACAACGACCGTGTGGTGCTCATAGCCCGCGAGATAGTGGAGGCAGACCAAGACGACGACGAGCACGAGGAGCCGGGCGAGGACGCCGACGAGGCGGGACCTGCGGCGGGCCCGGGAGGCCCAAGCGCGGGAGTGGCGCGCATGCATCTCACCCGTGAACAGGCCGCCGGAGTGATCGAGCACGGCAAGAGGCTCCTGAGGGCCGGTCGGCCACCCTGCCCGGCGTGCGGCTACCCGCTGGACGAGGAGCACTCTTGCCCCAAGATGAACGGGCACCGATCAGCGCGGAGGTGAGCCCCGCGGGCGCCCGGGCTCGGCACCAGGAAATCCTTGACCTCATGGCGGGAGGCGAGATCGAGGTCAAAGGGCGCATCCCCTGGAGCTCCAATGCCACCTACCTTGTTTCGGTTTGCGGCGGGGACGGGACGGTCGCGGAGGCACCGGCGATCTACAAGCCCAGTCGCGGCGAGAGGCCGCTGTGGGACTTCCCCCGGGGCCTCTGGAAGCGTGAGGTCGCGGCTTACGAGCTGGACGTCTGGCTGGGCTGGGGCATCGTACCACCCACCGTCGCCCGTCCCGATGCCCCGCTTGGCCCGGGATCATTGCAGTATTGCATAGACGCTCGCTACGAAGAGCATTATTTCACGCTCCTGGAGGGCGCAGAGCACGATCGTGACCTGCGGCGGATCGCTGCGTTCGACATCGTGGTCAACAACGCCGACCGCAAGGCCGGCCACTGCCTGCTCGACGGGGAAGGACGCGTGTGGGCCATCGACAACGGGCTCTCGTTCCATTGCGAGCCGAAGCTGCGCACAGTGATATGGGATTTTGCGGGCGAACCCATCGACTCGGGCTTGTTGGCCAGCCTCGCTCCCTTGAGCCGGGGGCAGGTGCCGGCGCCCGTCGCCGAGCTCTTGACCAAGAGCGAGGTGGAGGCGCTGGTGGCGCGGGCGGCGCGGGCTCGGCGCTCGGGCAAGTACCCCAAGCCGGCGACCGACTTCCCCTACCCGTGGCCGCTCATATGAAGCCCCGCTGCCCTGTATACCCGGCGGCCAGAGCACTAGCTGGCGATCACTACTAACCTGTGCACACGCACCGGGCGAGAGGCCCGGGCGGGCGTGGCGGTCAGGCGCCGGACCAGACTTGTGCGAGAAGGAGCCACACCGAGTGGGCAGCGAGGACGAGGTACGACTGGCAGTCCCGGCCAAACCCGAGTTCCTCGGGCTGGCGCGCGTGACGGCAGCTGGGCTGGCCAGCCGGCTCGGGTTCACCTACGACCAGGTCGAGGATCTCCGCCTGGCGATCGACGAGATCTGCTTCGGCATGACGGGCAGCAAAGGCCGCGACGGCATACTGGAGCTCCATTTCCTGCTCAGCCCGGAAGCACTTGTCGTCAAAGGCGAGGGCCACTTCGCTTCGCCGAGCCCGGTCCACTTGTCGGAGCTGTCGGAAGTGATCCTTGATGCTCTCGTAGACGAGCATTCGATGAGCGATGGTGCCGGCGGCCCTTATTTCCACATGGTCAAAAGACGGGCTGGTGCGTCCGAAGCGGGCGACCCATCAGGGGAAGGTCAGTGAGCCTGGAGCCCGACCGGCGTCAAGAGCTCAGAGAACAGTTCGTCGCCTACGCCGCGAGCGGCGACTCGGCCCTGCGCGAGCAACTGGTTGCCGCCCATATCGGCTTGGCCGAGTACCTGGCCCGCCGTTTCGCCAACCGCGGCGAGGCGCTCGACGACCTGGTCCAGGTCGCTTCCCTCGGGTTGTTGAAGGCGGTCGACCGCTTCGACCCCGAGCGCGGCGTCGAGTTTTCGACCTATGCCACTCACACGATCGTCGGCGAGCTCAAACGGCACTTCCGCGACAAGGGGTGGGCCGTGCGAGCGCCGAGGAGGATGCAGGAACTGTACCTGCGCCTCGGCAAGGTTGTCGCCACTCTGGGCCAAGAGCTCGGGCGCTCCCCGACGATCGGCGAGCTCGCGGCCGAGGTCAAAGTTTCCGAAGAAGAGGTGCTCGAAGCGCTCGAGGCGGGCCAGGCCTACAGGTCAACTTCGCTCGATGCACCGGCCAACGAAGAGGGCGAGACGCTCGCCGCGCGCCTCGGCGAGGAGGACCGTTCGCTCGAGGACGCCGAGTCCAGGGCGACGCTCTCCCCTTTGTTGGCGCAGCTCGCCCCGCGCGAACGCCTCATCCTGCACATGAGGTTTTTCGACGGCCTTACGCAGTCCGAGATCGCCTCCCGGCTCGGCATCTCCCAGATGCACGTGTCGCGACTGCTCGCCCGCAGCGTGGCGCAGCTGCGTGCCGCTGCCGAGACCTCCACCAACTGAGCCGCAGCCGCACCGGCGCACCTGGACCAGGGAAGTCACCAATGCGGCTCATGCTCGTGGTCAACACCTCGGCTTCTTCGGTCACCGCCCGGGCCCGGGTCGTCATCCAAAAGGCGCTCTCGGCGGACCACGAGGTCGTGCTCAAAGAAACCAACCGCCGGGGCCATGCCACCCGCCTGGCCCAAGGGGCCGCTGCTGACGGCCTGGATGTCGTGGCCGTGCTCGGGGGCGACGGCACGCTCAACGAGGCGGCCAACGGGTTGGCCGGTTCCGGGACGGCCCTGGCGGTGCTGCCCGGAGGGTCGACAAATGTCTTCGCCCGCACCCTTGGTATGGCCAACGACCCGATCGAGGCGACCAGCCAGCTCATGTCGGCGCTCAGTGCCGGCTCGATCGAGCGCGTCGGCCTCGGGCAAGCCAATGCGCGCTACTTCTTGTTCCATGCCGGCATCGGCTTTGATGCTGCCGTCGTGGGCCGGGTCGAGAAGTTGGCGCCTCTCAAGCGCTACCTGGGCCCGGCTCTGTTCATCGTGGCGACGCTGCTCACCTGGGCAGACGGGCGCGACCGCAAAGGCCCCCAGTTCACGTTGGAGGTTAGGCCCGGCACCGACGGGGCCGGCGAAGGGCCACGGGGCCCGGGTGAGCTCGACGAGGGCACCTTTGCCATCGGCATGAACACCGACCCCTACACGTTCCTCGGCAGCCGGCCAATGAACGTTGCGGCGGGCACCTCCTTGGCTACCCCGCTGTCGCTCGTCGTCTTCGACCGGATGACGCTGCTCACAGTGGTACCGGCGCTGCTCTCCAGCTTCCGTGGCGGCTTGGCCGGCAACAGTAGGCACGTGAAGGTGCAGCGTTGCGTTCACCTGGCCACACTGCGGGGGCGGGGGCCGCTGCCCTACCAGCTTGACGGCGACTACGTGGGGGAAGCCGAGCAGATCCAGCTGCGCTGGGCCGCCGCGGCGTTATCGCTGGTGCTGCCCCTGGAGGCGGGCCAGGTACGACGGCCGCCCGCTTCCCGCTAGGCCGGAGCGGGCCCTTGCGCGTCAAAATCCTGAGGCTAGACTGCGCTTACGCACGAGCCTTGTCGCCTATTGGTTGTTATACTGACACGTGAAGAGTTTCACAAGCCCTGCCGCCTTCCCTCGAGGCACACGACGGCCCGGTTCACGGCTCGGGGATTTTGACCAGCCAGGAGGAAAATAGAGTTGGCCTTAACTTGGACCCGGACCATCGAGTGGGACATAGAAGACTGGCGAGAGCGGGCGGCCTGCCGTGACACCGATCCGGACCTGTTTTTCCCGGTAGGCAGCACCGGCCCGGCTGTCGAGCAGATCGTCAGCGCCAAGGCGGTGTGTGATACCTGCGACGCCCGCGGCAGCTGCCTCGAGTTCGCCCTGGCGACCAACCAGGAGTCAGGCATCTGGGGCGGCACCACCGAGGAGGAGCGCCGCAAGCTGCGCAAGATCTGGCTCGCTCGCCAGCGGCGGGTCGGCTAAGGAGCTCGAGCCGGGCCTAGAGGCGGGCCAGGTCGGACCGGTCCGAGGGCTTTACGGGGATGGCCAGTTCGACTACGGCGCCGCCCTGGTTGTAGAGGCGGATCTTGCCGCCGAGCTGGCTATTGACCAAGCCGCGCACGATCGACAGGCCCAGGCTTGCGGTGTCATCTATCGAGAAACCGGCGGGCCAACCGGCGCCGTTGTCCCTCACCTGCACCGCCAGAACGCTCGGCCGGCGCAGGAACGCCACTTGCACGCTCGCCTCGCGGCCTTGGGGATGGGCAATGAAGGCGTGTTCGACGGCGTTCTGGAGCAACTCGTTGAGCGCCACTGCGAGCGGCGTCGCCACCTGCGCCCCCATCTCCCCCGCTTCGCCCGACCAGGTCACCCTCACCGGGACCGGAGTGTTCGACAGGTCCTCGGCCATGCGCACCAACGACGGCAGGATGTCGTTGAAATCGACCTCGTCGGTCGTGTCGCGCGAGAGGATCTCGTGCACGATGGCGATACTGCGCACCCTGCGCTCGGCCTCCTCCAGGGCATGGCGCGCCTCTTCCCCTTTGGGCAGCCGGCGGGCTTGCAGGCGCAACAGGGAAGATATGGTCTGCAGGTTGTTCTTCACCCGGTGATGGACCTCTTTGATGGCAACGTCCTTGCCGAGCAGAAGACGGTCGCGCCGGCGGATATCGGTCACGTCGCGGACTAGTACCAGTGCTCCGGCCACCTTGGCTTGCTCGAGCAGTGGGATGCAACGTATGAACACGGCGACGTCACCCAGTTCGAGCTCCTCCGACGCCGGGACCTGGTCCCGGAAAGCGACCGGGACAGGCGACTGCTCGAGCCCCAGCTCCTCCAGGCTGGCGCCGAGGATTCCCCGGTAAATGCCAAGCCGGTGCATAGCATTTACCGCATTCGGCGATGCGTACTCGACCCGTGACGCGCCATCGAGGACCATGACGCCGTCGCCGACGCGAGGCGCCTCGCTCGAGAGCAGCTCGTCGATGGGGAAGGGGAACGTGCCCGCGGCGACCATGCGGGCGATGCGGTCGAACACGCTGACATAAACCCGTTCCAGCTCGCCGGGCCGGCGCCCCACGACCAACGGCGCCTCGCGGGTCATGATGGCGACGACGGCACCCTCGAGGCGGACCGGGATGCAGACCACACGGGATTTTTCGCCCCGGGCCGACACTGCCATCTCACCCTCGACGACGCTCCCGAGCGCCCAGGCACGAGACAGCAGGGGCCGCTCGGTCTCATCCACCTCGCGCCCCAGCAGGTCCTCCAGGTGCAGCGTCTGGCCCGTGGTCGGCCTGACCTGGCCTACGACGACGAAGCTGCCGGCGTCGCTCGCTGTGGGCACGAAGAGGAGCAGGTCCGAGAACGAGAGGTCGGACAGGATGCCCCACGAGCCGACAAGCCGCTGGAGGTGCTCGACCACCGGGTCAGGGACGACAGCCCGGTCGCGCAGAAGTTCGGCCAAAGTAGCCATGGATCTCCTCTACTCAAGCAATTTGGTCCGGTGTCAGGGGGGACCAGACATAATGGCCGAGGCCGAGCACGCCGGCGAGGTCATGGACATCCTCGGCGAGGTCGGGGATGCTGGCTACGACCTCGGACGCCCGCTTCAGTTCAGCTCGTTGGGCCGCTTCACGTCTGGCCACCACGCCGATGTTGGCAAAATTCGTGCCCACCTCCTCGAGCACGCGCTCGACAAGGACCGGGTCCCAGCCGGCCATCGGCCCCCCGGGCCCGCACAGCTCGGCCGCCACAGCAGGCCCCAGCGCCAAAAGCTTTTCCGCCCGTTCGGCCAAACCACCTTCGGTCAGGTAGGCGGGCAGCACTCGGTTGAGCACGACTCCTCCGAGGTGCAAGTGTTTCGCGGGCAACAAACGCATGAAGGCACCCGCCTCCCGGATCGGCACCGCTTCCAGGGTGCTCACTACGATGAACGCCGTCCGCCGGTCGGCGAGCAATCGCTCAACCTGGGCAGCCCGTGTCACGAAACCCTCCGACAGCGTTTGGAAGAGGATAAAAAACTCGGCTATGTCCTGAAGGAACTGCGAACCGAGCACGCGGTCGGCCACATAGTAGAAGGGGCGAGCAGCCACATCGGCAAACCGGCTCCGGTAGGGTACCGTGAGCAAACGGAGCAGCCGGCTGCTGAAGAAGTCGGCCATCCTTTCCGGCGCGAGTAGAAAATCGATGGCGTTCCGGGTCGGGGGTGTGTCGACGACGATCAGGTCGTAGTCGCCCTCGGCATGAAGTTCGTACAGCCGCTCCACAGCCATGTAATCGTGGCTCTGCACGAACCGGCCAGAAATGTTCTGGTAAAGGGGGTTGTCGAGGATCCGCCGCGCCGTTGCCGGGTCGGGGGCGTGGCGCGAAACGAGGCGGTCCCAGCTTCGTTTTGTATCGAGCATCTCCGCCCACAGTTCGCCTCGGGGGACGACCCCCGCCCTGGCAAAGGCATTTGCCGCTACCTGTTGGGCACCAGTACCGCCGGCGCGGGCTCGGGCCTTTTCCCGTCCTCGCTCTTCCCGTCCCCTTTCCGGCAAGCCCAATGCCTGCGCCAAGCGACGAGCGGGGTCAACGGTGACCACCAAGACGCGACCTCCAAGATGGACGGCGGCCATGGCGGCGATCGCAGCCGCGACCGTCGTCTTGCCCACCCCGCCCGGGCCGCACACCACAACGATCTCCCTTGCCGCCACGAGAGCTTCGATGCTCGTCTGGGAGTTTGCCACGCTCAACTTTCAAGCTCCGCTGCCAATGCCGCCTCCACCTGGCGCGTGGCGCGCAAGCCGTGCGAGCGAAGGAACAAATAGGGGACGTAGAGCAAGGGGGGCAAACCTACCCCGGGAGGGACCGGCCCGCCGGCACCGCCCAGAGCCTCCCGCAGCCGCTCGAGGTGAGCGGCACGCGACCGGCGCGCCCGCACCATGAGGCGGGCGGCGTCGAGCAAGGGCTCGGGACGCCCGCCCAGCGCGTCAGCCAGGATGTCGACCGCCGCCGGCTCTCCCAGCGCATCGAAGGCCTGCTCCTCGCGGGTCACGAAAAGCTCGGGCAACACCCGGTTGACGACGATGCCAGCCAGCGAAACTGTGGTCTCGCTGGCCAGACGGCCAACGAGCTCGATGGTCTCGGCGACGGGCATTTCCTCTGGAGTGGCGACCGCGAGCACTCCCGTTATGGCCGGATCGGAAAGAATGTCAAGCATCCAGTCGGTCTGCTGGCGCACCAGGCCCACCTGGACCAGACGGTTGATCGCCTGGGGGGCGGCCAGCTGGCCGACGATATGGCCGCTGGCCACGGCGTCAACTACCACGATGTCATAGTGGCGTTCGCGTACTTCCCAGCAGAGCTTGCCGACGGTGACTATCTCGCGCACCCCGGGCGCGGCGGAGGCTACGAAATCGAACATGCGGGCTACTGCACCAACGCCGGCCGCACGTGGCAGCCGGAGCTGGAGGGACAGGTACTGGCGCAGCGAAGCCTCAGAGTCCATGGACATCGCCCACAACCCGGGCAGCACTTCGCGCTCTTGAAAACGCGTCGGCGCGGTTTCAAAACACGAAGCGAGGTCACCCTTGGCGTCAAGCTCGCACACCAAGGTCCGCTTACCCTTGGCCGCCGCGAGCAGGGCCAGGCCGGCGCTGATCGTCGTCTTGCCAACGCCACCCTTGCCTGTGACGAATAGGAGCTTGCGCTCCAGTACTGGGGGCTCAGCCACCCGACGCCCTCGAACAGGGGCAGCTCAAACGGCGGCTCCGAAGCCCACACGGCGCGTCTCGGCACCCGTGTCGAGCTCTATATAGGCGAGCTTCGCCGCCGGGATGCCGACCCGGCGGCCACGTTTGTCCGTCAGCCACAACATGCTGGTGCCGGCGGCCACGGCCTTTTCGACCTTGGCCACCAAATCGTCCGCGCTGGTGGTCTCGGCCAGCTCGACTTCGATCTCCCTGGGCGCCTGGGTTATCCCAATACGGACATCCACTCGCATTTTCTCCTGGTTGGGCCGACACGCGACCCCCGCCGGGCTGAAACCCGGCAGGTCGCACCCGGCACGGCGCATTTTCCGGCCGCAGCTTACCTGACCAGTGCCGCCAGAGGGGCGGGCCCTTGGCCAGGGGGACCAGCAGTTACGGTAGATGCGTGGCAAAGGGCCAACCCGCCCGGTCGAGCTCGCCGGGAGATGTCTGGGCGGCGACCATGCAGGGCAGCACTTCCCAATCCGGGATAGTGGTGGCGCACGGGCTCGACGGGCGCCCGCGCGCCACTGCCTCCCTTGTTGACAGGCAAGCTCGCGAGGACGCCGAAGAGCTCGTACTGACGCCGGGGGCAACCCGGGCCAAGGGCGCGGGCACCAGGGCCATGCCCGAGGGCGCCGACCCACTGCGCACCTGCTTCGAGCGTGACCGGGACCGTATCTTGCATTCGAGTGCCTTCCGGCGCCTGGCGGGCAAGACGCAGGTCTTTGTGTTCCCGCGGGACCACCAGCGCACGCGGCTCACGCACGCGCTGGAGGTCGCCCAAGTGGCAACCGCGGTGGCCCGGGCAACAGGCCTGAACGTCTCGCTGACCGAGGCGATCGCCCTCGGCCATGACTGCGGCCACGGACCGGGCGGGCACGCCAGCGAGGAGGCTTTCACCCCTTACCTGGCCGAGGGCTACAACCACGCCATCTGGGGCGCCGACGTCGTGCTCGCACCGCTCAACCTGTGCCAGGAGACCCTGGACGGCATCCGGCACCACAGCTGGTCGCTCCCCAACCCGAGCACGCCCGAGGGAGCAGTCGTGAGCTGGGCCGACCGTTGTGCGTACTGCGCTCACGACCTCGAGGACGCGGCCGGCGTAGGCATCGTCGACCCTGCGGACCTGCCCGCCGAAGTGGCCGAGGTGGCGGGCACCACCCGTGCCCGGCAACTGAACTGCTTCATAAACGCGCTGGTAGAGGCGATCGTTACTACCGGCGAGATCGGGATGGCAGCGAGGTACGCGCAGGCACTGGCAGCGCTGCGGGAGTTCAACTACGACCGCATTTACACCCGCCCCGAATCGGTCGCTCAGGGCCGCGCAGTTGTAAGCGTCCTCTCGGCACTAGTTGAGTTCTTCGTCTCCCACCCCGAGCGGGTCTCGCCGTCCACAGGTCGCGCGGCGCCGGAGGACAACACCGCTCAAATGAGAAGCACCGACGTGGGCCTGGTACGCCGTGCCATCACCTACGTGGCCGGCATGACCGACCGCTTCGCCTTTGCCATGGCGGTCGACCTGCTGGGATGGGACCCCGCCCGTTTACCGCGGGGCATCGACGCGGTCGGGGGCGCGCTCTGAAACGCGCTCCGTACCCTCGCCGGCGACCTGCTCCTGGCGGTCGACCTCCTCGAGCCAGACTGACGCGTGCCGTTTGGCCCAGTCACGGCTCACCCGGCCGGTGAATATGGAGCGCAGGGCCTGCGGGTGGGTGAGTGCCATGTACACGTGGCCGGCAACCACAATGACGAGCAAATAGGCGAAGAGCACATGGACAAAACTGGCGCCGGTGCGCCAGGGTACCGGCCATAGGTACACCCAGCGCATGATGCACCCGGTCATCAGCATCACGCCCATCACGCCGAGCACAAACGCAGCGTTCAGCTTTTGGCCGGCATTGAACTTGCCCGTGGGCAGGTCCGCGACGCCGCGGTGGTGCATTACGTTGCGCAACCAGACGCGGTCGTGATAACTCCAGCGGTTCAAGCGGCGCAAATCGGCGCGCAGGGCCTTGCCCCACCGGCCCGCCAG
>DATJST010000252.1:0-4633 GCA_035503975.1 Acidimicrobiales bacterium | reverse complement strand
TGTGGTTCCACGAGTACTTCCATGGCGACACCGGTGCCGGTCTCGGTGCTTCACACCAAACCGGTTGGACAGGGCTCGTTGTGCACCTGATATGTGGCCGTGACCTGGAGCGCGGATAGAGCGCGGATAGAAGGTCTCGCGCAGGGGCACAGAACGTCGCCGGTTACATGGAGCTCATGTTCCCGGCTGTCCGCGAGCTGCCAGTCGAGTAGCCGCTCGCAGCGGCGGAATGGGGGCAGCCCGGGTCGCGGCGCTAGAGTTCGAGGCGTGGCGCGGCATATCGACGAGCCGCTCAACGTCCTGATCGTGTCGGCGACGGTCGGAGCGGGTGACGCGGGCAATGCCCGGGAACTGGCGCGCCGGCTGAGCGAACAAGGGCACACGGCGACCGTCGTCGATTTCTTGCAGGCGCCGCCGCTGCACATCGGCCAGGCGCTGAGCAAGAGCTACGAGGCCGAGCTGAGGCATGCCCCGTGGGCCTACGAGCTGGCCTTCGGCATCTGGTACTGGTTCCCTTTCCTGCTCCGGCCCTTGTCGCGCTTCCTCAGCATGTGGACCCGGCGCGCCGTGCGGCGCTGGGTGGCCGAGACCCAAGCAGACGTAGTCGTGTCCACGTACCCCGTCGCCACCCAGGTCCTTGGGGACATGCGCCGCCGGGCGCGCTGGCCGGGGCCGCGACGTTACATGCCCTGGGCACGCGACTGCGCCTTGAGGGTCCCGGCCGTCAACTTCATCACCGATTTCGGCTACCACCCCTTCTGGGCGCACCGCGGCATCGACCTCAACTTGGCCGTCCACCCGGCCACGGTGGCCTCCGTCGCGCGGAGCACCGGGCGACCGAGCATGGCCTGCGCCCCACTCGTGGGCCCCGGGTTCGGTCACGCCACGCCGCAACGCGAAGCGCAGCGCGCTCGGCTCGGCCTCGCCCCCGCCGAGCACGCCGTGCTCATCTCCTCGGGCTCTTGGGGCGTAGGCACCGTGCGCGAGACCGTAGAGCTGCTGGCGCGCCAGCCGGGCCTCGTGCCGGTCGTCGTCTGCGGCCACAACAGCCGCCTGCAAGCCGATTTGGAGCGGGTCGCCCGCGCGCGTGGGTACCGCGCCATCATCCTCGGCTGGACCGACGACATGCCCGCCGTGATGGCCGCCTGCGACGCCCTGGTGGAGAACGCCGGTGGGCTCACGTCACTGGAGGCGATGCGGGCCGGCTTGCCCTTGGTGAGCTTCCGGCCGATACCCGGGCACGGGCGCAAGAGCGCGGCCGCCATGGCCGCCGCCGGGGTAAGTTCTCTCGCCCGGGAGAACCGAGATCTGGTACGCACCCTGCACGAGCTGTGCGCCCGGGGGGCCCGGTGGGAGGCGCAGCTGGCCGCGGCCGCCCAGCTGTTCTCGGCCGACGCATCCCGGGCCGTAGCCCAGGTTGGTACCTGGGGCGCGCCGCCGAGGCCGCGGCTGCGGCCGCAGGCTCGCCTGGCTCGGGTGGCGTACACCATTGCTCTGGTCGGCGCCATGAGCTGGGTCGGCATGACCACGGGCGTCGGGGTGGCGGCTGCGGCGGGGGCGGGGGTCGCCCATCCTCCTCCGGGCCAGCCGGACACTATTTATGTCGGGGCCCGCCTGGACGACCAGGAACTTGTGGACCCCGCGGTGCAACAGGCACTGCTCATGACCGGGGCGAGCGCCATCATCGACTTGCACACAGCCGAGCTGGAGCCGGGCGCTGTGCGCCACTACTCCGCTGTGGGCATCGACATCCAAAGCGGCGGCCTCGGTTGCCCACCGGGTTCACCGGGCGCCCCGGCCGCACCCTGGGCCGTGGCCCAGTCCGACTCCCACTCGGTGCAGCTCTTGTCGGCCATAGCCGGCGAGGCGGTGGACGGGCTCGTGCCCGACCGCAGCCTTAGCGCGTTTGACCTGGTTGACGCCGGTGCGCACCACCTGAAGATGGTCGTGCCCGAGACCACCCTGCCGCTGCCCCCGAGCGGCCCGTACCCGCGGTCGCTGCTCGCTCTGCCGGCGCTCCAGGGCGGCCATATCTATGAGGTTGACGGCCAGCTCATGAGCTCGGACCAGCTGGTGGCCGTCCTCGAGGACCTGCGCCTGCAACTGGCCAGCGACGGCTTGGCGCTCGGGCCGCTGGGGGGCCTGTCTTGAGCGCCCGGGCCGTGGCTGGAGCCGCTGCGGGCGCCCTGGGAGTGGCGGCCGGGGCCCTCGCCGCCACCGCTCTGGCCGTCCAATTGGCACCGGCCATTTCCGGTGTGCGCTGGGCGCGCAACCGTTACCTGCCCGAGCTGGCTGGAGTCGGGGTGGCCGGCCACATCGCGCTCACCTTCGACGACGGCCCGGACCGGGCCTCGACCCCGTCGTTCCTCGATGCGTTGGACGACCTCGAGTGGAAGGCGACGTTCTTCATGCTTGCCACGATGGCCCGCTCCTCCCCGGACCTGGTCGCCGAGGTCGCCAAGCGGGGACATGAGGTCGCAGTGCACGGCTCGCGCCACTCCAACCACCTCGGGCGGGGGCCCGCTTGGGTGTCTCGTGACATGCTGGCCGCCCGCGACTTGCTGGGTGACCTCACCGGGCAGGCCCCGCGCTGGGTGCGCCCCCCCTACGGGGCTGTGTCGAGCTCCACGTTGTGGGCCGCCCGGCGGGCGTCCCTCCAGACGGTGCTGTGGACGACCTGGGGCCGCGATTGGCGGGCGCGGGCCACCCGTGACTCGATCGTCGCCGACGTCCAAGCCACGCTCGTACCGGGGGCCACGGTGCTCCTGCACGATTCGGACTGCACCTCGGCGCCCGGTAGCTGGAAGGCCACCCTGGCCACACTGCCGTTGCTGTCGGAACTGTGGACGTCGGCGGGACTGCGGGTCGGCACCCTGTCCACGCACGGCCTGGCCGAGCCGGCGATGGCGGCATGAGCGCGCCCTGGCCGGCGGTCGGCCCCCCTCCCCCCGGGCCGCCACCCGGGTGGTACCCCGATCCCGCGACCGGTGCACCTCGCTACTGGGACGGTACGCGATGGGCGGCGCCCGGTCCCGCTCCGTACCCCTACGCCTACGTCGCGCCGCTGGCCGAGCCCTCGACCACGCCTGCGCTCCTCGCCCACCTCGGCTTTTTCATCGGGGGAGTGATCCTGCCCCTCATCATCTACGCCGTCACCGACGCTTCGGACCGCTACAACAAGGTGCAAGCCACGGAGGCGCTCAATTTTCAGCTCACCGTGCTGATCGTGAGCATCGGCATCACGGTTGTGGGCATACCGCTGGCGATCCTCACCGCCGGCATTTTCTTGGTCATCCTCATCCCGGCCTACATCGTGGCCTGGGTAGTCAGCTTGGTCTGGACCATCCAGGCAATCATCGCCGTGACGCGCCGACAGGAGTACCGCTACCCGCTCAACCTGCGCATGGTCAAGCCCTAGTACGCCCCGCCTGGCCACCCAAACACCTCTGGTGGCTCGCGGTCCCGATATTGCTGGCCACCCAATTTGTCCAGGCTGTGTGATGCGTCCTGCAGCCACATATGGTGCGTGCCCAGATCTACATCACCGGAGAACCACCGAGGAGCGGGACCGCCGTACCGAGGCACGAGCGGCCGCTTGAACCTATTCCTTGTACTTGTAAGCCGGCATTTCTCCGCCCTGGCTGTGTATGTAATCTCGAAGTGAATTGTGGCGCCAGTCAAACTGGATATGTGCGGGGTGCGAAGTAGCGGGTACTACCAGACCGTTGTCGGACAAGTGCTCGTGCGAATTGGGGTTCCCGGCACGGCGCTCGGCGTGTGGGAGCATGCTGACCCAGAACCTCTCGCCAACGCCCTCTCCGGGCACATCGATAGCGATCATGCTCCCGTCATTGAACAACCACTCGAAGCGTGACCGGCCGACCTTGCCGCCAATTTGACCGCGCCCTGGACCGCGCCCAATGCTCTGGGAAAACTTGTTGAAGTTGGCTGCCTGTGGTATTGCCGCTCTCAGCTGGCCGAAGGTCATCCCGGCCAGGGCCGCGACGCCCATGCACTGCGACGTGGCCGGGCCCTCCAACCGGCCAGCGTCTTCGCCACCCGTCGCCGGTAGCCCTTGGAGCGTCTGCTGCGCCGCACCGACCAGGTTGCCGATGTGCTGTACCAGGTCGGGGCACCCGAGGAAGGTCACATTGGGCGGGATACGGTTCGCCGCTTGGTTGAACCCGGCGGCCTGAGCCGCGTGCGGGCCGGCCGCCAGTTGCTGGAGATGAGCACGTACCGAGACATTGGCGGCGGCCTGGATTGCCGTAACGTTGAGGAGTTGTTCCCAAGCCGTGTACTCGTCCTGCCATATGGGCGCCAGGGGCGCCGGCGGGGGGCCTTGCGACGCCGTGTACGCCGCATGCGCGGCCTGCAAAAACGCCTTGGCGGCATTGATAAGTTGCTCGCACTCTGGGCTAGGGAGCTTCACCGGGTCCCGCTGCACCCAAGCCGCGACCGCGCCCACTGCCGCACGGTTACCGGCCCTGCCTTGCAGCGACGCCACCCAGCTCGCGAGTGGGCTCAGGCGCAGGGACGCACCCTGCACGGGCGCAGTCACGCTGGAGCGGTGCGCGATATTACCAACGGGGCTCGCGTGGTCATGAGCCTGCCCGCCTACCTGCCGAGTCTC
>DATJST010000251.1:0-2646 GCA_035503975.1 Acidimicrobiales bacterium | reverse complement strand
CCAACCCGGGCTCGAGCTTTCTGGCCACGATCTTCGTCCCGACGACGTCACCCGCATGCTCTCTTGGCCCGAAGTGGGCGGCTTGGCCGAGGTAATGGACATGCTCGGCGTCCTTGGCGCAGATGAGCGCATGGTCGGCGTTGTGAAAGCCGGCCTCGACAGTGGCAAGCTCATCTCTGGGCACGCCGCTGGCCTCAGCCCCGCCGAGCTACAGGCGTACCTGTGTGCCGGTATCGAGTCCGACCACGAGATCTTCGGCCCGGGCGAAGTGCTAGGGCGCCTAAGGGCCGGGTTGACGGTAGAGCTGCGCGGGATGATCGACGCCCTATTGCCCGAGATCGTAGCTGAGCTCAGCGCGCTACCTGAGCTGCCGGTGCACCTCGTGCTCTGCACGGACGACTTATTTGCCGCCACCTTGCTCAGCGACGGAGGCGTCGACCATCTGGTGCGGCGTCTCATCGCGTACGGCATGGCCCCGGTGCGGGCAATCCGCGCGGCGACCTATCACGCGGCATACAGGCTCGGCAGGGTTGACCTCGGATCGGTGGCCGCCGGGCGCTTGGCAGACCTGGTAGTACTGGACGACCTCGAGGGCTTCCGCGCGAGGGAGGTCTACGCCGGCGGGAGACTGGTGGCTTGTAACGGCGAAGTGGTCGTGCCATGTGCGGATGCCCCGGCCTGTCCTCCCCTGAAGACGGTGCACCTTGGCGCCATGAGCCCCGGCGACTTCGTGCTCCGCCTGGGCGGCACGGTCCCCGACGTCCAAGAGTTGGGCCACCGTTTGGGCCGCCGAGCGCGCCTGCGCACGGTTGACGGGATAATAGGGACCCGATGGGGAGAAATTGAGGCCGATCTCGACGGGGACGCCGTCGTGGTACCCCAAGGGCACCTCCTCCAAGCGGTGGTCCACCGCCACGGCCGTGTCGCTGCCAAGGCACAACTCGCGCTCATCAGCGGCTGGGGAGACAAGTGGGAGGGGGCCATCGCCACCACGGTGTCGCACGACACCCACAACCTTGTCGTGTTCGGGCGTGACCCGGTCGACATGGCTACCGCTGCCAACGCTGTGATCGCATCGGACGGCGGGGTCGCAGTCGCCAGTAGGGGTGCAGTATTGGCCCACATCGCCTTGCCGATTGCCGGGATCCTTTCCGCCCTGCCAGCCGCGGAGGTTGCAGCGGCGCAAGAGCGGCTCCTCGCCGCCGCCCGGTCCGTGGGGCTCCCCGAGGGCGTCCTGAGCCAGCCCCTCATGCAGGTCTTCGCCTCCTGCCTCGCCTGCCTGCCCGGTCCCCACGTCACGGACCTCGGGCTCATAGACGGCACTACGGGAGAGCTCGTGACCTCGCAGCTGGCCGCCGCTTCTTGACATCTCCCCGGTTTTCCGACGCTTGCCCGGGGCCCCCGCTCCGGCGGCGCCGCCTCAGTGCGCCGTCCCGAAACGGCGCAGCACCGGGACCTCGACGAGCCCAACAAACGCGTATATCACAGCCGAGACAAGGGTGATCAGCACGACCCCGGCCCAGAGCTGCGTGAAAGCTGAAGTGGTACTGGCCTCCAACATTAGGTAACCGAGCCCTTTGCCCGTGGACAGCCATTCGGCTAGCACGGCGCCAAGCATCGCCCCGGGCGCCGCGATGCGCGCGGAACTAAAAAGCGAAGGGAGCGCGCTCGGCAGCCGCAATTTGAAAAGTGTTGTCAAATTGGAGGCGTTGTAGGCCCGCATGAGGAGGAACGACTCGTGCGCGGCAGACCTGAGGCCGCCCACGACATTGACCAGGGTGGGGAAGAAGGTGACAATGCCGGCGATAACCGTGACGCTCAGCAGGCCTCGGCCGAAGGCGAGCGCGATGAGAGGGGTCATGGCCACGAGCGGGACGGAGCGCAGCACGACTGCCACCGGCATGAAAGCGGCCTCGACATTGCGGTAGCTGACAACGGCCATGGCTGCTAGGACCGCCAGAAGCGTCCCGGCACCGTAGCCGAGCGACGCGTCGCGAAGGGTCGTGACAAGGGCGTGCCAGAGCTCGAGCCGGTTGCCAGCCGCGAGCGGGCCGTTGGCCAGGTAGTCCCAGACCGCCGTGGGCGACTTGGCGAAGTAGGAGTTCAGGTTGAAGATTTTGATGAAGCCGACCCAACAACCGAGCGAGACGCCCACCGAGAGGGCCAGGAAGCCTGCTGAACGCGCGGCTCGCACGGTCCAGGTGCCCTCCGTCCTGTCCTGGCGGCCGCCTGAGCTACTTCCTCCTCCGCCCGCCGCTCCCCGGGCCCATGGAGTTGCGAGGCGGGAGAGGGCCCCCGTAATGGCGTAGCCGGCACCGGCCAAGGCGGCAGCAAAAAGGGCCAGGCTCCATACCCGGGTCACATCGAGAGACTGCTCGGCGTTGATCATCGCCACTCCGATGCCATCGCTGCCGCCCAGGTACTCGCCGATGATCGCCCCGAGAAGGGCGGCCGGGGCAGCTATGCGGAGGGCTGCGAACAAGCTGGGGAGGGCGGCACGGAGCCGGACCTTTATAAGTACCGCCCAAGCCGTCCCACCGTAGGCGTGGACGACATCGAGCGTCAGTTGGTCTGCCGAGCGCAGGCCGGCGGTCATGCCCACCAAGGTCGTGAAGAACACCGAGACGGCGGCAAGGACCACCTTTG
>DATJST010000250.1:0-20591 GCA_035503975.1 Acidimicrobiales bacterium | reverse complement strand
ACGGAACGGGTAGCGGGCCGGGGGCGGCGCCTACGGTGATGGGTATGGGCGACCCGTTGCACCGCGAGCTGGGCCTGACCGACGGCGAAGCACAAGCGATCGACAAGGCACTCGGGCGCCATCCCAACCACCTCGAACTGGCGATGTACGCGGTCATGTGGAGCGAGCACTGTTCCTACAAGTCCTCGCGCACCCACTTGCGCCGGCTCCCCACCCAGGGGCCCGGGGTCCTGGTTGGCCCGGGCGAGAACGCCGGGGTAGTCGATGCCGGCGATGGCCTAGCCGTGGCCATCCGCATCGAGAGCCATAACCACCCCTCGGCCATCGAGCCTTACCAGGGGGCGGCGACGGGCGTGGGAGGCATTATCCGCGACATCTTCACCATGGGTGCACGGCCGGTGGCCCTCATGGACCCCCTGCGCTTCGGCCCTCTGGACGAGCCCCGTAACCGGTGGCTGGCGAGCGGCGTGGTCAGTGGCATCTCCGGCTACGGCAACGCCGTGGGCGTGCCCACCGTGGGCGGGGAGCTCGAGTTCGCCGAGTGCTACTCAGGCAACCCCCTGGTGAACGTCCTGTGCTGCGGTGTGCTGCCCAAGGAGCGCCTCGTGCTCGGCCGGGCGGTGGGGGAGGGCAACCTGGCTGTCCTGCTCGGCTCGACGACCGGGCGCGACGGCATCGGGGGCGTCAGCGTGCTGGCATCGGCCGCGTTCAGCGAAGACCCCGAGGCGGAGGCGGCCAAGCGGCCCAATGTCCAGGTCGGCGACCCCTTTGAGGAGAAGCGCCTGATCGAGGCCACCCTGGAACTGCTCGACCGCCACCTGGTCGTCGGCATCCAGGACCTTGGCGGGGCCGGGCTGACCTGTGCGACGAGCGAGACCGCCTCGCGAGGCGGCGTGGGCATGGACGTCAACGTGGCGGCCGTGCCCCGGCGCGAGCCCGGGCTCGCTCCTTTCGAGGTAATGACCAGCGAGAGCCAGGAGCGGATGCTGGCCATCGTCACGCCGGCGGCACTTGGCGAGGTGGTCGAGGTGTGCCGGCGCTGGGAGGTACGGGCCACGGTGGTGGGCCGGGTCACCGCGGGTGGGCGCCTCCGGGTGCTGGACGGCTGGGACGGCCCCGTCCTTGCCGACGTCCCGGCAGCCAGCCTGCATGAGGACGCGCCCGCCTATGACCGGCCCCGCTGTCGTCCGGCCTGGCTGGACGGCTGGGCCGCTGACGACCCCGCCCTCCTGCCCGCCCCAGCCTCGACCGGAGGGATGGAGGAGGAACTGCTCGGCCTGTTGGCTGACCCAGCGTGGGCGTTCCGCCAGTACGACCACCAGCTTTTCTTGAACACAGTCCTCGCGCCGGGGGCCGACGCCGCCGTCCTGCGCCTGTCCGCCCCCGGGGCGCGGCCCCCAGCCGGGGCGCCACCACGGGGGATCGCCCTGTCGACCGACGGCAACCCGCGGTGGTGCGCCCTCGACCCGCGGGCTGGCACCCGCCTGCTCGTAGCCGAGTCGGCGCTCAACGTCGCCTGCGCCGGGGCCCGCCCGGTGGCCCTCGTCAACTGCCTCAACTTCGGCAACCCCGAGCACCCCGAGGTCATGTGGCAGCTCTCCGAGGCCATCGACGGCCTGGCAGAGGCTTGCCGGGCGCTCGGCATCCCGGTGGTCGGCGGCAATGTGAGCCTCTACAACGAGAGCCGCGGCAGCGACATCCACCCAACCCCGGTGGTGGGCACCCTCGGGTTGATCGAGCACCTTTCGCCCGCGATCCCCACCCCCGTGCTGGTCGAGGGCAGCCATCTGTTGCTCATCGGCGCGACGTCCACATCGTTGGCCGGCTCGCGCTGGGCCGCCTCCCGGGGCCACCTCGGGGGGCGCCTCCCAAGCCTGGACCTGGACTTGCACGCCCGGCTGCTCACCCTGGTGGCCGGGCTGGTGAACGAGCGCCTCGTGGACGGCATCCACGACATCTCCGCCGGCGGCCTCGGGCTGGCACTGGCCGAAATGGCGGTCAAAGGAGCCATCGGTTGCCGGGCCGGGGGAGTGGACGACCATGAGCAGCTCTTTGGCGAAGGCCCCTCGCGCGTGCTCGCCAGTGTGGCGCCGCGCCACCTGCTCGCCGTGACCGCCCGGGCCGCTGCGGCCCACCTGCCCTGCCGCGAGATCGGCGTTGGCGGCGGGGACAGCATCGTGGTGGAAGGGCTGCTCAGCCTGAGCCTCGAGCGAGCCAGGGAGGCATGGGACTGTGCCTTGCCCTCTGCGCTGTCAGGGGCCTGACACCGGATCTGCAAGGTGTAGCCTGGTGCTGAGTATCACGGGAGCCCGGCGGGACCGGGCTGAGAGGGGGGCTGCGACCGCCCCCGACCGTTGAACCTGATCCGGGTCATACCGGCGGAGGGAGCGCAGTTGCTGGGCCGGCTCCACTACATCGCTAACTATCAGGGGGGCGCCGACCTGGCCCGGGCCCTGGGCTTGGTTTGTGCGGCCCTGGGCGCAGGCGTGCCCTGCGTGCAGCTGAGGGCCAAAGATTGCAGCGACCGGCAACGCCTGGACCTGGCCCGCCGGGTGGTGAGCCTGTGCCGGGAGGCGGGTGCCACCTGCATGATCGACGACCGGGCCGACGTCGCCGTGGTGGTCGAGGCTGACGGGGTGCACGTCGGCCTCGAAGACATCCCCGTGGCTGACGCCCGTGCCCTGCTCGGGCCGGGCCGCGTCCTCGGCGCATCGGCCCGTACCCCGGCCGAGGCCCGGGCAGCGGTTGCTGCCGGTGCCGATTACATCGGTTGCGGGCCGTGCTTCCTGACTACCAGCAAGGCGGGCCTGCCGGAGCCCATCGGTACCGAAGGCTTGGCTGCGGTGGTCGGGGCGGTGAGCGTCCCTGTTATCGCCATCGGGGGCATCACCCCTGCGCGGGTCGCGGCCGTGCTCGCCACGGGTGCTCACGGGCTGGCTGTGATCGGTGCGATCGCCGAGGCGGCCGACCCCGCGGCCGCCGCCCGCCAGCTCATGGCCGGGGTTGCAGGAGCGATCGGAGCCGGCAGGTGAAGGCCTCCCCGGGTGGCGCAAGCGACGTGGTCGTCGTTGGCGGTGGGCTCATCGGGCTGGCTGTTGCCTGGCGCGCCGCTCGCGACGGGATGAGCGTCGCCGTGTGTGACCCTGCGATCGGGCAGGGAGCATCGTGGGCGGCCGCCGGCATGCTCGGGACGACCACCGAGGCGCGCTGGGGCGAGGGCCCGCTGCACGCGCTGCTGCGCGCTTCAGCGGTCGCGTGGCCAGAGTTCGCCGCCGAACTGGAGGCCGAGAGCGGCTTGGAGGTTGGCTTGCGCCGGGACGGGATGCTGACGGTCGCACTCGACGCCGATGACCACCGGGCCCTGCTCGAGGCGCTGGACGTGCAGCGCCGGTTGGGCGGCGAGGCCGAAGAGCTCTCCGGCCGTGATTGCCGCGCCCTCGAGCCGTCGCTCAGCCCTCGAGCCGTCGCCGGGCTCTTGCACCCAGGCGACCACCAGGTCGACAACCGGCTGGTGGTGCGGGCGCTGCGTGCCGTTCTCGTCCGCCGAGGAGTGCGTCTGTGCCCTCAGGCCGTGCGCCAGCTGCGAATTAGCCCGGCGCATGGCGTGCACCAGGCCGTGCTGGAAAGCGGCGAAGCCTTGCCTGGCGGCCGGTTCGTGCTTGCGGCTGGTTGCCATTCGGCCCAGGTGGGCGGCTTGCCGCCCGAGGACGTGCCGCCCGTGCGCCCGGTCAAAGGACAGATCCTCCGCTTGCGCTCGCCCGGGCGACAGGTCCTGGCCAGGACCGTGCGGGTGCCCTACCAGGGCCGCGACATCTACATCGTGCCCCGGGCCACGGGTGAGATCGTTGTCGGGGCGACGGTCGAAGAGGCCGGGTTCGACACGACCGTGACCGCGGGGGCGGTGTTCGACCTGTTGCGCCGGGCGGTGACAGCGGTACCCGAGCTGGCGGAAGTGGAGCTGAGCGAGGCCATAGCCCGCCTCCGTCCCGGGTCCCCCGACAACGGGCCGATCTTGGGCCCGGCCGTTACTCCCGGCCTTCTCCTGGCTACAGGGCATTTCCGCCACGGCGTGCTGCTGACGCCTGTCACCGCCGAAGCCCTGGGCGATGCCCTTGCCGGGCGGCCGGTGAGCGGGCCTGCCGCAGCCTTTTGCAGCGCGCGCTTTAGGGACGGGGCACTGTGCCATGGGTGAAGGGAACCGCGCGGCGCAAGGCTTGCGCGTGCAGCTCAACGGCCAGGACGTGGTGCTGCAAGCCCGGGCCACCGTCTCTGACGTGCTCGCCTCCCTCGGATGTGGCACGCGTGGCGTGGCCGTGGCCGTCAATGCCGAGCTGGTCCGCCGGTCCGACTGGCCATCGGTGGAGCTGTCCGAGGGCGACCGGGTCGAGGTCCTGCACGCCGTGGCAGGGGGTTGAGCGATGAGCATCGAGCGGCTGCCAAGCGTCAATAACCAGCCGAACGGGACGGACGGATGGACAGTGGCCGGCGAGGCCTTGGGCTCACGCCTCATCCTTGGCACGGGGGGTGCGGCCAACATGGCAGAGCTGGAGGCGGCTGTGCGTTCCTCGGGTGCGTGTGTCGTGACGGTCGCCCTGCGCCGGGTACAGCCGGGCACGAGCGGGTCGGTGATCGACGTCTGCGACCGTGCCGGGGTGCGAGTGCTGCCCAACACCGCGGGGTGCTACACGGCGCGCGACGCGGTCCGCACCGCTCTCGCGGCCAGGGAGGCGCTCGAGACCAATTGGGTCAAGTTGGAGGTCATTGCCGACGAGCTCACGTTGCTACCGGACCCCGTGGAAACGCTGGACGCAGCCGAGACCCTGGTGCGGTCCGGCTTCGCCGTGTTCGCCTATACCAACGACGACCCGGTCATAGCTCAGCGACTGGCGGGAGCAGGGTGTGCCGCGGTGATGCCCTTGGGCGCCCCGATCGGCAGCGGCCTCGGCATCCGCAACCCGCACAACATCAGCCTGCTGCGGGACCTCGTGAGCGTGCCCGTCGTGCTCGACGCCGGGATCGGGACCGCCTCGGACGCGGCTCTGGCCATGGAGCTGGGCTGCGACGCCGTCTTGGTCGCTTCGGCGGTGACGCGGGCGCGCGAGCCGGAGGTAATGGCGCAAGCCATGGCTCATGCCGTCAAGGCCGGACGCCTCGCCTACCAGGCGGGCCGCATCCCTCGCCGCTACCACGGCCAGGCCAGCACGGCGTCCTCGGGGATGCCCGAACTGTGAGCGGCGCAGCGCCGCTGCCGCCCTTGGTGCTGGTGGCGGACAGTTCGGCGGTGGGTGGCCGCCCGCTCGCCCAAGTGGTCGCACAGGCCGTGGCCGGAGGCGTCCGGGCGGTGTGGTTGCGCGACAAGCAGGCCCGACCGCAAACGCGCCGCCGGTTGGCGGCCGCCTTGGCCGAGGTCGTCCACGCCGCCGGTGGTGTGCTGTTGGCCAGCCCGGGGCCGGGCACGGAGTTGGCGGACGGCATCCAGCTGGGCGCCTCCGACCCATGGGAGCCGGCCGGGTTCGGCCCGCGGCCGGTGGGCCGGTCGTGCCACGGCCGGGACGAGCTGGCCCGGGCCGCCGCTGCCGGGTATGACTGGGCGACACTCTCGCCCATTTACCCGTCCGCTGCAAAGCCGGGCTACGGGCCCGTCCTCGGCACCGGGGCGTTGGCGGCTGCCCCGCTGCCCGTCTGGGCGCTCGGCGGGCTGAGCGCCGCCAACGCCGCCGAATGCCTGGTCGCCGGTGCCTCTGGAGTGGCCGTCATGGGGGCTGTCTTGGCGCCGGCTGACCCAGAAGCCGCCGCGGCCGACATCTGCAGGGTGATCGGGGCCTTGCCAGAGGTGTCCCGGTGACCCCGCCTGTGGCTCTCACGATCGCCGGTTCGGACTCGGGCGGCGCCGCCGGCATCCAGGCCGACCTGCGGACCTTCGCCGCCCTCGGGGTCTTCGGGACGACGGCGATCACCTGCACAACCGCCCAGAACAGCATCGAGGTCCGCGCCGTGAACGCGCTTCCCGGCGCGTTGGTACGCCAGCAGGTTGAGGCGGTGCTGGACGATTTGCCGGTGAGGGGCGCCAAGACGGGGCTGCTCCCTAGCGAAGAGATCGTGCGGGAGGTGGCGTCCCTTTCCCATCGGTTGCCACCTCTGGTCGTCGATCCCGTCCTTGTGGCGACGAGCGGCGCCCGCCTGGCCGACGATGCCACCATGGTCGCTTGCTTGCGGCACCTGTTCCCGGTGGCGGCCGTCGTCACGCCCAACGTGGCGGAAGCGGCGGTCTTGCTTGGCCGAGAGCTGTCGACCCTCGAGGACGCCCGCGAGGCGGCCCGCCGGCTCGGGGAACACACCGCGGTCGTCGTCGTGAAGGGTGGTCACCTGAGCCAGCTGCCGGTGTCGGTCGACGTCGTCTGGGATGGCCAGGAGAGCTGGGAGATCAGCCGGCCGCGCATTGCGACGGGGAACACGCACGGCTCGGGGTGCACCTTCTCAGCGGCCGTCGCCGCCGGCCTGGCCCAGGGAATGGCGGTGCGTGAGTCTGTCGAGCGGGCCAACGAGTTCGTCCATGCCGCCCTCGAGGGCAGCGCGGGCTGGCACCTAGGTGCGGGCGCCGGGCCGCTCGACCATTTCGGTTGGAAGGACGGCCCATAGACTGCGGGCAATGCCTGAAGCGGGAGAGAACCTCAGCCGTGTGGTCCAGACGTGGGCCGAGCTCATACGTTCTGGCCGCGCCGAGGCGCTGGCCGACATCATGGACGAAGAAGTCGTCTGGCAGGGCCTGCGCCCCGAGCTCGCCTGCCACGGCCGCCGCGAGGCGGCGCATGTCCTCCAGTCCGGAGCGGGCCAGTGGGCGCGGATCACCGAAATGTCAGCTGAGGAGGCCGGGGACCGGGTCCTCGTGAGCGTGCGGAGCGACTCTTTCCCCGAAGGGCCGGCTGGCCCCGAACTGTCCCCCGGGGGTGGGGCCCGCTCGCTGCTGCTCACCTTCAGCGAGGGCCGCGTATGCCGGATGGAGAGCTTCCCCTCCCTCGAAGCCGCCCGCCAGGCCCTGCGGGCCAGCTGAGCGGTGACCTCGGAGGACCCGGCTCTTCACCTCATCGACGTGGCGGGCACGCGCGGGCTCGAGATCGGCCCGCTCAACCGGCCGCGGGTGCACAAGTCCGAGGGGCCCATCTATTACGTGGACCACTGCTCCACTGAGGACCTGCGGCGCGCCTACAGCGCGAACTCGCTGATGCGGCCGCACCTTGACGAGATCGTCGAGGTCGATTACGTCATCAAGGACGGCGCCGAGCTCTCCGATGTAGTCGGCGCCGATGGGCCGTTCGGTTACCTCATCGCCTCCCACGTCCTCGAGCACCTGGCCAACCCGGTCGGCTGGCTGCGAGATGCCGCCTCGGTCCTGGCGCCCGGCGGCCTGGTCTCGCTCGTGGTACCGGACAAGCGCTATTGCTTCGACATAAACCGGCTCGAAACGCGGCCCCAGGACTGGGTGGACTGGTACCTGCGGGACTTGCGAGCGCCTTCTTACAGCCAACTGTTCGATTTCTTTGCCCACGTGACCACGATCGACGGCATGGTTGACACCCACGGCGTGTGGGCGGGCACAGCCAACTACGACGGCGTACGCCGGTCAGACGTCCCCGACGCCGACGTGGCGGCCTGGGCGATGTGCCTCCAGTACCGCGAGAAGGGCAATTACATGGACGTCCACACGGGCGTCTACACGCCGGCGTCGTTGTTGTCGCTGTTCGAGCTCGCCATGCGCCTCGAGTTGCTCGACTACGAGGTCGCCCATTTCGTGCCGACGCGCCGCGACAGCCTGGAGTTCCACGTGAGCTTGCGGTCCTGGCCCGGTCTCCCTCGCGAGCAGGCGATCGCTTCGATCGATGCTGCGCGCCACCAGCTCTCCATGGCCGACGTCCCCGTCCCGCCCGAGCTGGGCAGCGCCGCCGGCGAGGCAGCAGGCACGGCCGGGACCGACGCCGGTCCCGCCGGTACAGCTGGTACAGCCGGTCCTTGCTCAGCGGCACCGCCTCCGTCGCCGGGGGCGGTGGTGTTCGCCTTCAGCCCGCGCGAGCAACGTTTGATCCTGGCCAAGCGCCGCGCGATGGAGGCTATCCGTCGCCTCTTGCCTTGAGCCGAGGTCGCGCGGCCTGATTGTCAGGGGCCGAAGATCGTGCCCCAGCTCAGCTCTCTGGAGCGAGCGGGCGGTGCTTGCAGTGGCACCTGCAGTTCTTCGTGGATGCGGCGGGCGTCGACGGCAACAGCGGAGGCAATCGCCGCCGCCGCCGTGCTGACCGCGGGCGTCCTGGCGGCGACGAGCACCTCGTGCGCCAGGTCTCCCGCACGTCCGGCAGGTGCGGTAGGTGCGGCAGGTGCCGCAGGTGCGGCAGGTGCCTTATCCTCGCCATCGGCAGTCGGCCGCAACTGCGCCGCCCATGCGCCCAGTTCGGACGCGACGAGTTCCAGCAAGGCGGCCAGAGGCTCAGCGACTTCGGCGGGCATCGACCAGGCGGGCGGTGCCTCGGCCAGGCTCCGGGCCATACCCCGAGCCGGCCGCTCGACCAGGCTCAAGACGATGACAGCAGCCTGCAACCGCTCGACAGCCGGCCGGTCGCGCCGGGCCGCCGGGTTCCAGCGAACGGCGGTGGCGGCCCGCTGCACCTCACCCGAGGCAGCGCCGAGCTTGCTGTTCAGCGCCCTGGCCCGTGCCAGGTTTGCGCCGTCATCGGTAGCACCGGCGGCGGACGGGACCAGCTGTGCCGCCATCTCTACGAGCAAGGCGGCGAGGGCGCCGGTGAAGTCGCGGACCGCGGCCTCGGCCTCGGCGAGGTGCGTCCGTGGGAACACGACCAGGTTGACAACGATGCCGAACCCTGCCCCGATGGCCGTGTCGACGACTCGGTCTAGCGCGTACCCGCTGGTGGTGGCGCCGAGCACGAGCACGAGCAGGGCGCTTACGGGTACCTGCACCGAGCCCTGCTGGCCCAGGCGCATGGCCCTGCCGATCAGGAGGCCAAAGAATATGACCAGGGCGACCGACCATGCGTTGATCCCCGCCAAACGGGCGAAGCCGTAGGCAACGAGCACGCCCACCACCACGCCCGCGATCCGCTGCAGGCCACGGGAAACCGATTCCCACACGCTCACCTGGACCGTCAGCAGCGCCGCCAGGGGGGCGAACACAGGGATCTGGTTGCCAATGACGTTGGCGGCGACGAACCAAGCCAGCCCTGACGCCGCCGCCGTTTTTGCTGCCTGCACGCTCGCAGGAGCCAACCAGGGCTTGAGTTGGGCAGGCACGGCGCTCAAAGGGCGGAAGGGCCGCTCAGGCGGGCAGCCGGTCGCGTAAGGCGGTGAGGGCACTGTCGGGGACGTGGAGGTCGCCCCGCCCCGTGGCGAGGTCGAGGTCCGGCTTGTAAGTGCCGTGGTAATCCGAGCCGCCGGTGATGGCGAGCCCTGCCCTGGCGGCCATGACGGCGAGGCCGGCTCGTTCGTCCTTGCTGTAGCGGCCGTAGATGGCTTCGAGCCCGACAAGCCCGGCGCCGGCCAGTTCCTCCACCGTCGACTGAGTTCCCGCTGGCGGCAGGCCCAAGGAAAGGGGATGAGCGAGCACCGGCAGCGCGCCTGACTGGAGCGCCAAAGCTATCGCGTGGACGGGGTCGAGACGCTCTTTTTCCATGTACCCCGGCCGCCCTTTGGCCAAGTACTTGTCAAATGCGTCCTGCACCGAGGTGGCGTACCCTTTGCGCACGAGGATGGCGGCGACATGAGGGCGCCCGGCGCCGGTGCCTCCCGACTCGGCCATCAGCTCGTCCATGGTCACCGGCAGGCCGAGCTCGCCCAGGCGCTGGACGAGCACCTCGTTGCGGTTGTCCCGGGCGACCTGAAGGCGCGTTAGTTCGTCTTGCAGCGGCCCCTCGCCCGGTTCGAGGAAATAGACGAGCATGTGCATGGTGCCACTGTGGTAGCAGGAGATCTCCACGCCCGGGACCAGGTCGATCTCAGCCTGCCGGGCCCTGCGGCGGGCGGGTTCCACCCCGTCTTGGCGGTCGTGGTCGGTCAAAGCGAACGCCGCCAGCCCGGCCTTTACGGCCATGTCCACCAGGGCGTCGGGGCTGTCGCTGCCGTCGGAGACGTTCGAGTGCACGTGGAGGTCGATCACATTGCCCACCGTAACGGGCCGCGCTCGTCCGGGCGCATTCGCCGGTGGTGCCGCGCGCCGTGCGAGAATGGGCGAGTGAACGGCGGCACCGGAGGCGACAGCCCGCGCGAAGCCTGCGGCGTGTTCGGCATTTACGCGCCGGGCCGCAACGTCGCGGCGATCGTGTTCGACGGGCTGCACGCCCTGCAGCACCGTGGCCAGGAATCAGCCGGTATGGCCGTGAGCGACGGCCAGACCATGCTCGTTATGAAGGACATGGGCCTCGTGGCCCAGGTTTTCAACGATTACAAGATCGCCAGCCTGGTGGGCCACCTGGCCATCGGCCACACTCGGTACTCGACTGCAGGGGCCTCCTCTTGGCACAATGCCCAGCCCATGTACCGCCAGGCCGGTGGTACCGAATTTGCCCTTGCCCACAACGGCAATCTGACCAACGTCGAAGAGCTGACGGCATTGATGGGTATGCTCCCGGGCATCGCCACGAGCGATTCGGACCTCATGGCAGAGTTGTTCGCACGCCAGATCGAAATGGCCGCGCCGCCCTCCTCGCTGAGCGACGGGACCGGGCCAGGCGATGTTCAAAACCTGGTGGAGGCCTTGGTGCTCGCGCTGCCGCGTTTGCATGGTGCCTTCTCTCTGGTGCTGGCCGACCGCTCGCAGCTCATCGGGGTGCGGGACCCGAATGGGTTCCGGCCCCTATGCCTCGGCAAACGGGACGACGGCTGGGTGCTGGCCTCCGAGACACCGGCGCTCGATATCGCCGGGGCACATTTTGTGCGCGAGGTCGAGCCCGGAGAGCTGCTCGTCATCGGAGCGGACGGCTGCCAGAGCTATCGTCCCTGGCCCCCGGCTGCAGTCGAGCCCAAGTTGTGCCTGTTCGAGTTCGTGTACCTCGCCCGCCCCGACAGCCGCCTGTACGGCCAGGAACTGCACGCGGCGCGGGTGCGCATGGGAGAACTGCTTGCCGAGCAGGCCCCTGCGGCAGCCGACCTGGTGATCGGCGTGCCCGAGGGCGGCGTCCCCGGCGCCGAAGGTTACGGGCGGCGCAGCGGCATCCCCTACGGGCACGGGTTGGTGAGGAACCGTTATATCGGGCGTACTTTCATCGACCCCGACCCGCGCCAGCGAGCCATCGGGGTGCGCCGGAAGCTCAACCCGCTGCGTGAGGCCATCGCTGGCCGGCGCTTGGTGGTCGTCGACGACTCGATCGTGCGCGGGACCACAACTCGGGCCATGGTGGCCATGCTGCGCGAGGCGGGCAGCAAGGAAGTTCACCTGCGCATCTCGTCGCCTCCGTACCGATGGCCGTGCTATTACGGCCTCGACACCGGCACTCGCGCCGAGCTCGTGGCCGCGGACCTCGAAGTGGGCGAGATCTGTTGCTACCTCGGGGCCGACAGCTTGGCCTACCTGTCGCTCGAAGCCCTGAAGCGGGCTACGGGCGTACCGGGGGCCGGGTTCTGCGACGCTTGTCTGACAGGCGACTACCCGGTGCCAGTCCCGGCCCGCCAACCCAAAGGGACGGGAGAGGCTGCCCCCGGGACGCGGTGGCAGGACGTGGCGTGGACGCCGGCCGCGAGCCCCTGACCTACGCGGCGGCCGGCGTGGACATCGACGCCGGCGAGGAGGCCGTGCGCCTCATGCGCGCCTCGGTCGAGAGCACTTCCCGGCCCGAGGTGATCGGGGGGATCGGCGGCTTCGGCGGCTTGTTCGCGTTGCCCACCGGGTACCGCCAACCGGTCCTGGTGGCGTCCGCCGACGGCGTGGGCACCAAGCTGAGCCTCGCCGTCCGGACGGGTCAGCTCGACACGATCGGGATCGACCTCGTAGCCATGTGCGTCGACGACCTTGTGTGCCAAGGGGCCGAGCCGTTGTTCCTGCTCGACTATCAGCTGTGGGGCCGGCTCGACCCGCGTGCGGTGGGTTCGATAATGTCCGGCATCGCCGCGGGCTGCCGGCTGGCCGGGTGCGCCATCTTGGGTGGCGAACTGGCTGAGCACCCCGGGCAGCTGCCTGACGGCGACATGGACCTGGCCGGCTTCGCGGTGGGCATCGTCGAACGCGACAACCTGCTCGGGCCGGGTGGGGAGCACCGTGCCCGTGACGGGGACGCCCTGGTCGGCCTCCACTCGCGGGGGTTGCGTAGCAACGGGTACTCTCTTGCGCGGGCAGCGCTTCTGGGCCCTGAGGGGACCGGGCGTGAGCTGGCCGGTGAAGCGTGGCCAGGGGCGGGCTTCTCCCTGGCGGACGAGCTGCTCAGGCCGTCGCTCATCTACGCGCCCTTGGTGCTCGCCCTGCTAGCCGGGTTTGACGTGCGCGCCGTCGCGCACATAACCGGGGGCGGGATCCCCGGCAACGTGGCGCGTGCCCTGCCGGCGGACGTGGACGCCATCGTCGACGCCAGTTCGTGGCCGCAGCCGCGCATCTTCGGGGAAGTCCAGGTCGCCGGCGGCGTGAGCGACGCGGAAATGTGGCGGACGTTCAATATGGGGCTCGGTATGGTGCTTGCCGTGGCCCGAGAAGATGCGCCGGCTGCTATCGACCTGGCCGAAGAGAGGGGTTTCGGGGCAAGTGTGGTGGGCCGGGCAGTCGGCGGGTCTGGTCGTTGCCTGCTGGTCTGACGGGAGTGGCGCGGTTAGCGGGCCGACGGGTCAGTGGCGGCGGCGGGTCAGCCTTGGCTCAGGCGTTCCAGCATCCGGGAGATCGCCTTAGCCGGCGGCGCCCCTTCCACCGCCACCTCCTGCACCGACGGGAAGAACAGCTCCGCAACCTCTAAGTTGGTCCGTACCAGTTCAGAGATGACATTGAAGTCGAGGGCCTCGGGGCCACCCCGAGCGCTGGTCCGTGCCCGTACCTCTCCGTCGGAGAAGTCCATCTCCAGGCTGCCGTAACGCAGCAAGTAATTGGCACGGGTGGCTAGCTCGGCCACAGCGAGGCGTCTGTTCTCCGTCACGTTGCCCGGGAACACCGAGTAGACGACCACCCCGAGCGAGTCCTCGTCGCCTTGGGCGAAGAAGTTCCACTGGCCAAAGGTGCCTTCGACCGAGCCGGTAAGGACACCCGGGAACCCCTCAACAGGCCATGTCTCGAGCCCGTTGGCAGCGAGGGCGTCCTCGAGCAGGACGGTTAGGAAGCTCGAACCGTGGCCACTCTGACCGCTCGGCACTTGGGCCTGCCCGACCTGGTCGCCGGGGCTCATCCGTTACCCGGCGCGCCAGCAACCCGTCCTTGGGCCCTAAATGGGCCGCCAAGTTGCCGCCGCCAAGCCGTCGACGTGTTGGGCATACCTGGGCTTGAGGCTAACACCGGCACTTTACACATGCCGACATGGTGGCCCGCAGCACCTAGTCCCCAGCTCGATCCCACAGTTTTCCACAACTCATCCACAATGGGGGAAAACTCAGTTTAGGCCCAATTGTGTACTCCTGCCAATCTCGACATGGAGGCGAACCCGGTGGACGGCCCGGCGTGTCAGGGAGGCGGCGTGGCACCGTGGCGAGGCGCTTCCCGGGAGGACCTAGTCATCCCCGCTTACGCTTTGACCAGTCCTCGGCCCGAGGACGGCGACGACGTCGCCGGCGCCCACCGAGGCCCCCGGCGCCACCTTCACAGCGATCACGGTGCCGGCCAGCTCGGCGACGATGTTGTTCTCCATCTTCATCGCTTCTAGGACACATATGGTTTGGCCTTGCTCGACGTTGTCGCCCACCTGGACCAGGACCTTCACGACCGTGCCCTGCATCGGCACGGTGATGGTTGCCGCCTCTGCGCCCGGGTGCCGGCCGACCTCGGGCGCGGCCGCCGTGCTAGGCGCCGGGCCCACCGCGGGCGCCCCGGCCTCGCCGGCGCGATTACGGTCAGCGCCGCCGGAGAGGGCGACGTAGTCGGGTGGGAGCCAGACGCCTACCTCGTACAGGCGGCCGTTGACCTCCACCTCGAGGCTGCGGCGCCCCTCGGCCTCCCGCCACGCACTAGCCCCCGCCCCGCCGGCGGCCCCCGCCCCGCGCTGTCCCTGCTCCCCCCGGCCCAGGCCGTTCAGGTCCACTCGCTGCGCCAACCAGGTCGTCGAGTGCTCCACGCGCACGAAATCGTCGTGCGCGAGCACGGCCAGGTGGGCGGGGATCGTGGTAGCTACGCCCTCCACCTCGGTCTCGGCGAGGGCACGGAGCAGCCGGCGCCGGGCGCTCTCGCGGTCGGGGCCCCACGCCACGACCTTGGCCAGGAGGTTGTCGTAGTGCTGGCTCACGGCGTCGCCCGCCTCGTAGCCAGCGTCGGTGCGCACCCACGGGCCTCCGCCCGGGCGCAACCGGGTGATCAATCCGGGGGAGGGCGTGAAACGTCCGCCCGACGGGTCCTCGGCGTTGACCCGGGCCTCGATGGCGTGGCCCTGCCAGCAGATGTCGTCCTGGGCGAAAGGCAGCCGGCTGCCCCCGGCCACAAGCAGCTGCAGACCGACCAGGTCGAGGCCCGTCACCAGCTCGGTAACCGGGTGCTCGACCTGGATCCGCGTGTTCATCTCCAGGAAATAGAACTCCCCGTCCTGGTAGATGAACTCGACGGTCCCAGCGTTCACGTACCGGCAACTGCGGGCGACGTCCACCGCGGCCCGGCCCATCGCGTCGGCTATCTCGGGAGGCAGGTCCGGTGCCGGGGCCTCCTCGACCAGCTTCTGGTGGCGGCGCTGGACCGAACAGTCGCGGGTGCCCAAGTGCACGCAGTTCCCCTGTGCGTCGGCAAAGACCTGCACCTCGACGTGACGCGGCCACGACAGGTACTTTTCCAGGTAGCACGCGGGTTGCCCGAAAGCGGCCTGCGCTTCGCGCTGCGCCGCTGCCAGCGCCTCAGCCGCCTCCTCCTCGGAGGCAACCACGCGCATCCCCCGGCCGCCCCCGCCGAACGCGGCCTTGACGGCCACCGGCCAGCCATGGGCGCGGCCAAAGTCGACCACCTCCCCCGGTCCCGAAAGTGGCACATCGGTCCCCGGCACCCCGGGGACGCCGGCTCGTGCCGCGGCCGACCGGCTGCTGATCTTGTCGCCCATCAGCTCGATCGCTTCCGGGTTGGGCCCGACCCACACGAGGCCAGCGGCCTGCACCGCGCGGGCGAAGGCAGCGTTCTCGGCGAGGAAACCATAGCCGGGGTGCACGGCGTCGGCCCCGGCACGGCGCGCCGCCCCCAAGATGTTCGCGGCTGAGAGGTAGCTGTCGGTCGCACGAGCACTGCCGACGGCGTAGGCCTCGTCGGCCGTGCGCACGTGCATGGCCCTTCGGTCGGCCTCGGAGTAGATGGCAAGCGAGGTCAGGCCCAAGTCCCGGCAGGCCCGTGCCACCCTTACCGCTATCTCGCCACGGTTGGCGATCAGGACGCGCGAGATACGGGCGGAAGAGCTCACCGGCACCGTTCGTAGTTCGCCCCGGAGCCCTCTCGCCACCAACGCCCGGCGAAGCGCCACGTGCTCAGGCTCGGCCCTGTCCGCTCCCGGCCTTTCGCGCGCGGAGCAGGCGCCGGGGCGCCGAAGGCAAACTCCACGGCCTGGCCGATCGCCTCGAGCTCGCCCGGGGATGGCCGCCGTGCCGAGCCGGTCAGGACCACCTCAAACCTGGGCCAGCGCGAGCCGTCGCCCGGGCCGCCTGCGCTCACAGTGTGACCGTGCTCAGAGGGGGACATTCCCGTGCTTGCGGGGCACCGGGTCCTGGCGCTTGCCGGCGAGCATTTCGAGGGATTGGTACAGCGCCCGGCGTGTTTGTGCAGGGTCGATTACGGCGTCGATATAACCGCGCTCGGCGGCCAGGTACGGGTTGGCTGTCGTCTCCTTGTACAGTTCGACCAGTTCGGCCCGCCGGCCTGGCGGCGCTCCCGCCAGTTCGGAACGGTAAAGCATGTCGACCGCGCTTTCGGGCCCCATTATGGTCAGCTCCGCTCCTGGCCAAGCATAGGCCAAGTCCGTGCCCAAGGCCTTGGAGCCCATGAGCACGTAAGCAGAACCGTACGCCTTGCGCACCACGACCTGGATCTTGGGCACGGTGGCCTCGCAGTAGGCATAGAGGAGCTTGGCCGCCCGCCGCGCCAGTCCTCCGTGCTCCTGGTCGGTGCCGGGCATGAAGCCTGGGGTGTCGACGAACGTCACGAGCGGGATGTTGAAACAGTCGCAGGTGCGAACGAAGCGCGCACCCTTCTCGGCCGCGTCGATGTCGAGCACGCCAGCCAGTACCAGGGGTTGGTTGGCTATGGCTCCTACCACCCTCCCGCCGACGCGCCCGAAGCCGCACACCAGGTTGCGCGCCCACAGCCTGTGGTACTCGAAGAAGGTCCCGTTGTCGAGCAACGTGTTGACCATGGGCTTGATGTCGTAAGGTGCCTGCGGCGATGCCGGCAAGACCGACGCGAGCTGGGGGACCAGGCGCTCTGGGTCATCGCCAAGGTCGTCAAAGGGCGGCTCTTCGAGATGGTTGGACGGCAGGTACGAGAGCAGCTCGCGCACCTGGTCAAGGCAAGCCTTTTCGTCGGGGGCGACGAAAGTGGCCACGCCGGACTTGGTGGCGTGGGTCAGGGCTCCGCCGAGCTCCTCGTGGGTCACGCTCTCGCCGGTGACGGTCTGCACGACGTCTGGCCCGGTAATGAACATCTGCGACGTGCCCTGCACCATGAACACAAAATCGGTAATGGCCGGGCTGTAAACTGCCCCCCCGGCGCAACTGCCCATTATCACGCTAATTTGCGGTACCACTCCGGATGCTGCCACGTTGCGCCGGAAGATCCCGCCGTAATAATGCAGGGCAACCACACCCTCCTGCACACGGGCGCCGCCGCCGTCGTTGATGCCGACCAGCGGCGTACCGAGGGTGCCGGCCAAGTCGAGGATTTTGTGGATCTTTTCGCCCGAGACCTCACCGAGCGTCCCTCCAACCACGGTGAAGTCCTGCGAGAAAAGGCAGATCTTTCTCCCGTTCACGGAGCCAAAGCCGGTGACGACCCCATCGGTGTACGAGCGCGACTCCTCAGGCGTCGCCCTGGCGCGGCTGCGCGCCAGCATGTCCAGCTCCTGGAACGAGCCCGGGTCGACGAGGTAAGCGATGCGCTCGCGGGCGGTCATCTTGCCCCGCGAATGCTGACGTTGCACCGCGGCTTCGCTGCCGGCGTGGAGCGCGCTCTGCCGGCGGCTCTCCAGTTCGGCCAGGCGTTGCGCCATGGTCTGGTCAGCCACGCCGGGCAACGCTAGCGCAGCAGGCCGGGAGGGACCGAAATCAGCTCTTTCAAGCTGGCGGACCGTGCGGGCGCGGTGGCACCTTGGGCCAGAGAACAGCAAAGCATTGCTCAAGAATCTGCTCTCAACGCCGGGCCTCGGGGCGATTGCGCTTACCACTGTTCATGGCAAGCCCTCCCCATCGATACGCAGCCCTCGTGGGGTCAGGGTGGTGATAGGCCTTGTTTGGAGAATTGAGGTTAGGAGACCAAGTGGGAGGGACCGGTTCCGAGGTGCAAGAGGCGGGTGCGTTTGCCGAGGCCACTGGTTTTGACGAACTCGCCCGGTCGGCTCGGCCCGCGCTCGTGCGCATGGCCCAGGCCGTCACGGGGCGCCGCGAAGAGGCGGAGGACGCGGTCCAGGCGTCGCTCGTGAAGGCTATGCGCGCATGGCCGAGGGTGGCGGGCCAGGAACGCTGGCGCCAGCAGGCTTACGTGCGCCAGATCGTGGTGAACACTTGTCGCTCGAGCTGGCGCAAGTGGGGCTCCCGGGTGGCGGTGGGGGAGCTGCCGGAGCTGGTCGAGATGCCGAGGACTGACGCCGTGGACGACCGTGAGCTAGTGCGCCAGGCGCTCGCCCGCCTGCCCACGCGCCAGCGCCAGGTCCTCCTGCTGCGTTACTTCGAGGATCTGTCAGAGGCGGACATCGCCAAGCAACTTGGCTGCGCGCCCGGTACGGTCAAGAGCTCGTCTGCGCGAGCGCTGCGGGCGCTGCGCGACATGCTGCCCGATCTCGCTCCCGCGACTCTTGCCGCCCGGCCTGCCCGGACCAGGGCAGGAAGCAGCGAATCGCTCAAATCCGCTTGACCGCCGGCCCAGCCTGGGCGCCGTATGCAGGCCCAAACCACGGCCGGGCGGCGCGCCGCTTGGCAAACTGGCCCGGTGGCCCATCTGCCCGTAGAGCCGCCGGGGACGGCCTGGGTTTTCCCTTGTACGGCGGAGGAACAGGCGGCTCTCGCGGGCGCCGGCGAGGTGGTGGGCACCGGAGCCGACCTCGAGCCGGCCACCTTGTTGGCGGCGTACCGTTGCGGGCTGTTCCCGATGCCCGTGGGCAACGACTTGGCGTGGTGGTCCCCTGACCCGAGGGGCGTTATCCCGCTGGACGGCCTGTTGGTACCGCGGTCGCTGCGACGTTCGTGCCGGCGGTACGAGATCCGCATCGACAGCGACTTCGAGTCGGTGGTCACCGCCTGCGCCGACCCTCGCCGCCGCGGGCGCTGGATCAACCGCCGCATGTTCAACGCTTACGTGCGGATGCATGAGCTGGGTTGGGCACACAGCGTTGAGGCGTGGACGCCCGAGGGCGAGCTCGCGGGAGGCCTTTACGGCGTGGCCATCGGCGGGTTCTTCGCCGGTGAGTCCATGTTCCACCGCTACCGGGATGCGTCCAAGGTTGCTCTGGTAGCTCTGGTGGCCGCGTTGAGCTCCGGTGGCGGTGCTCTGCTCGACGTGCAGTGGCCGACTGCGCACCTGGCCAGCCTGGGAGCGGTTGCCATAGGGCGCGACGACTACCTCGGCCGTCTCCAGGCCGCCGTGACGCTGCCGCCGCTATCCGTGTGGGCCCGGTGACCCTGGTGGCGAGGCTTGCGGCCGGGACAGCTTGGAGGCCAACCGTTCGGCTCGCGGCAGCAGCGCTGGCGCCTCGAGGAAGGCACAGACCTGCTCGAAGTCACTGCCCGGACCGGCCCAGGCCAGGCTGTCGAGGGCGGCATTGCCGGCGGGCAGCAGATCGCGCTGCACCACGCACGTCGCCAGCCGCTTGAACAGCAGCGCTCGGTCAAAGTCCCGCTGCAGCACGGTGCGCAGCGTGTCGGCGCGCAACCGGGGCAGCCCGACCGGCCACGGTGGGCCCGAGAGGGGGATCTGTTCGATCGTTCCGTACCGGCCGAGCACGGTGGAGGTCGTCTTGGCGCCCCAGCCGGCGAGCCCCGGGTAGCCGTCGGCGCTGTCCCCGACGAGCGCGAGCCAATCAGGTACCGAGGCTGGGCCGACGCCGAAACGCGCCCGGACGGCCGCCTCGTCCACCACGGCCATCTTGCGCCGGTCCAAGCAGACCACCCGGCTGCCCTGCACGCACTGGCCGAGGTCCTTGTCGGGCGTGCAGATCAAGACCTGCTCGACCCGAGGATCCTCGGAAAGGGCGGCCGCCGCGGATGCCAGCGCGTCGTCCGCCTCGAGCTCTGTCATCGGCCATACGACCACTCCAATGGACCTGAGCGCGTCCTCGAGCAGACCGAACTGGGAAAGCAGGTCGGCCGGCACTCCCGCCGAGCTCTTGTAGCCCGCCCAGAGCTCATTGCGCCAAGACTCGATGACGTGGTCGGTGGCGACGCCGAGGTGGCTCGTCCCACCTTCCATCATCCCGAGCAACGAGCCGAGCACGGCGCGGGTGGCGCCCACCTCGACGCCGGACGCGTTCAGGTGTGGCGGCGCGCCGTGGTAGTAACGGAACAGCTCGTAGGTACCGTCGACGAGGAAAGCCTTCAAGACAAGACCCGGCGGCGAAAAGCGGTGATGCCAATCGCTAGGAACAGCGTGCAGAAGGCTACGAGCACCGGGTAAATGATGTAGAGGTGCATATGGGCAATGTTGGTCAATCCGGCCCGTAGACCTTCGTTCACATAGATAAGGGGGTTCAAGCACACGACGGTCTGCAGCCAGTGGAAGCCGCCAACCTTGACCGGTGCCAAGCGCGTCCACTGGTAGTACGTCCCACCGAGGAACGTGATGGGCAGGACGATGAACCCGAACATCAAACCGATATTGCGGGGCTCGAACACGCACCCGAGCACCAGGCCGAGCGCGCTGAAGGCCAAGCAAGTTATGGGCAGCAGCGTGAGGACAATGGCCCAGTGGACGTCAAAGTCGGGGTGGACGCCTCGGGCGTGGACGACGGCCGCGATCGGGAACACGATCACTGCGGCTATCAAGCCCTGGACGACGCCTGACAACACCTTGGACAGCGCCACCAACCATACAGGGCAGGGTGCCTGGACGCGGTCCTCGATCTCGCGGGTGAAGCCGAACTCTTGAGAAAGCTGCAGGGCGACGGCCTGGACGCCCTGGAACATGACAGAGATGCCGACGACACCAGGCACGAGCACTGTGGCGAACGAAGCGGCTCCCCGCCCCGAGCCGCCCACTGATTGGCCGATCTCGGGAAAAACATAAAGGAAAACGAACGCCAATAGGA
>DATJST010000249.1:0-3811 GCA_035503975.1 Acidimicrobiales bacterium | reverse complement strand
GCACCCGGCGCGAACGACACCATGCCGGTTTGTCATTGCACCCCTGTATACAACCAAAGGGGGTTTGTCCCATGCGGAACGTAGCCGCTGACTGAACCCACTATCTATAGCAAAGCCTCGCATCAGAAGGCGCGGCAACGCCTTGTGACATCGAGGTTTCGGCGGCTGGCCCCTCTCAATTGAGGGGCCAGTTGACGTTTAGGTGGTCCTTACCCAGCGTGGTCAGAATCTATGCACCGCCCACTCTACGGAGTCGCCTTGGGCGTCAAATGAGGTTTATAGGCGAAATTTAGGTAGATTCGACGAAATCGGGACGAGCGCACCAGAGCTGCACAACGGCGAACAGGCGGTAACAGTTCTCTCTATGAGTGGTTGAAACGGGCAGGCGGGACACCGTGTCACCACGTAACGTGGTCAAAGACCGGCAGCCACGTACGCGCACCGACGTGAGGCACAGCTCACCAGGCGCCACCTGCTGCGAGCGAGTCCGAGCGCTTACTTGGTAGGGCGGAGGACGCGGTCTGGACATCCCCGCGCCCGCTGGGGCGGCCGGAGCAGCCGCGAACCTCCGAGATATGTGACCCGGCTACGCGCCACCCACCCAGGCCGGCAGCGCTGGTGCACAGGTAATAGCCGCTCCGGGCCTGCGCGCCTAGGGCTTACGACGGTGCGAGGGCATCCACCGGGCGCCAGGCCTCTCAGGGTATGCTTCGGCGACTGAAGGTGAGGCACGGTGCGCTTGACGTATGACGTTCCGCTCGCTTTGAGCAATGGCGGCACCATCGCCCTCGTCGTCGTCGCCTTGGCGGTCCTTGTCTGCGGCCGGGTGGCCATCAAGATCGCCGTGCGTGCGGCGAAGATGGCGATGCTCCTCGTCATCGTCGTGGTCGTGGCGACTGCGCTCGCACTGTTCGCCACTGGCGTGCTCTGACCTGCTCTCTATTGCGCCCGAGCCACGCCAGGTGGCTTGGACTGCCGCGCCGGGCGGGGGCTAGCGTCTGGAAGCGGACCTTCGGAACCCACACGCAGTTGGACCCCACATGGAAGGAGACGTGCGATGGCCTACATGGTCTCAGACGTTCACGCTTTGGAAATCCTCGACTCCCGCGGCCGCCCCACCCTCGAAGTCTCCCTCAAGCTGGCGTCCGGTTATGAGGCGACCGCAGGCGTGCCATCAGGCGCGTCGACGGGCACGCGCGAGGCAGTCGAGCTTCGCGACGGCGACAAGCAGCGCTTCAAAGGCGCGGGCGTCACCAAAGCGGTGGGCCACGTCAACGGCGAGATCAAGCAGCTCATCACGGGCCGGGCGTGGAAGAGCCTGGAAGAGCTGGACCAGGCTGTCATCGAGCTAGACGGCACGGACAACAAGAGCCGGCTCGGTGCTAACGCTACGGTCGGCGTTTCCATGGCAGCGGCGCGGGCCATGGCCCTCGCCGACGATAAGCCCCTCTACCGTTGGTTGGCGCCCGACGAGAGCCTCTTGCGCCTGCCGGTTCCGCACCTCAACGTGGTAAACGGCGGTGCCCACGCCCAAAATGCGCTCGAGTTCCAGGAGTTCATGCTGGCCCCGCTCGGCTCGCCCACCTTCGCCGAGGCCATGCGTGCCGGGGCCGAGGTCTACCAGACACTAAAGGGGCTGCTCCACAGCCGTGGCCACTCGACCGGCCTGGGCGACGAGGGCGGGTTCGCACCCAACGTCGGTACTCCCGAGGAGGTGCTCGACCTCCTGGTCGAGGCCATCACCCAAGCCGGCTACACGGCCGGGACCGAAGGCATTGCCATCGCCCTCGACCCTGCTGCCTCGGAGATGCACGAGAGCGACGGTACGTACCGCTACTCACCTGGCGTGCGCAAGACCACGAACGAGATGATCGACCAGTTCGAGTCCCTCACGACCGCTTACCCCATCTGGTCGATCGAAGACGGCCTGGCCGAAGACGACTGGGAGGGCTGGGAGGCGCTGACTGCGCGGCTGGGTGCCCGGGTACAGCTGGTCGGCGACGACATATTCGTGACCAACCCCGCGATCATCCGTGAGGGCATCGAGCGCAAGGTCGCCAACTCGGCCCTGATAAAGCTCAACCAGATCGGCACCGTAAGTGAGACGCTCGAAGCGATCGCGGTATGCCGGGCGGCCGGCTACACCCAGTTCATCTCGCACCGTTCGGGCGAGACGACCGATAGCTTCATCGCCGACCTGGCTGTGGCCAGTGGGGCGGGCCTGCTGAAGACCGGTGCCCCGGCGCGCGGGGAACGCGTCGCCAAGTACAACCGGCTCTTGGTGATCGCGTCAGAGACCGGTGGCCTACCCTACGGGGCGCCCGGCCGCTGACCCTCCCCCGCCACTGCGCCTTTCCTGCCGGCGCGATGGCCACGTACCACTAGACGGCGCTGCGTAGCCGCTCGCTCGCGCCGAGGAGCGGCCGGGCAGCCTCGAGCAGCCAGTCGAGGCTGCGCCGCAGCTGTTCCGCCGACCCGTCGATGGCGATGTCGCTTTCGGCATCGGCAATCGCACATTGCAGCACGAAGAGCAAGTCGTCGAGGCTCTCGACCGCCTTGCGGGCGACGATGAGATCCGACTCCGCCAGTCCCAGCTCTTTAGCGCGTTGCCGCGCCTCGAAATCCCGCTGCCGGCAGCTGCGCCGGCAATAACGCCGCGGGCGCCCGCGGCCAGCCGCTCCCGGCAGTAACTTTCCGCACCATGCACAACCCGCAGGTTTCGTCACAGTGACAAATTATTCCCGCCAGGTAATCGCGGGGCGGATTTGCGCGCCGGGCGCGAAGTTGTACGTTGGTGCGGTGGCCCGCCGTATAGAGATAGAGCTGACCAGCGCGCGGCCTGATGGTACTTGGACCTGGCGTGCCGCGGGCGCTCTTAACCCGCGAGGCGCCTTGGACGCATCTCTCCTCTACAACGGCGCCAAGGCGGGTGACGTGGTCCGGGCTGAGGCTGAGTTCGGTATCGATGGCATCACGGTGATCTCGGTTGAGCGGCCCCGTGGGCCGACCGCCGACGACCCCAACCGCATCCAACTGCTCGAGCGGCCGGTGGTGGCCGCAGTGACTACGCAGTTGGCGTCGCGCAGCCGCTCAGGTGGGGAGCGCACCGGCGCGGACCGGCGCGGCCCCGAACATGCAGGTCCTGACCGCGGCGGCGACCGCCGGCGACCGGGCGGCCCGGGCGGTGCGGGCGGTCCCCGCAGCAATGGGGGCCCGGGTGCTCGCCCGCGCCTGGAGGGCCAAGACGGGGGCGACCGGCGCGACCGGCCGGCCAGCCCGAGAGGCGAGCCCGGAGCTGCCGCCCGAGACCGGGGCGAGCGAGGTGACCAGGGCGACATCCCTAGTTCCCCTGCCACGGGCACGGCCGCTGGGACAAGAGCTCCCCGCGATGGCCACGATGGTGAGCGCGCTGGCCGCTCCCCCCGCCCCGCGCCGGGCCTCTCGCCTAGTGGACCAGGGCGTCGCCCGGGGCCGCGTGAACCGCGCGACCTGACGGCCGGCAGGCCGCCGCGCCCAGGAGCTGGGATAGGCAGGGCCCCCGGTGGAGGGCGTGTGGGCCAGCGGCCTGGCGGCGCTGATCGCCACGGCCAAGGCGGCGTGGAGCGCGACCGGGCTGAGCGAGCCGGCGCTGGAGAGCGCTACGACCACGGCGGTGCTGGCGACCGCGCTGGGTCCCGCCCGCGCCGCGTAGCTCCTGGCAACAACCACCGCAACGCCATGCTCGAAAGCTTGCCCGCCGAGCAGCAGCCGATCGCCCAACAGCTGTTGCGCGGCGGCGTCCCGGCAGTGCGCACGGCCTTGCACTTCGAGC
>DATJST010000248.1:0-9339 GCA_035503975.1 Acidimicrobiales bacterium | reverse complement strand
ATCAGCTGCTGGCGGCGGCGTTGGGGTGCTCCACCTACAAGCTGCCGTTCGGCCATCACGGGGCGAACCATCCCGTCCAGCGCGTGGAGACCGGAGTGGTGGAGATCACCAGCCAGAACCACAACTACGCCGTGGCCCTGGAGTCCGTGCCCGGCGTGGAGGTGACCCACGTCAACCTCAACGACGGCGTGATCGAGGGCATCCGCTCGCGCCAACTGCCGGCGTTCTCGGTCCAGTACCACCCCGAGGCTGGCCCCGGCCCCCACGACGCCCGCTACCTGTTCGGCGACTTCGCCGAGCTGATGGGCCGGTGCGCTGGCGGCCGTGGCGGTGCGGGCGGGGGCCGCCGTGCCTAGGCGCGAGGACCTGCATTCGATAATGGTGATCGGCTCTGGACCGATCGTGATCGGCCAGGCTTGTGAGTTCGACTACTCGGGCACGCAGGCGTGCCGGGCGCTCAAGGCCGAGGGCTACCGCGTGGTGCTCGTGAACTCCAACCCGGCCACGATCATGACCGACCCCGAGGTAGCTGACCGCACCTACATCGAGCCCCTCGTGCCCGAGATCCTCGAGGCGGTGATCGCCCGCGAGCGGCCCGACGCCTTGCTGCCGACTCTCGGGGGCCAGACGGGCCTCAACCTCGCCATGCAGCTCCACGAGCGCGGGGCGCTGGAGCGCTTCGGCGTCGAGCTGATCGGGGCCAACGCGAGCGCCATCGCAACAGCGGAGGACCGTGGCCTGTTCCGCCAGGCCATGAAGGACATCGGCCTCGCCGTCCCCGACTCCGGTTTCGCCTGCGACCTGGCCGAAGCGCTCGAGATCGGAGGACGCGTCGGCTACCCGATAATTGTCCGGCCGTCCTACATCCTGGGTGGTGGTGGCACCGGCATCGCCCATGACCGCGGCGAGCTCGAGCAGGTCGCCGCCGCCGGCCTGGAGGCCAGCCCGATCTCCGAAATCCTGGTCGAGCGCTCCATCGCGGGCTGGAAGGAGTACGAGCTCGAGGTCATGCGCGACCGTGCTGATAATTGCGTGATCATCTGCTCGATCGAGAACTTCGACCCCATGGGCGTGCACACGGGTGACTCGATCACCGTCGCCCCGGCCCAGACGCTGTCTGACGTCGAGTACCAGACCATGCGCGACGCCGCCTTTGCCTGCATCCGGCGCATCGGCGTGGAGACGGGGGGCTCCAACATCCAGTTCGCCATCAACCCTGTGAACGGGGACATGGTCGTGATCGAAATGAACCCGCGCGTGTCGCGCTCGAGCGCGCTCGCCTCCAAGGCAACGGGCTTCCCCATCGCCAAGATCGCTGCCCGGCTGGCGGTGGGCTACACGCTGGACGAGATCCGCAACGACATCACCGCTGAGACGCCGGCCAGCTTCGAGCCCTCCATCGACTACGTGGTGACCAAGGTGCCCCGCTGGGCCTTCGAGAAGTTCCCCGGAGTGGACGAGGTACTGGGGACGCGCATGCAGTCGGTGGGGGAAGCCATGGCGATCGGGCGCAACTTCCCCGAGTCGCTGCAAAAGGCGCTCCGTTCGCTCGAGACCGGGCGGGCCGGGCTCAACTGCGACCCGGGGGAAAGCATGTACGGCGCGCTGAGCGACGACGAGCTGGTAGCCAAGGCTTCGGTGGCCACCCCGGACCGGCCCTTCCACCTCGAAGCGGCGTTACGGCGGGGCATCCCGGCGTCCCGCCTGCACGACGCCAGTGGCGTCGATCCCTGGTTCTTGGAACAGATCGGGCGCATCTGCGCCGAGCGGGCGCGCCTCGGCGCCACCTCGGGTGCCCCGGCGGCGCTCACCCGCCGTGACTGGCGCCGGGCCAAACGGCTCGGCTTCTCCGACGCCCAGCTCGCCCACCTCTGGGGAGTGGACGCCGAGGTCGTGCGAGCGGCCCGCTTGGCCTGCGGTGTGCGAGCCACGTTCAAAACGGTCGACACGTGCGCGGCCGAGTTCGCCGCACGCACGCCCTACCACTACTCCACCTACGACGACACCGACGAGGTGGCGCCCTCGGCCCGGCCCAAGGTGGTGATACTCGGTTCGGGGCCGAACCGGATCGGCCAGGGCGTGGAGTTTGACTACTGCTGCGTGCAGGCCAGCCTGGCCCTGCACGACGCCGGCTTCGAGACGGTCATGGTCAACTGCAACCCCGAGACCGTGTCCACCGACTACGACACGAGCGACAGGCTCTATTTCGAGCCGGTGACGGTCGAGGACGTGCGCAACATCCTTGACGTCGAGTTAGCCAACGGCCCGCTGGCAGGCGTGATCGTCGCCCTGGGCGGGCAGACACCGCTCAAGCTGTCCTCGTCCATCCCCGCTGGGCTCGTTCTCGGCACCTCTCCAGCCTCTATCGACCTGGCCGAGGACCGCGAGCGCTGGAACGCGCTCTGCGAGCGCCTGCGCATTCCCCAGGCGCCCGGCGGCACCGCCACCAACGTGGACGAGGCGGTCGTGGTGGCTGCCAAGGTGGGGTACCCCGTGCTCGTGCGCCCGAGCTACGTGCTCGGCGGGCGGGCCATGGAGATCGTGTACAACGAAGACGACCTGGTCGTGGCCATGGGCGCGATGGCGGCGTCGGGGTCGCTCGGGCGCGAGGGCGGCCTTTCGGCGCAAAGGCCCGTCTTGGTGGACAAGTTCCTCGAGGACGCCATCGAGGTCGACGTCGACGCCGTGCGCGATGCCACAGGCGAAGTCCTCATCGGCGCCGTGATGGAGCACGTCGAAGAGGCGGGGGTGCACTCGGGTGACAGCGCCTGCGTGGTCCCGCCACCCACGCTCGGCCCGCTCACGGTCGAGGTCATCGAGCGTTACAGCCGCCAGATCGCCGGCGCCCTCGACGTGCGCGGGCCGCTAAATGTGCAGTACGCCGTCCAGCGCTCGGCCGCCGGTGCCCACCAGGTGTTCGTCATCGAGGCGAACCCCCGGGCGAGCAGGACCGTGCCGTTCGTGTCCAAGGCGACCGGCGTTCCCCTGGCCAAGGTGGCGGCGAGGGTGATGGCCGGGGCAACCCTGGAGGAGCTGAGGGAGGAAGGCCTGGTGCGCCCGGCGCTACAGGGCTATGTCAGCGTAAAGGAGGCGGTGCTCCCCTTTGACCGTTTCCCCAACGCCGACATCCTGCTCGGGCCGGAGATGCGCTCGACCGGCGAAGTCATGGGCATCGACAGCACCTTCCCGCTGGCGTTCGCCAAGAGCCAGCTCGCCGCGGGCGACAACTTGGCCGAGACGGGGACGGTGTTCTTCTCCGTCGCCGACCGCGACAAGGCTGCCGGGCTGGAAGCCGCCGCCCGCTTCGTGTCCGCGGGGTTCGACATCGCAGCCACCGCGGGCACGGCCGCCTACCTGAGGGCCGCCGGCGTGCCGGTGCGGACCGTGGTGGCGAAGCTGACCAGCACCGGCCAGCGGGCCGACGACGACGGCAGCGAGGGCCAGGTCGACGCCGTGGAGCTGATCCGCTCCGGCCGGGTACAGCTGGTGGTGAACACGCCGCGGGGCCGCGGGCCGCGCGCCGACGGGGCCTATATACGCCGGGCTGCGCGACGCCACAAGGTCCCCTTGCTAACTACCGTGTCGGCAGCGCGAGCGGCGGCCACCGGCGCAATTGAGCGCGCCGGCCGTCCCTTTGTCGTGAAGTCGCTGCAAGAACACCACGCCGGGGCCTGACGATGGCGTCCCTGCTGCGTCCCCGCCGTCGTGCCGGTCCGCCGCCAGGCCCGGCTGCGGCCGACGGCAAAGGCACAGGCGCAGGCACAGCCTCAGGCTCGGTGGACATGGCCGTCCGGGTGGGCCCGACCCTTCTGCCCAACCCGGTCATGACGGCCTCGGGCACGGCGGGCCACGGGGCCGAACTTTCCGCTTATTTCGACCTTGCCCGGCTCGGGGCGATGGTTGTCAAGTCCCTTTCAGCCGAACCCTGGCCCGGCAACCCTGCGCCGCGGCTGCTGCCGCTTCGCGCCGGCATGCTCAACAGCGTCGGCCTGCAGAACCCGGGTATCGACTCCTGGCTGCGGCTCGACCTGCCGCAGCTCGCCCGGGCGGGGGCGCGAGTGGTGGTGAGCGTCTGGGGCCGGAGCCCGGCCGACTTCGCCGACGTGGGGCGCCGCCTCGCCGCCGGCCTCGCCGCGGCACCTGCGGGAGCGGTGGTCGCGGTCGAAGCCAACATCAGCTGCCCGAACATCGAGGACCGCCAGCGTATGTTCGCCCACTCACCCGAAGGCACCGCCGCCGCTGTCGGTGCGCTGGCCGATGGCCTGTCGGCGGGCGCCGGGCCCCGGAGCGGCGGCCCACCGCCGGTGTGGGCCAAGCTGAGCCCCAACGTCACCGACATCGTGGCGATCGCGCAGTCCGCGCTGGCAAGTGGGGCGACAGCCCTCACGCTGGTCAATACGTTGATGGGGCTGGCTCTCGACCCCGCGACCGGGGCTCCCCGCCTGGGCGGCGGGGGGGGCGGGTTATCGGGGCCCGCCCTGCACCCCGTGGCCGTCCGTGCGGTGTACGAGTGCCGCCGCGCTCTGCCGGCGGTACCGATCGTCGGGGTCGGGGGAGTGTCGACGGGGCTCGACGCGGCCGAGTTCCTCGCGGCCGGAGCCAACGCCGTCCAGGTGGGCACGGCAACCTTCGTGGACCCGCGGGCGCCGCTACGCGTGCTCGAGGAACTGCGCGCCTGGTGCTGTTCCCACGGCCTTACCCCGCCTATGATTGGGAGGCCCGGCGGCTCGTAGCAGGGGCCAGCGGCCCGCCCGCCTGGTGCCGAAGCCTGCGAGATCGGAGCGTGATGAGTGTCAATGGTGGGCCCGGCCCTGAGGCGGGGACGCAGGGCGCGGTCGGGGCCAACGGCGCTGGCGAGCGCGGTGCCGGTGAACGCGGTGCTAGCGACGCGGCGCCGGGCGCCCGCACGACCACAGGCACGGGCACCAAGACGCCCGAGGAGATCCGGCGGCGCCTCTGCGTCGCTCTCGATTTCGACGATTCGGTCGTGGCGCTGCGCTGGGCGGCCCGCCTCGGGAGCTCCTTTGGCGTGGCGAAGGTCGGCTTGGAGCTCTTCAGCGCCGCCGGGCCGTCGGTCGTGGCGGGGCTCGTGGACGAGGGCTTCAAGGTCTTTGCCGACCTCAAGTTGGCCGACATCCCAACCACGACGCACAAGGCCGCCCGCGTGCTCGGCGCGCTCGGGGTCTCTTTCCTGACGGTGCACGCCTCGGCCGGCGTGGCCTCACTGCGCGCCGGGGTGGAGGGCCTGGCCGAGGGCGCCGAACGGGCCGGCCTGCCCCAGCCCATGGCTCTCGGTGTGACCATCCTGACCAGCGACATCGACGCTCCGCCGGACCTGCTCGAGGCCCGGGCTCGCGCCGCCGCTGACGCCGGCTGCGCCGGCGTGGTGTGCGCCGCGTCTGACTTGGCGCTGGTGAAGGGCACAGCGCCCTGGCTCTTTACGGCCGTGGCCGGGATCAGGCTGGCGGGGCGGGGCACGCACGACCAAGGCCGGGCTGCGGCGCCAGGGCAAGCCGTGCGGGCGGGGGCCGATCTGCTCGTGATCGGCCGAGCCGTCACCGAGGCGGCCGACCCCGAGGCGGCCCTCGAGCAGATCGTCGACGAAGTGGCCGCCGCGCTCACGTCCTAACCGCCTCCGGGACCCCCGGGGAGCCCGGCCGCGCGGCGTCTTGGCTGGCCACAGGCCCGCGTCGGGGCCAGTTTTCTCGTCAAGTTGACACAACGGGGGGCTGCGACGCGCTAGCGTGCGCTCCATGCCTCTGCCGCCCACTCTTTCTCAAGATCAACGCGAAGCTGCTCTACAGAAGGCAGCCGCGGTCCGTAAGCAACGCGCCGAGCTCAAAGACAAGCTCAAGATGGGTTCTGTCTCGCTCAAGGAGCTCCTCGACCAAGGCCAGAGCGACGAGGTCGTCGGCAAAATGAAGGTCATCAACGTCCTCGAGAGCCTGCCCGGGCTGGGCAAGGTCAAGGCTCGCCGCGCCATGGACGAGGTCGGCATCAGCGAGACCCGGCGCGTACAGGGCCTGGGCGACCAGCAGCGCCGCAAGTTGCTCGAAAAGCTCGGCTGATCGCCCGCGGTCCGTCGTCGGGGTGACCGCGGTGCGCCGACCGCGGCCGCCGGCTGTCTTCGGTCCAGGGTGAGCGGCCGCTGCCCCCCGCCCGGCGTCAGCCTGGCTGCCGGGACGTGACTGCTCGCCTCTTCGTCGTGTACGGCCCCGGGGGAGTGGGCAAGGGGACCCTGGTCGCCCGGCTGCGCGCCTGCCGCGAGCGGCTTTGGTTGTCGCGTTCTTGGACTACGCGAGCCCGCCGGCCGTCCGAAGCCGAGACAGCTTACGTTTTCGCCAACCGGGAGCAGTTCATGGCGCGAGTGGCGGCGGGAGGCTTCATCGAATGGACCGAGTTCCCCGGCAATGGGCAGCTCTACGGCACCCCGACCCTGGACGCTCCCGCCGGCTACGACATAATCCTGGAAATCGAAGTGGACGGGGCGTCCCAGGTCAGGGCCCGGTACCCAACGGCTGTCCTGGTGCTGGTCGTCGCTCCTTCCACAGAAGCGCAGGCGCAGCGCTTGCGCGCCCGCGGGGACGACGAAGCGAACGTCCAGCGACGCCTGGCCGTGGCCACCCAGGAGCTTGAGCGCGGGCGGGAGATGGCCGACCACATCGTCGTGAACGACGACGTGGGCCGGGCCACCGAGGAGCTCGCCGGTATAATCGACCAGCACCGCGTGGCATGTTTGGACAAAAGACGGGAGCCTTAGCCGATGGTAATACGCCGATGGTAGAACGACGGCCGACGATGATGGACCCCCCCATCGAGACGTTATTGGAGAAGGTCGACTCCAAGTACACCCTGGTGAGCCTCGCGGCCAAGCGGGGCCGTGAGGTCAACTCGTACTTCAACCAGCTCGGTGAGGGCCTCGGCTCGATCGTGCCCCCGCAGGTGACGTCGATCTCCCGCAAGCCTCTGTCCATATCCTTAGACGAGATCGCGGCCGGCAAGATCACGTACCACCGCGTTGAAGCCGAGGAGGAAGAGCCGCCCGAGGACGGGGCAACGGCTCGCCTGTAGTCGCCGGCGCGTACCCCGGTAACGGCGCGGACGCTGGCGCCATGTCGGACGGCGCGGGCGCCGGTACCGCCTCGGACGCCGGTGCCAGGTCGGACGGCAGGGCCGCCTCCGAGGCCACGGCCGCCACGGGCACCTCGCCCGCAAGCGGCGGCCCGCCGCCGAGCCCGTTGGCAGGCAAGCGAGTGGTGCTCGGTGTGTGCGGGGGCATCGCCGCCTACAAGGCGGTGGAGGTGTGCCGGCGCCTGAGCGATGCCGGCGCGCTCGTGAGCCCGGTGCTGACCAGGTCGGCTGCCCGCTTCGTCGCGCCACTCACCTTCAGCGCCCTAGCCGCCGAACCGGCACGGGTGTCGATGTTCCCCGGCGAAGGTGCCGAGAGCACCACGTCGGTCGTGCCCCACGTGGACCTCGGGCGGGGCTGTGACCTCATCGTCGTCGCCCCGGCGACCGCGCGCCTGATCGGCGCTTACGCGGCCGGCATTTCTTCGGACCTACTTGTTGCCACCATGCTCGCGAGCCGGGCACCGGTGCTGGTCTGTCCGGCCATGCACAGCGAGATGTGGGAGCACGCGGCCGTGCAGGACAACGTCGCGTTGCTGCGCCGGCGCGGTGTGCACATGCTTGGCCCGGATACGGGGCGCCTGGCCGGCGGCGACGTGGGACTGGGGCGCCTGGCCTCACCGGAGGCGATCGTGGCCGCGGCGGCCGCAGTGCTCGCAGTGCTCGCAGTGCCCGCAGTGCTCGCAGTGCCCGCAGTGCCCAGCAAGAGCTCTGGCGACCTCGGCGGGCTCAGAGCCGTGGTGAGCGCCGGCGGGACCCGGGAGCCGATAGACGCGGTTCGCTTCATCGGCAACCGCAGCTCGGGCAAGCAGGGCTATGCCATTGCCGCTGAAATGTCTCGCCGGGGCGCCGCCGTCACCTTGGTGACGAGCAGCGAACTGGCTCCGCCGGCCGGCACACGGGCCGTCCCCGTAGCCACCGCGGCCGAGATGGCGAGCGCCGTGCTGGCGGCCAGTCCCGGTGCCGACGTGGTCGTGATGGCGGCTGCAGTCGCGGACTACAGGGTGGCGCACCCCGAGGCGGGCAAGGTGCACAAGACGGGCGCCCCCCTCCGGATCGAACTGCAACCCACACAGGACATCCTCGCCGAGCTGGCAGCGAGGCGGTCACCGGGCCAGATCCTGGTCGGCTTCGCGGCGGAGACCGTGAGTGGCGCGGAGCTTGTGGCCCAGGGCCGGGCAAAGCTCGCGGCCAAAGGTGCGGACCTGATCGTCGCCAACGACGTAAGCGCTCCCGGTGCCGGTTTCGGCGCCGACCACCTGGCTGCCGTTATCGTCTCGCGCGACGACGTCACCGAGGTGGGCTTGGTCGGCAAGGACCGCTTGGCTACCATGCTGGTCGACGCCATCGCACGACTGCTGGTGCCACGGCTCGCCCCCGCCCTCGGTCCAGCCCAGGAAGGAACCAGACCATGACCAGTTGGATGTTCACTTCGGAGTCGGTGACCGAAGGCCATCCTGACAAGATGGCTGACCAGATCTCCGACGCCATCCTTGATGCCATCCTGGCCCAGGACGCCGGCGCCCGTGTTGCCTGCGAGACCTTGCTCACCACCGGCCTCGTCGTGGTGGCCGGCGAGATCACGACCGAGGCCTACGTCGAGATACCCCAGATTGTGCGCGGGGTCGTCTCCTCGATCGGCTACACAAGTTCCGAGATGGGCTTCGACGGGCTCACCTGCGGGGTGGCCGTTTCCATCGGCCAGCAGTCCGAGGACATCGCCCTAGGTGTTGACACCGCCTACGAGGTCCGCCACGGGGTGAGTGGCGAGGACGCCTTGTTCAGCCAGGGTGCCGGCGACCAGGGGATGATGTTCGGGTACGCCTGCGACGAGACCGAGGACTACATGCCCATCCCGATCTGGCTCGCGCACCGGCTCGCCCAGCGCCTTGCTCAGGTGCGCAAGGCCGGCGTACTGCCGTACCTGCGCCCTGATGGCAAGACCCAGGTGACCTTCGAGTACGTCGACGGCCGCCCGACGCGCCTCAAGACCGTGGTCATTTCCGCTCAGCACCGGCCCGGCATCGACCTCGAGACGCTGCTCAAGCCGGACTTGCGCGACCACGTGGTGGCGCCGATAGTCCCGGCCGACTACGCCGACGACGGGTTCGAGATCCTGGCCAACCCGACCGGCCGGTTCGAGCGGGGAGGGCCGAGCGCGGACTGCGGCCTCACGGGCCGCAAGATCATCGTCGATACCTACGGCGGCTA
>DATJST010000247.1:0-10494 GCA_035503975.1 Acidimicrobiales bacterium | reverse complement strand
CGTCAGAGTCGTGGACGAAAGCGGGCTCGAACCTCATCCGTACGCTCCAGCGCGCGCGCCTGGTGACGCCCCCGTTTGGCCGCCGAGCGACCGCGACGCGCCCGTGTGGCCCGACCCATGGTCCACGCCGCCCAACCCCGTCTCGGGCGCCCCGGGCCCGCCGGCCGCCGGTGCAGGTGGTCCCGGTGCAGGTGGTCCCGGTGCAGGTGGCCAGGGTTGGCGCGGGCCCGGTTGGCGCGGCGGCGGTGGTGCCGCCGGCTACTGGGGGCTGCAGCGGGCAATAGGCGGCCCGGCGCCGGCCGGCCCAGACCAGGCTCGGTCGATCCCTGCCCGCGCCGCCCTGTGGGTGGTCCCCGGGGCCCTGATCGCGCTGGTGCTTTCGGGGATAGGGGGCGGCATCGGCATCGCGGTTACGGGGAGCGCCAAGAGCGCGGCTACGGATCTCCTGAGCGAGGCCGGTCTGTGGGTGGCGATGTTCGCGACGGCGTGGTTCGTCTCGGTGCGTTACGGCTGGCGCAGCCTGCGCCGCGACTACGGGTTGGCTCTCAAAGGCCAAGACCTCGGGTGGGGACTGCTGACCGCGATGGGGGCGATGGTGGTGGTCGAGGCCGTGGTGCTCGCCTTCTCAGGTACCCGCTTCGCCGGTTCCAACGACCAGATCCTGACCCAGCAAGAGGGCCACGGGCTCTCCCTGGCAGTGGTGGCCCTGCTTGTCGCGGTCGGTGCCCCGTTCTTCGAAGAGCTCTTCTTCAGGGGGTTCTTGCGCACGGCGCTACAGGCCCGCTTCGGGCCCCACGGTGCGGTTTGGCTGCAGGGCGCGGTTTTTGGCTTGGCTCACACCGGTGAGGCCTCGTCCGCCTGGGGCAATGTCTCGGTCGTGCTCGCGATGTGCTGTGTCGGCGTCGTGCTCGGCTACGCCGCCAAGATGTCGGGCCGGCTCGGACCGGGAATGGTAGCGCATTGCCTATTCAACCTGATCGCCGTTGTGTCGGTGCTATGACCGTTGTGCCGGTGCTATGAGGTGCCCATGCTGTGCGGCCGCCGGGCGTGGCAGCTGAGCCGTGACCCAAGCTGAGAGCGCTGCCTCTCCGGGCGAGCCTGCGTCGGAGCCATCGCGAGGCCCTGAGCTCCATCAGGCGGCCGAGCACCATCACCGCAACGTCCAAGGAGGGGCCGCTCGCGCTGCCGTGTTCGGCATAAGCGACGGGTTGGTCACCAACGTGTCGCTCATATTGGGCTTCGTTGGGGCGCAGCCGGGGCCGGGCTACATTCGCTTGGCGGGACTGGCGGGCTTACTGGCGGGCGCGTTTTCCATGGCTGCTGGCGAGTACGTCTCGATGTCTGCTCAGCAGGAGCTGCTGCATCGCGAGCTCGAGATCGAGCGCCGGGCGTTGAAGTCCGCACCCGAGGCTGAGCAGGAGGAGCTCGCGCAGGTGTACCAGCGCCGCGGGCTAACCCCAGAGGCAGCCACCTACGTCGCCCAGATGATGATGCGGACTCCCGAGCTCGCCCTGGAGGCGCACGCCAGGGAGGAGATCGGGGTGGACCCGTCTTCGATCTCGTCCCCTTACCCGGCCGCGATTTCCTCCTTCCTCAGCTTCTGCGTAGGTGCGGTCATACCGCTTGTGCCGTGGTTCTTCGTCCGTGGCATCCCAGCCGTGGCCAGCTCTGTCGTCTCCGTGGCCGCGGCGTCGGTCGTGATCGGCTTGCTCCTGTCCCAGGCCACGGGGCGCCCCCCCGCACGCAGTGCCGTGCGCCAGCTAGTTGTCAGCATGGTCGCTGCCGGAGTCACCTACCTGGTGGGCAGGCTGATCGGGGTCGATGTGGCCCACATCTCCCACTAAGCCGGCTCGACCAGTCGTGGTCCAACGCGCCCGAGCCCTCGGCGGCCTCGACCGCTGTCCGGTCATCGTCGACGCGGTACGCACCCCCTTTGGACGGCGCGGCGGCGTGCTCTCGGGCTGGCACCCCGTGGACCTGGCAGCTTTTGTGATCGGTGAAGTCGTCCAGCTCAACGGCATCGACCCGGTGGCTGTCGACGACGTCGTGCTCGGGTGCGCGTCCCAGGTCGGCGCGCAGGCGGGCAACCTCGCCCGGCGAGCCGCTCTCGCTGCCGGTTGGCCCGTGTCGGTGCCGGGAGCCACGGTCGACCGCCACGCCGCTTCGTCGGCCCAAGCTGTGCATTGGGCCGCGCACGCAGCCGCATCTGGGGCACAGGACCTGGTCGTGGCCGGTGGGGTGGAGATGGCAAGCGTCGTGCCGCTGGGCGCTCCGCTGGCTCAGCCGGCTACCGGCAAGCCGTTCGGTACCCGCCTCGTGGAACGCTTCAAGGCCGGCGGCGGCCTGCTGCCTCCGGGCTTGGTCGCCGAGGAACTGGCCCGGCGCTGGGAACTGAGCCGCGAGCGCCTCGACAACTGGGCCGTTTGCAGCACCGAACGCGCAGTCCTGGCGCAACGTTCCCGGCCAGCCCACATCCTGCCCACGCCGCTGCCTGCCAAGTCGCCAAGCGGGGCAGCCGCCGGTACCGGCCCGGCCGGTAAGGCAGGGGCGCGCAGAGCCGCCGGTACCGACCTCGCAGCGGCGCCAAGGGCGGGCGCGGCCCGGGGACGGCGCGCTGCTCCTGGCCTACTGACGCGGGACGAAGCTTTGGCCAAGCCGGCCACGGCGGAGAACCTGCGCAGGCTCCGGCCGATGTTCCAAGAGGGCGGGCTCGTCACGGCAGGCAACATGGCGGCTGAGGGCGACGGGTGTGCTGCGGTGGTCGTCGCCAGCGAGGCCGCCGCGCTCGTGCGGGGCCTGCAACCGCGAGCCAGGTTCGTGTCGTTCGCCAGCGCGGGAGGTGCGCCGGACGTATGGCCGATGGCCGCGGCGGCAGCTAGCCAGGCCGCTCTCGCCCGGGCGGGCGTGCGGGCCGTGGACGTTGATGCCTGGTTCGTGCACGAAAGCAGCGCCGCCGCTGTGCTGGCATGGAGCCGGGAGGTGCGGGCGCCGCTCGACCTGGTCAACCCGGACGGTGGGGCCCTGGGCACCGGATCGCCGGTGGGAGCAGCAGGTGCGGCCATGTTCGCATCGGCGGTGGGCGCGCTGGCGGCAGGTGCGGCACGCCTCGCGCTGGTGGCCGCGGCCGGGGAAGGCGGGGTTGGTACGGCGTGCCTGCTGGGCTGCTACGAGTAATCCACAGCTGTGGACGAATCTGGGGAGTGTCACACAGTTGTAACTTTGTTGTAACTGAAGTGCGCCCCCCACCGGGGGACGCCAACGCACGCGCGGGCACAATGAGGACCGGAACTGTCCGCAATGACCGGTACCGTCGCAGGCATGCCCATTGCGAAATTCCCAACAGTCGTCATCGACTGCCCCGACGCCGCCGCGTTGGCCACGTTCTATGGGACCATGCTCGACTGGAAAATCGAAACCTCCGGCGACTGGGCCGAAATCCGTGCCGACTACGGACAGTGCATCTGCTTCCAGCAAGTGGAGGCGTACACGGCACCCAGGTGGCCGGCCCAGGAAGTACCCCAGCAGATGCACCTCGACGTAATGGTTGAAGACCTCGATGCCGCCGAGGTGGCGGTGCTTGATCTCGGCGCGAGGAAGCACGAGCACCAGCCGGGGACAACCTTCCGGGTCTTCCTCGACCCCGCCGGCCACCCGTTTTGCCTTTGCGTGAAATGATCCCGGCGTAGCGGTCGCACTGCTGGCTTCCTCCGGCTATCGCAAAGATCGCTCGCGGCGCAATCGCCGCTCGCCGCTCCGCGCGTCAGCGCGTCCGCCGTTACGCTGGGTGCGCCGCTCCGCTTCGGCGCGGCGAGACCCAAGCGGCTCTGATGTCGCCAATAAGCAAGGAAGGCGCTTTGCTCGCTCTCTTGAGCCCGACCAGTTTCGTGGAGTCATCGGGGTATGCCGCCATCTTCGTTTTGTCGGTCCTCCAATCCTGCTGCGTGCCGACTTCATCGGAGCTCACTTTGGGCATCGCCGGTTTCCTGGCCTACGAGCACAAATTGAGCCTTCCCGGCGCCATCCTGGTCGGTGCACTAGGTGAGCTGGTCGGTGCCTACATTGCGTGGTTTATCGGGCGTACTGGTGGGCGCGCGTTTGTCGACCGCTTCGGCCGGTACATCCTGCTCAGCCATCGCGACCTCGATCGGGCCGAGGCGTGGTACCAGCGCCACGGCAGTTGGGGTGTGTTCGCCAGCCGTCTGGTTCCCGTGATCCGCAACTTCGTGGCTCTGCCGGCAGGAGTGGCCGAGGTCCCGCTGTTCCGTTTTGGGGTGTTCACAGCCGCCGGCAGCCTGATCTGGGACAGCGCCATGGCCGTCATTGGCTACGAGGTCGGTAGCAAGTGGCATACGGTCATGCGCGGCGTGAGCGACGCCGGTTACATCCTGGGGGCGCTTGCGGTGCTCGCCATTGCCGTCTTCCTCCTGCACCGTTACCGCAGCTACAAGTCCGCAACCGGCGTTGCTGCCGGGGATGGGGAGCGCGGTGAGCGGGTCGGTCCCCCGGGTGGGTGACGTGGGGGCTGGTGGTTCTCCGGCTAATCCGGCTAATCCCCGTCGGCAGTCTTGAGGGCGGAGCCCACCTCGCGGTCGATAGTCCAGCGGCCTGGCTCTAGGTGGTGCTCGCGTGCCCAGGCGGCCGTCAGCGCCTTGCTCCCCGCCACCTGCAGGAGCTCGGCACCCACGCGGTCGTGGGCCAGGTAGAGCCCGACGCGGTGGCGCAGTGACGGGCGACGCCCCGATCCGGCCGCCCCGGCCCACGCCACTAGGCGCGTGCGGCCGGCCGCCATGGCGGCCAGCGTGACCCCGACACGGCTGAAGGTGCCTAGGCGCGCCTCGACCTTGCCGACATCGTGCATTAGGGCCGCTGCTACCACTTCCCGTGGCGGTTGCCCTCCTCCGAGCAGGCGCACCGTCTCCCGAGCGACGCCGACGGCATGGCGCCGGTCCGGCCCCGACATGCGCCGCCAGAGCGCCTGCTCCCCCTCCAGGAGAGCGCCAAGAGCCCAGGTCTCGTCTTCGATTGGAGGGCCCGCTGGCGAAAGCGCACCGAAGAAGCGACCAGCCAGGTGATGCCAGGACCCGAACGCCGACATCTTGCTCATGCGGGTGGAGCCGTCGCCTGTTCCTGGCGGACCTGGTCCCGGGCCAGCAACCAGTAGGCACCCCCGCCCACGAGGATGCCTAGGAAGACGCTGAAATCGCTGCCGCTGCTGCCTCCGACGCGGCTCGATAGCGGGCTCACGTAAGGGCTGTACGCGTCCAGCCACAAGATGGCGGCACCCATGCCGACAGCCTGAGCGACGAGCGCGGGCCAATGGTAACCGTTACCCCTGAAGTACGGCCCGCCCTGCTCGTCGAGCAGGGCCCGGTGGTCGTAACGCTTGGCGCGCAGTAAGTAGTCGACGAAGTAGATGGCGAACCAGGGCCCGAGCCACACGATGATGAACTCGACGAAATCGGCGAGGAGCTGGCTGAAGCGGGACGAATAGATGGCGTAGGCGGTCAGGCCGCCGCAGACCACCGTGTCGATCATGACGCAGTGCACTCGCTTGAAGCGGCTCACAAGCGATTGCAAGGTGACGCCGGACGAGTAGAGGTCCATGCTATTGATGGCGAAGAGCTGGACAATGGCCAGCACGAAATAGGGCCAGATGAACCAACCGGGGAACACTTTGAGCAACCCCTGCACAATGGCCGTGGTCGGGCTGGACTGGGGCCCGACAGCGGTCCCCACCGCGGCTCCGAGCACCTCGAGCAGCACCGAGGGGATAGCGGCGCCAGCGGTGACGGCCACCACGATCCGCCGTGGGCTCGTGGAAGGAGGTAAGTAGCGCGAGTAGTCGCTACCGTTCTCGGTCCAACCAAGCCCGCCCACGGATATGACGAAAGCCAGGAACACGAACAGCCCGCCCCAAGAGGCGCCATGGTGCGTCGCGTGTAGGTCAACCTTGGACACCGTGACGACAGCCATGACGGCGAACAGCACCACAAAGGGTAGGGCGAGCGAGCGCAGCACCTTCAGGATTGCGGCGTGACCTATCAGGGGGAGGAGGGCCTGGACCGCCACCGCGCCGATGATCAGTGCGGCTTTCCACCCATCGCCTGCCCGCACCCCACCCTTGGCCAACATTGCCAAGCCGACGAGCACGATGAGCGCAATGCCCTCGACCTCAAATCCGACCTGGGTAAGCCAGTTGAACAGCGAAGGCACCCGGTTGCCGCGGGGCCCGAAGGGAGCACGGCTGACGGCAAAGGTCGTCGTGCCCGCTACCGGGCCCTGCAGGCTCGCTAGCCCGGTGAGCACGTAGAACAGGTTGCCAACGAGGATGACCGGTACCGCTTGGGCGAACGAGAGCCCGAACAGCGCAACGCCGAGCGTGCCGTAGACCAAATACTCGACGTTCCACACGGCGCCCGCCCACAGCCAGAACAACCGCGAGGGCGCGCCCCAGCGTTCTGGCTCGGGCACGTGCTCGATACCGCGGGTCTCCACCAGCGCCCGCGAGCCGGCCAGCGGGCGGCGGACCGCCTTCATGGGGCGCTCGGCCTGGACGGCCATCAGCTCAGGGACTCGCGCGGGGCGCCTAACGGTACTGGGTGGATATCGCGAAGCCGCAAATGATGAGCCCCAAGCCGCCTAGGAGGTACCAGTTGTTGGGTGCGCTCGGCAGCAGGTTGATGTAGTTGAGCACGATCATGAGCAGCCCGCACGCGAAGAAACCGAGCATGAATGCGGGCACCCACCACGGGCTGTGCCGGTAGTCGACTGGCAACGGCGCGGTGTAGCGCCCGCTTGTGGTTGGCCCCGCAGCTTGGCGGCGAGCGTCAGCGCTCGGGGTGACCCTTCCCGGGGCCTCTTTAGTGCGTCGCGGCATAGCTAGAGGATAGAAGAGATGAGCGCTCATCAGCGAGGCGGCCCCTCCGGAAAAGGGGGCGCCCAGCGCTCCCGGGGCGGATAGCCTCGCTGCTCGTGGCCTCACGGGTCTTGGTGGTGGACAATTACGACTCCTTCGTCTACAACCTCGTCCAGTACCTCGGGCAACTGGGCGCCGAACCGGTCGTGCGCCGCAACGACGCGCTCAGCCTTGACGAAGTGGACGCCATCGCCCCCGCCGGGATCGTCGTGTCCCCTGGTCCCGGCCGGCCCGAGTCGGCCGGGGTCAGCGTGGCCCTTGTCCGCAGCTTTGCCGGGCGGTCCCCGATATTGGGCGTATGCCTCGGTCATCAGGCCATCGCCACGGCCTTCGGGGCGGAGGTGGTGCGCGCTCCCCAGCTTGTCCATGGCAAGACCTCGCAGCTGGCGCACGATGGCCGCGGCATCTTCGCCGGGCTGCCTCAACCCCTGACTGCGACCAGGTACCACTCGCTGGTCGTCAGCCCGGCCACGGTGCCCGAAGAGCTGGAGGTAAGCGCTTGGGCTGAAGACGGCACGGTGATGGGGCTCCGGCACAGGCGCTTCGCTGTTGACGGTGTCCAGTTCCACCCTGAGGCGGTCCTGACTGCTGGCGGCCATCGGCTCATGGCCAACTGGCTGGTCTCTTGCGGGTTAGGCCAAGCCGAGCCGGCCCTGGCCGCCGTGGCGCCCCTCTTGCCCTGAACGACCCTCCTGCCCTGAACGACCCTCTTGCCCTGAACGGCGGGCCTAGGTGGGCGCGGTCGGCGGCGGCACGGTGCTGGTGGTCGCCGCGCTCGCCGAGGTGGAAGTGGTCGCCGCCGCGGCCGCAGTCGTCGCAGGCGGGGTGGTCGTCGTCGTCGCAGGCGGGCTGGTCGTCGTCGTGGTCGCGGGCGGGCTGGTCGTCGTCGTTGTCGCCGCAGTGGTGGTGGTCGGCACGGTCGTGGTCGTCGCAGTGGTGGTGGTCGGCACCGTCGTGGTCGTCGTAGTCGTAGGCCGCGTCGTGGTGGTGGGCCGCACCGTTGTTGTCGGCTTCGGCCGGGTCGTGGTCGTGGTCGTGGCCTGTGTCGTGGGCGGGCCACTGTACACACCGATGTACACGTTGACCAACGAGCCCACCCGCACCGTCGCACCGGGTGCGGGGTGCGTAGCGGTCACGCGCCCGTTCTCGGACGGGTTCGTGACGAGCTGGGTTTCGAACTCGGCGCCCAGCTGGGCGGCGGCCAGCTCCTTCTCAGCCTGGCCCTGGGTCTCCCCCTTGAGGTCGACCGGCACGATCGTGGTTGCCGGGCCGCCGCTCACGTAGAGGGTGACAACCGTGCCCCAGGGCACCGGGTCTCCCTGCGCGGGCTTGGTCCAAGCGACCTCGTCCTGCTTGATCGTCGACGATGGCACAACGACGATGTCCTTGGAGGGCGTCAGGTGGTCCTGGTCGAGCTTGGCCCCTGCCTGGGCAGGGTTGAGGCCCTGCACATCAGGGACGACGGTCGTAGCAAGGCCGGCCGAGCAGTAGACCTTCACCGTGCCGCCCTCAGGAGCCTTGCTCCCGCCGGCGGGAGCGGTCGAGATCACCTTGCCTGACTTCACCGTTGTGCTGTTCTCGGCGACGTTGCGGTACTGGAACCCCTTTGAGTGCAATGTCGTGTCGGCTGCCCCGCAGCTCCCACCGGCGACCGAGGGGACCACTGTCATCGGGGGCCCGTTGCTCACGTCGAGAGTGATGGTCCGCGACGGCGGCACTGTGGCGCCCGCGGCCGGCACGGTCCCGATGACGAAGTTGGCCGGGACCAACGAGCTGTGCTCGTAGTGCAGCAGCGGCCTCCCGAAGCCATCAGTGGCGAGCGTCAGTTCGGCCTGGTCTACGGTCTTGCCGCGCACGCTCGGGACGCTCAGTTTGGTTGTCGTGCCCCACCACCCGTCGTTGCGGCCGATGAAGAACACCAGTACGCCCAGCACCAGCAAAAGTGCGATGAACAGCGAAGCCCACCAGCCGGTATGCGACCGGCCAGGGCCGGCCTGCGTAGGCGCCAGCGTGGTCGCATCCGGACTGAGGACACTGGTCTCTGGCTCACCAACTGGCTCCTGTTCGATGGGAGAGTACGTTGGAGGGCCGCCGATCGCGCGGGTTGGTTGGGCGGCGCCACCTGGGTAGCTGCCGGTGCCATAGCCTCCGCCGGGATAGGGTGCCATGATGGCTTCGCCGTGCTGGAAGCGCGTGAGCTCATCGTGTAAGTCCGCTGCGCTCTGGTAGCGCTCCTCGGGGTCCTTGGCCATCGCCGCCATGACGATCGCTTCGTAGTCGGCCGGGATAGCGGCATTTATGCTCGAGGGTAGCGACGGGTGCTCGCGCACGTGCTTGTAGGCGATGGCGACGGGGCTGTCACCCGAGAACGGCGGCTTACCCGTCACCATCTCGTAGAGCACGACGCCGAGTGAGTAAACGTCACTGCGTGCGTCGACCGGTAAACCCTGTGCCTGCTCGGGAGAAAAGTAAGTGGCCGTGCCCATCACCGCGCCGGTCTGAGTTAGGCCCTCGCTGGCGTGGCTGACGGCGCGTGCGATGCCAAAATCGGCCACCTTCACCCGGCCAGTCCGGTCGATCAGGACGTTCCCCGGCTTGACGTCACGATGAATTACGCCTCGGCGGTGAGCAAAATCAAGCGCGCTCGCGATCTCTGCCCCGATAGAGGCCGCCCGCGCCGGCGACAGTGGCCCTTGGCGTATGAGCGCCGACAGGGTCTGGCCATCGATGTACTCCATGACTATGAAATAGGTGTGCTCGCCTTGGCCCCAGTCGTAGATCGACACGATGTTGGCGTGCGACAAGTTGGCCGCCGCCTGCGCTTCCCGGCGGAACCTCTCGACGAACGAGGGGTCCGAGGACAGCTCAGGAAAAAGCACCTTGATGGCGACCGGGCGGTCGAGCAGCAGATCTTGGGCTAAATAGACCTGGGCCATGCCACCGCGAGCGATATGGCGCAGCAGCTCATAACGATCGCTGAAGACTTCGGATGACGACATGTCGGCCATAGCCTATGGGTGGAACGGGCCGGTGCTGTGGTCGCGGCTCGCCGAAATTTTCATGAGGACGAGGTACCCCCATCTTGCAAGTAAGCTTGGATAATGGCGCGGGCAATGGGCGCGGCTATCGTGCCCCCCTGGTACTCATCGGCTGGCGGTTGGTTTTCTACCAAGACAGCCAAGGCGATCTGCGGGTCGGGCACTGGCGCAAAAGCCACGAACCAGGTTTCGATGTAAGGACCTCCTGTTTGCGCCGTGCCGGTCTTGCCCGCTACCTGGATACCCGGCACGCGAGCCTCGACCCCGGTGCCGTCGGGGCTGTTGACCACCGACAGCATCAGTTTGGTCATTTTGGACGCTGTGCCCGCAGAAGTAGCCTTCAGCCACTTCGCAGGCTTGTAGGCCTGCACGGTTTGGCCTTGCGAGCCAGTCACTTTGGCCAGCAGATGGGGTGTCATTATGACGCCTCGGTTGGCGATGGCGGCCACGTCAAGGGCCAGCGTGAGGGGCGTCGCTTGGACGCTTTCCTGCCCGATGGCGGACTTGGCCAGGGAAGCGAGGTCGTCGTGGAAAGAGGAG
>DATJST010000246.1:0-2431 GCA_035503975.1 Acidimicrobiales bacterium | reverse complement strand
CGGAAGCCAGGATCTGTCCACCTTCCGCCTTGGCGCATAGCCGGGCGGCCTCTATGACCGGGTCGCCGAAGTAGTCGTCGGCCTCCCTGCTTGCTTCGCCGGAGCTCAACCCGACCCGGAGCCCGAGTGGCCGTTCGGTGTCGGCGTTGTCGCGGTGGACTATCTGCTGCATGGCCACCGCGCAAACCAGAGCCGCCGAGGCGGAGGGAAAGACGACCATGAGGCCGTCGCCCAGGTTCTTCACCTCGGTGCCCCCGGCGGTAGCGATGGCCTGGCGGAGGGCCGAGAAGTGCTTGCGGCGTACCTCGTCTCCGGCTTCGGGGGTCAGCGACGATGCGAGCTCAGTGAGTATGGAACGGCTGGCCCGATTCGCATATGACGTGGGTTGCCCGCCCATGTGAGCGGACCGAGCCACCATACGAATGGAGCCAGCCGTCATGATCAGTGTGCCTCAGCAGGCAACTCTTTTGGGTCTCGATGTCCACAAGTTGACCATCTCGGCGGCGGTCCTGCCTCCGGGTGCCGATGTGGCGACGGTGGACAAGATCTCTTCTGACCCCGACGCCGTCCGGCGCCTGATCGGCCGATTCGAGGATCCAAAGTCACTCGTCGCCTGCTACGAGGCCGGTCCCACCGGCTACGAGCTGGCTCGACAGCTGCGCTCCCTGGGGGTTCACTGCGAGGTGATCGCCCCTTCGTTGATCCCGGTGGCTCCGGGAAATCGGGTCAAGACCGACAAGAGGGATGCCCGGCGCCTCGCGTTGCTCTTGCGAGGGGGCCAGCTCAGCGCCGTGCGGGTCCCAGACGTCGCCGAAGAGGCGGTGCGTGACCTGTGCCGGGCAAGGGCCGACATGGTGATCGACCGCACTCGGGCCCGCCACCGGGTGACCAAGTTCCTCTTGCGTCACGGCCGGATCTGGCGCGACGGCGAGAACTGGACGATGAAGCACGAGGCCTGGATCGCCGCCCAGCGCTTCGACGAGCCTGCCCTCGACGCCGCACTCTCGCATTACCAGGCCACCTTGACGGCTCGGGTGGCCGCCGTCGATGCCATCGACGCCGAACTTCGCACCTGGTTCGAGCGTGAGCCCTTCGCTGATGCCGTGCGCCGTCTGTGCGCCTATCGGGGTGTCACCGAGCTCGGCGCCCTCACCTTGGCCAGCGAGGTCTGCGATTGGAAGAGGTTCCCGACGGCCGCCATGTTCAGTGCCTTTTGCGGTCTCGTGCCCAGCGAAGACTCGAGCGGCGAGCGGGTCTCGCGAGGTGGCATCACCCACGCCGGCAACACGCACCTGCGCACCCAGCTCGTCGAGTCTGCCTGGGCCTACAAAGCCCGGGCCCAGGTCGGCTACGTGCTGCGCCGGCGCCACGAGGGGCTCGACCCCGAGGTGGTGGCGCGTGCGTGGGCCGCCCAGCTCCGCCTCTGTGGGCGCTTCAAGCGCCTCGACGCCCGCAAGTCCTCCCGCAAGACCGTGGTCACCGCCATCGCCCGCGAGCTGGCTTGCTTCATGTGGGCCGAGATGACGGCCGCGTGAGGTGAGCACATCGTTCAGCTCGTTTCGCGCCGAGGGCTCGGCGTGAGCGAGGCCTCCACCGTGCGCCGGGGCACCGCCGCAGCAGGACCGATCCCCGATTCGACTATGACCCGGCTCAGGCCGGACGCGATCAGTATGGGGCAACTCCCTGCGCAACGCTCTCCTGCGGTTCCAACCCGCGTACATCAGTCTGGCGGCGAGCCCGCTCGTCTCGCCCCGGCGCACGGTCGAGTTCTTGCTCGGCCCCCTCCGTCGCGGCGTCAAGGGAGCGCGTAGCAGCCGCAGCCCCTAATCCCACCGACTGCTCATCGTCAATCACCGCGCCGAGCCCTTGTTCGGCGCGTCATGAAGTCAGAATCAAAAGCTCAGTTCTCACCTATTGACAAGCCGTTCCACATCAGTCGAGCTCGGCCAGCACCTCGCGGCAGCGCTGGGCGTTCTGGGCCAGGGTGGCCCGGAAGCTCTCCATGCGGACGAGCTTGGCTTGGAGCTGCTCCTCCAGCGACTCGTTGAGCGCCAGCGCCTCGCGCAGCAGCGCTTTGCGCTGGGTGCGGGCCGCGGCCGTGTCCCGCGCCTTCTCGGCCCGGTAGGCGGCGCGCACCTCGTCGAGGCGCTGTTCGGAGTCCAGGAACCGCTTGATCTCCTCGAGGTTCATCCCCAGGACCTCGCGCAGCTCCAGGATGCGCCCCAGTTGGGCCAGGTCGTTCTCTCGGTACCGGCGTTCCCCCCCCGACGTGTACTGCGACGGGCTCAGCAGTCCGAGCTCGTCGTAGTAGCGCAGGGTCCGGGTGGACACGCCGGCCCGGGCGGCGGCGTCGCCGATGCGCAGCCCCGCCTCCCCGGCGGCGGGCACCCCCGTCCCCGTCGAGGCGGGCGACTCGGGGGCGGGTGGGGAC
>DATJST010000245.1:0-2390 GCA_035503975.1 Acidimicrobiales bacterium | reverse complement strand
GAGCGCCAGCTGGTACAGCCACGCCGACGACCCTACCTGGCGGGCGCGCCGGTGACCGGTAGGCTCCGAGGAGGCCTCCCCAATGCACGTTGACCATCTCGTCAGTAGCTACGGGTACTGGGCAGTCCTCCTGCTCGTGATGGCAGAAAGCCTGGGTGTGCCGCTCCCGGGCGAGACGGCACTGATAGCTGCCGGCACGTACGCCGGCGCGACGCACCGCCTGTCCCCGTGGCTGGTCTTCGTTGTCGCCGCTGCGGCGGCGATCATCGGCGACAACATCGGGTACTGGATCGGGATCAAGGGGGGCTACCGGCTTGCTCGCCGCTACGGCTCCAAGGTCCACCTAAGAGAACGCGAGCTGAAGGTCGCGCGCTATATCTTCGACCGCCAAGGGGCCAAAGTCGTGTTCTTCGGCCGGTTTGTGTCGGTGCTTCGGACTTATGCTGCCTTCCTCGCTGGTACGAGCCACATGCGATGGCGCATCTTCCTGACTGCGAACGCCTTCGGCGCCATCGTCTGGGCGGGCATTTACAGCTCGGCCTCCTACCTCGCCGGTAAGTCTCTCAGAAGCGTCAGCGGCAAGATCGACCTCGCCCTCGCCGGGGCGGCTGTGGTCGTCATAGCCGTGGTGCTGTACGCCGTGCGTCACTCCATGGCCAGGCTCGCCGTGAAGGCCGAACTTGCCTACCCTGGGCCGCTCGACGAAGTCGACGCGAGAGCCGCGGAGCACGAGGACGGAGCTGGAGCCCGTGAAGAGGTCAAGGGTTGAGCTCTTCAGGGGACCGAGGCGGAGGTGGGCGCCGCTTGGAGCAACCCGCCCAGCTGGTCGGGCGCGTACGCTGTGGGGCCGTGGTCAGGCAGGACGACAACGCTTTCCAAGCGGCGTTCTGGGAAGCCAAGAGGGCGCTCGCCGCGGCGTCGAGCGCGGCCTTTTCGCGCCATGGCATCCACGAGGGCCAGCAGTACGTGCTCTCCTGCCTTTGGGACGAGGACGGGCTTGCACCCGGGGAAGTCGCCCGCCGTCTAGGGATCGCCACCCCGACGGTCACAAGGGCGGCGACCAGGATGGAAGCTGTCGGCCTGCTGCGCCGGGAGCCGCACCCGAGCGACCGGCGCCTCGTCCGGCTCGTGCTCACAGACAGGGGCCGGTTGCTGAGGGCGGACGTCCTCCAGGAGATGGCCGCTCTCGACGAGCTCGCGCTCGCCGGCTTCACGCTCGCCGAACGTGGGGCTGTGCTCGCCGCTCTCGAGCGGATCCGGGGCAACCTTGCCAACCGTTAGCTGGTGCTGGTTGGGCAGGGTTCCCCGGGGAGGCGCACCCGGTGTCGGCCCGAGAAGCAATATCCTTCAGTCGTGAACAGGGCGCTTCGGCGCGTAAGCCCGCCGACCAGCGAACCGGCGCCCCCGCGCGAAATGCGAGCGCCGGGATTTCGAGCACTTCGGGGGGGCCGAGCGCGCGCCGTGCTCGGTGCCGTGGCGGTCACCGTCGTCGCCTCCGCTGCCTTGTCTGCTTGTGGCGGCCCGTCTGCGTCGAAGAAGCTTTCCCTCTCCGTGTCTTCAGGCCCGCCGGGCACGGTCGTGACGGTCAGCGGCAAAGCGGGAGGCGGTTGCAACCCCGGCAGCAACTGGTTCGGTTTCGACTTCGAGCATGCAAGTGGCAAGGGGCCGCTCACGCAGATGACGACGCCTCTCCAAAAAAACGGTTCGTGGTCGGTCAACTTCGTGGTGCCGTCCTTCCTTGGCGGAGCGGGTAAGGCCGGCGCCGGCGCGCCTATTACACCTGGCCGCTACCGGCTCACTGCCCCGTCATGCAAGGGTCACGTGGTAGCCACGGCGGCGTTCCGGGTCACGTCCGCGAAGCTGCCCGCATCGACGGCGGGCGATTACGTGGGCATCGTCGCTACGGTCGACGGCCAGGGCTATTGGCTCGTGCAGGGCAATGGCTCGGTGTCGGCTTTCGGGGACGCCCACGGGTACGGTTCGCTCGCGGCGGCGAAGGCGCTTGCCGCGGGTGGCGCGGTGGGCTTGGCCCGCACGTACGATGCCCACGGGTACTGGGTCGCGACTGCCGACGGCGCCGTCTACGGCTTCGGCGATGCGCACGACTACGGTTCGTTAGCGTCCCGGCAGGCGAGGGCCACTGGCCCGATTGTCAGCATCACGCCCACGCCCAACGGGAAGGGCTACTGGCTCTTGAGCGCGGGCGGCCATGTGTACGGCTTCGGCGATGCCAAGGTCATTGGCATGCCCACAAGCCACTTGGCGCCCTTTGATGCGATCGACGACAGGCCCGATGGCGGCTACGTCATCACGGCTGGCGACGACGGCGCGGTTTACCTCTTCCCAGGTGATGAGTTCGCCTCCGGGGGTCCGGGCAACGAGGAGGCAAC
>DATJST010000244.1:0-18173 GCA_035503975.1 Acidimicrobiales bacterium | reverse complement strand
CAAATTGGGCGCCAGGAAAACCGAAGCGGAACATGCTCGAGGAGGGCACATGAACTTGAACACCACGAACGCACTGAACTATCTCGTAATCGCCGCCCTCATCGTGTGGGTCCTGGCCCGCCAGCTACAGGCCCGGCCTGTCGTTGTCCGCAAACTGTTCGTCCTGCCCGTCATCCTCGTAGTCGTTGGCATAGGCAGCCTGGACAGCGCCACGTCCAAGGGCAGCACTCATTTCACCACGAGCGATGTCACCTGGCTCGCCATCGACCTGGCGGTCACCATCCTGTTCGGCACCCTCCGCGGCGCGTCGGTCCGCTTGTACCCACAAGATGGTGTGCTGTGGCGCAAGGGCAACTGGGTAACCCTCCTTGGCTGGCTGTTTTCCTTCGCGGCGCGCGCGGCAATAGGCGTCTTGGCGTCCGACCAAGGCGCCTCGTTGGTCGCCAGCAGCGCGCTCGCCCTCTCGTTTGGGGTGAGCCTGGCCGTACAAGGAGCGGTGATTTACTTGCGTGCCTTGCAGTCGGGCGTACCGTTCGCCGCCGATCCCCGCCAGACACGGGCCTGGTGAGCATCGTTGCGAAGGTATACGACGCCTTTCACGAAGCCAAGTCGTGAGCCCTGAGAAAGGCCTTTTGCTCTTCGTGCATTTCCTCGGGGCATTCCCTGAACCATCCCACCTGGCCGGCACGGCTCACGGCGGCCAGGGCGGCGTGGGAGGACAGGGCCGCTCGGAAGGCGACCCCGACTGGCCAGTCCCCGAGGGCCAGGTGGCTTGGGTACTCGATGTAGCCGATCATGCTGCCGATTTCCACCTCCAGCCCAAGCTCCCCACGGGGGACCCGCACTGCGGCCTCGGTCAGCGGCTCCCCGAAGCGGACGGTGCCGCCGGGGATGTGCCAGAGCCCGCGGCACGGCCCGCTTAGGCGTCGGCTGAGCAAAACACCTTCACCGGGCATGATGATCACCACCTCCACGGTGAGGCGGGGGACCCTGGAGAAGATGGCCTCGTACTCCTCTCGAGGAAGGGGAGCGGGCACCATAGCGGCAGCCTATGCTGCCCACCTTCGAGCTCCGGGCCCGAGGTCGCCTGAGCTACCGTCCACCTCATGCCTGACGAAAAGACCGAGCCGCCTGTCCCGACCCCAGCTGAGCCCGTAGACGACCTCGTAAGCACCACCCACCAGCTCACCTCGAGCCCTGGGGGGCCCTCCTACCATGCCACCGCAGGGCGCATCGTGCTGCGTGAGGAGGTAGTCGAAGACGGGGTGTTCAAGGGTTTGCGGCCCAAGGCGGAGGTCTTCATGGTCTCCTACGTGCTCGACACCGCCGAGGGCGAGCAGCGGCCCGTAACCTTCGCCTTCAACGGCGGCCCCGGGTCGTCAAGCGTATGGCTGCACTTGGGGCTGCTCGGCCCGAAGAGGGTGCTGATGGGCGATGCGGGCTCGCTCGCCCCGCCCCCCTACGCGCTTGTTGACAACGCCGAGACACTGCTCGGTCACTCTGACCTCGTCTTCATCGACCCTGTGTCGACCGGCTACTCCCGCGTCACCCAGGGCGACAAGGCGGCCGACTTTCACGGCTACCAACGCGATCTCGACTCGGTGGGCGAGGTGATCAGGCTCTGGACGTCGCGCCACGGGCGCTGGATGTCGCCCAAGTACCTGATCGGCGAGTCCTACGGGACGCTGCGGGCCGGTGCTCTCGCCGACCACCTGCAATCACGCTATGGCTTGTTCCTCAACGGTCTGATGCTTGTCTCGTCGGTCCTCGACCTCGGGTCGCTGTCCGACCGGGAGGAGGGCAACGACCTGCCGTTCGTGCTCAGCCTGCCGACCTATGCCTGCATCGCCCACTACCACGGTGTCCTCGGCGGCCGCTCCCTCGCCGACGTGCGAGCCGAAGCGGAAGAGCTCGCGCTCGGGGATTACGCCCGCGCCCTGCTGCTCGGTCGCCGACTGCCGGACATCGCTCGAGCCGGCGTCGTCCACCGCCTTTCCGGGCTCACCGGGCTCGACGAACAGTGGATCGAACGGGCTGACATGCGCGTGGAGTCGTGGCGCTTCTTTCGCGAAGTGCTTCGCGCGCGCCACCAGGTGGTCGGTCGCCTCGATGGCCGGTTCACGGGCTATGAGGAAGACGCCGTGGGTGAAAAGCTCGTCGTCGACCCAAGCTACTCGGCGATCCACGGCCCTTACGCCGCAGCGTGCAACCATTACCTGCGGCGCGACCTCGGTTATGAGAACGACCTGCCCTACGAGATCCTCACCGACCGCGTTGCGCCTTGGTCCTTCAAGGAGTTCGAGGGGCGGTCGGTGTCGGTGGCCGGCAGGCTGGCCAACGCCATCCGCACCAACCCGGACCTGCGGGTGCTGGTGGCGGCCGGCTACTACGACGGCGCCACTCCCTACTTCGCCGCCGAACACACCATTAATCACCTCGCGCTCCCGGGCGAGCTGCGCGCGAACATCTCCTTTCGCTACTACGAGGCGGGCCACATGATGTACGTGCACGAGCAAAGCCGGCGGGCGCAGAGCCGCCACCTGGCCGAGTTCGTGTCCGCAGGCGGGCCCCCGTGAGCAGGTCGCGTGCCCTTGCCGGCTGCAGCGGGCAATAACCTCCCCTCTCAGCGCAGATTTCGCGTCTCCGGCACCCCGGGCCCGGCCCGTCTCACCCCTGGCTTTGCACTGCCGATAGCCCTTTTAGTGCACGACGTCCACGGAGTGGCCAATGACGCCACGGTGCCGATCGACGACCTGTTCGCACGCGCCCGGACGGCTGTTTCGACCGAGGACCGAAACGAGTGCCACCGCGAGATCGAACTGTGGTTGGCCAAGGCGACGCGCCCGGTTGAGCGCGGGAGGTTGCTCATGTGCCGCGCCCGCGTCCACTCCGACCAATGGAGGACCGCACAGGTACTGGACGACGCCCTCGAGGCCATGAGGTTGTTCGAAGGAGCCGGCGCAGAAGAGCTGGCCCTAGACGCCACGAGCCTCGCCGCCGCCTTCGCATCGAGGTCGGGAGAGCTCTCTCTCGCCGCAGAACTCGCCACCAAAGCCATTGTCAGCCCCGGCGCCGGCACCGGGGACGCCCTGGCGGCGGACGTTGCCAACCGCCTGGGCATCTTCTGCTACTCGTTCCTGGCCTACGAGCGCGCAATAGACCAGTTCGAAGTTGCGCTCGCGGCGGCGCGACGCTCGAAGGACCTTCCCAAGGTCTACCGCCAACTGCACAACGTGGCAGACGCGGCGCTTCTCGCTATGCGGGCCACCAACGTGCCCGGGTCGGAGGCAGCCGCCCTCCGGACCGACCCCAAGATGCTGGAGCGGGCTCGCGGCGCGGTCGCGCGCCTCGTCGAGGAAGTGCCACCGGACGTACGCCGAGGCTTCGGGAGCCAACGTCTCGAGGCCGAGCTCCTCCTCGAGCTCGGGCGTTGCACCGAGGCCATGGAGCTCATCCGGTCGGCGCCCGACGACGGGGCAGTGGTCGCTTATGCACAAAGAGCTGCTTTGGCGATGGTCGAGTCCCGGGGCCTGCGCATGCTCGGCCGGGGACGGGATGCCGTGGTGGCTGCGGACCGAGCGGTCCAGCTCGCGGCTTCGAGCGGCGATGACCATGAGCTCATGTTGGCCCTGGAGGAGCGCCTGGCCGCACGCCGTGCCGCCGGTGACACCGAGGGAGCCTTGGCCGACGCCCTGGAAGTTAAGTGGAAGATGTGGGTTATCCACAAGAGCCGCACGGCTCAACTTGTGGAACAGGTCTGGCGGCGGGCCGCCGTCGAAAGGCAAAGGCGCGAACTCGAGGCAACTACCGCGGCAGCCATGCGGACCGCTGAGGAAGACCCCCTCATGCGGATCGGCAACCGTCGGCTTCTGGAGCGCTTCCTTCTTGCGGCGAGCGATTCGTCCCGCCGGCTGGCCCTCATAATTGCGGATATCGACCATTTCAAGGAGATAAACGACGCCTTTGGCCACGAGCTCGGTGACCGCGTGCTGCGTGCATTGGGCGAGCTTTTCACCCAGGAGCTGAGACCTGGCCAGGTCGTTGCCCGCTATGGCGGAGAGGAGTTCGTGTTCGTATTGCCGGGTGCTGAACCGGAGGCCGCCGGCGGCTTCGCCGACCGTCTGCGCCAAAGGGTCGAGTCCCATCCGTGGGTGTCAGTGAGCCCCAGCCTTGCAGTGACCATAAGCTTCGGGGTGGCCTCGGGCCCATCAACGGCATGGAGGTCAGTCATGATCGCCGCCGACAGTGCGCTCTATGTGGCCAAACGGCTCGGGCGCAACCGTGTCGAAGTCGCGACCCACTCGCTCGAGCCGTTCAGTGCTTGAGCCGTGCCGCCCAAACGCCGTCCCCACTGAGGCGCACAGAGCCTAAGCCGTACCCGATCGGGCGGGCGCCGGCCGCGTCGCCTCGCGCCACCAGGCCGCAAAATCCTCTGCCGGCAATGGTGGGCTCCAATAGAAGCCCTGGGCCGCATCGCAACCCATCTCGGCGACTGCCGCGCGCAGCGAGTCGTCGCTGACACCTTCGGCCACCACCTGCAGGCCGAGAGCGTGAGCCATCTCGACGATCGCCTTTACGATCGGAGCGGCTCCCGCGGGGTCGTTGAGCCGCTGGACGAACGACCGGTCGACCTTCACAACGGTGACGGGCAAGGTGTGCAGGTAAGCCAGGGACGAGTACCCGGTGCCGAAGTCGTCGATGGCAAAACGCATGCCGAGGTCTTCGAACCGCCGCAGGGCCGCTTGGGCCAGGTCGCTCTCCGACATGACGGCCGACTCGGTCACCTCCAACGAGACGCGCGCGGGGGCGATGCCGTGCCGTTCGAGGCTCTCGCTTACCGCGTTGCAGGCTTCTTCGTCGTCGAGCTGGCGCGCCGAGAGGTTCACCGAGAGCACCTGCAAGTTGGGGCCGTCCTCGTCCCACGCTGCCAACTGGCTCACCGCCTGCTCGAACACCCACGCCCCGATCTGGTTGATCAGCCCGCAGTCCTCGGCCACGGGTATGAACTCCAGGGGTGGGACGAGGCCGCGCTTGCCATTGTGCCAGCGGACCAAGGCCTCCGCCCCGAGCGGGAGGCCGCTCGCCGGTTCGACGATCGGCTGGTAGTAGACCTCGAACTCCTTGCGCTCGAGGGCGACGCGGAGCTCGCTCTCCAGCTGGAGCCGCGACACCGAACGGCGGTGCAGGTCCTCGTCGAACAGGGCGTAGCGCGCTCTGCCTGCGGTCTTGGCTTCGTACATCGCCGTGTCGGCGTCGCGCACGACCGCCCCGGCCTGTGCATTCTCGCCGGGAATGACAATGCCGATGCTCCCGTTTATCGTCAGCTCTTGGCCTTTTAGTGGCACTGGTGCCTCCACCGCGCTCAGCAGCCGCCGGGCCGCACTGACCGCATCGGCGACATCACGCACCTCGCGGATGATGAAGACGAACTCGTCGCCGCCGAAGCGCGCTGCCGTCTCGCCCGCTCGCACCGCGACTTTCAGCCGGTGCCCGATCACCTTCAGCACGGCGTCGCCGCTTTGGTGCCCGAGGCTGTCATTGACGATCTTGAAGCGGTCGAGGTCAAGGAACAGCACGGCGACATTGGGGCCGCCCCGTTGGCGCCGGGCGAGCTCCTGTTCCAGTCGGTCAAGGAAGAGGGCACGGTTCGGCAAACCCGTCAGGTTGTCGTAAAAGGCCTGGTGAGCCAGCTCCTCGTGGGCTCGGACCTCTTCGGTGACGTCTTCGATACTGCACACCCAGCCGTTGCCGGGCTCCTCGCCTTTGGGTGCCGTGGACACCCTGACATGGCGGGCTTCGCCATCGGGGCGGACGATACGGAAGCTGCTCGTAGTCCCGCCCCGGTTCAGGTGCAGGCGCTCGATCAGAGCGAACACTTCGGGCGCGTCCTCGGTGTGCAGAGCCTCTATCCAGCCCCGCCCGAGCAACGACTCCGCCGGGCGACCAGCGATCTCACCCATCTTGGGGTTGGCGTACTCGACGAAGGCGCCGGCGGAGAGCTCGAGGATGCCGATGGGCGCCGCCCCGGCCAGGCTCCTGAAGCGGGCTTCGCTGGCTGCCAGCAAGCGGCCGTCCCTCGTGCGCCCTATCCCGTAGGCGAGGGCGTCAGCGAGCTGGCCGAGCAGCGCCACCTCGGAGGCAGCAAATGCGCCTGGTTCGGCGGCGTAGATATTGAGTGCACCGAGCACCTGCCCGGCGATCCTGAGCGGGAACGAGCAGGAGGTGCGAAAGCCATGATGCCGAGCCGTCTGCTGCCACTTCGCATAGCTTTCCGAGGCGCCCATGTCGTCCAGGACCTGCACGGTCCCTGTCCTGATGGCCACGCCGGTGGGACCTTGACCATCGGGGCCGTCACCCCAACTGAGCGATATGTGCGCCAAATAGCCGGTTAGCCCGGCCGCGGCAACGGGCGAGACGGTACGAGCCTCGTCCCCGAGCGCGTAGCCGACCCACGCCAACGGATAGCCGCCCTGCTCAACTATCGTCCGGCAGGTCTCTGCGAGCAGGCTGGTCTCGTCCGAAGCGTGGACCAGTGCCTGCGTGCCCTGTCCTAGGGTGCGCAGGGCCCGAGTGAGGTTGGCGGACTCAGTGACGTCCCGGGCGTTCACGACGATGCCGCCCACTGCCGGGTCCGCGAGGCAATTCGTCTCGACCGCCTCGAAGACTCGCCATATCCCTTCGGGATCGCGGATGCGGTACACGGAACGGGCCTGTGCGCCCGGCGCCAAGGTCAGCCCTGCCCAGGCGGCGCTGGCCCTGTCCCGGTCATCTGGGTGCACGAGGTCAAGCAGGCTCGTCCTTGGCTCGCCGCCGTTGCGAGCCCCGAGTAGCCGCTCGGCGGCCGGGTTGCCCGCGACGATCTCACCCTGGAATATGACGCCTATCAGGTCACTCGAGTTGGCAATGAGCCTCCGGAACCGCTGCTCACGGTCCCTGAGCGACGTGGTGGCCCTGCTGACGGCGAGCTCCGCGCGCCGGCGGGCGCTCGAAAGGCTCGTCAGCAACATGACGAGCAAGGCGACCGCGACGAGGCCGATCACCAGCATGATGACCGGGCCCATGGTGCCCCCGCCAGCCTCAGGGAACGCGCCCCCCTGCCGGTAGCGCACCACCCACGGGCCGAACGCCTCAATCCTGTCGCTGTAGGTCCATCCGGCGCGACCCAGCCCCGCTGCCTGCCACCCAGCGATGGTGGCTTGCTGGCCCGGCCCCGCCGACCCGCTGAGCAGGACGAAGTCGACCCCAGCTGGCATGTGCAGCGACCTGATCAGCTGCGGCCCGTCAATGAAGGCCAACGCCCAGCCGCTGACATGGAGCTCGCGCTGGCGCTCGGTGGCCGCCGACCCCCCATAAACGGGTTGCACGAGGACGAAATCAGTCCTGTAGTGCGCGCCGAGAACGGTTCCTGGCAGGACTTGTTGGTCCCCGCTGGCGGTCGCCCGGGAAAGCGCCGAGGCGATCGACGGCACGGCGCAGGCGTCATAGCCGTACAGGGGGACATCCAGCGTCGGGTCGGCCCAGGCCGCATAGCTACCGAGGCAGTACTCGGCGCGGTGGCCCGGCGGGTAGACAGCGGCCGGGAGCCCCTGGTGCCGCAGGACGGCGAGGAAGCCGGGGACCTGGCCAGGCGAGAGGCGCTGGATGAGCCCCACTCCCTCGAGCCCGGGGAAGCGTGACGACCCGAACCCGACTGCCTGGAGGTAAGCGTCGTACTGGGTGCGTGTCACCACGCCCTGGTGGAACAGGGCCGCCGAACCCGAGAGCAACCCGCCGTACTCGAGCAAGGTGCGCGACAAGCTTTCCGAGACGCCGTCGGCGGCCGAGCGGAACTGCGCACTCGTCTCCGAGACGTTGCGTGAGTGCCAGGACCACCCAGCCGCGCCCACCGACGACACGCCGAGCACAGCTACCGCGATGATGGCTGCTCCCGAGTGCCGCCGCCGCTCCCGCCGGCCACCGGGCGACCCGGAGCTAGCGATGTCACCCGACGGCTCTCGGCCCTCCCGCCGACGGCGCGCTCGAATTGGCCAAATCACGCCGTTTCATCGGTGCATCGCGGGCCGACCTTGAGCACCGCGGAAGAAAGCTGCTACCGCTACTGTTCCCTCATGACCCGTCCTCGATTGTTGTCCAGAGCGGCCGCCTGGTCGGGCCTCATGTCCCTCATGGCGGGAGCCGCCTTCGCGTTCGCCGCTCCCAGGGCCGAGGCGCTCGCGCTCAGCAGCCACCCCGTAACCGGTTTCCAGTTTGGCGTTTCATGCATTTCGACAACGCTCTGTGTGGTTACCGGCTATGACGACGGGGGCGTCGGCGACGTGGTCGACATCCATAAGGGCGTCCCCGGCCCGGCCAGCGTGATCGCTGGCACGAAAGCCGTTTACACGGTGAGCTGCCCAGCCGGAGCGGGCTGCGTGGCGCTCGGAGTGACCAGCAATGATGTCTCGCCCGTGCTCGTTACCATCGGGCCGAGCGGCGCGGTCGAGTCGTCGAAGACCTTGAGCGTGCCGCCCGGCGTGTCGCTCGTGCGCATCTCATGCGTGAGCCTCACGACCTGCGAGCTCTCCGGCACGGACATTTTTACCTCTCCCGTCATGTTGGAGATGGGCCGCTGGGACGGCGCCAAACTGACGCTCCAGCACGTCCCCCTCCCCCATGGTGCCAGCGCTCCGGCCCTCGAGGCTCTGTCCTGCTCGGGTAGCCAATGCGTGGCAGTGGGATCGGCCTTCTCCGGGAGCAACTCGGAGGGCTTAGTGCTCAGGACGACCGGGGGTACCCCGGTCCTGCATACCGTAGCCGACGCTTCGATCTACGGCGTTGCGTGCACGAGCAGCTCACTTTGCTACGGAGCAGGTTTCACCCGGACCGGTGGCTTGGCGATGACCATCAAAAGTGGTGTGGCATCGTCCACCGTGACGCTGACCCAGGGCGACATGATGGCGATCGCATGCCGTGCCAGCAGTTGCACAGCGGTCGGCGAGAAGCTTGCGCCTCCCGGTGCTCCTGCCAAGGACGTCTACTACGGTGTGCTCGTCGGGCTGAGCGACGGCAAGGTGACCTCCAGCGAGATGGTGCCCGCGAGCGGGGGCTTCACCAATGTCGCGCAGTACGGGGGCGCCTATGCCGCCGTCGGGGCAGCCCAAGGCAAAGGGACCGAGGTCACGACCTTTGCCTGAGGGGTCGGGGCTCGTACCGGGCATCCGACCGGCCCCGCGCAGCATCGGGCCGGCTGCGCCCGCAGCGCTATTGTCTCAGCCCTGTGCGGCGGCCATGGCCTTGGCAATCGCGCTCGGGAACCGGGCCTCGAAGTCAAGGACCCTCGCATGGGTGGGGGTGATGGCTACCCGGGCCCAGTCCCTGAGCATGCCTCCTGCTTGCGCGACCCACGCCTGCCCCTGCTCTGGGCCGAGGTAGCGCTCGGCGGCGAGCGCGTACTCCGGTACCACTCGGGCCATGTGCTCCACTTTGGCCACCCCCCGGATGAGGAGCACGTGGTGAGGCCAACTGGTGGTGTCGATGGTGAGCGCGACATCAGCACGGGCCTCGAGCGCCTTCACCTTCGGGGCGGTTGCCGGCGTCCCTAATACGATTTCCCGGCCGTCCCAATGGAACCACACAGGGACGACCCGGGGCGTCCCATCCATCCAGTTGTAGGCCAGCTTGGCCAGCTCCCTGGAGCCGAGCAGCTCCTGAGCAACCTTGTCGTTGAGCACTTCCATGACCGGCACGGGACCCCTCCTCTTCAAGTTCACAGCGAACAGGCTCAGGCCGAAGCTACACCGAACCTCTGCTACCTGTCGCGGGTGCCCCGGCAGCGGGGGAAGGGTGCCCCCCAGTGCCGGGGCAGCCGTGCCGGACTATTCGTCCTCGGCGGCGGTCGCCGTCGCCATCCTGTCGCGGATGGCACTCACGACCGTCGGGTCAAGCAGCGTCGTCACGTCGCCAAGCTCACGGTGCTCGGCCACATCACGTAGCAGGCGGCGCATGATCTTGCCGCTCCTGGTTTTGGGCAGTTCAGGGGTGAGCAGTATCTCGCGCGGCTTGGCAATGGGCCCGATCGACGTGGCCACCGTGTCGCGCAGCTGGGCGACGAGCGCCTCGTCCCCCGGCACGCTGCCTTTGACTGTGACAAAGGCGACGATTGCCTGGCCAGTGGTCGGGTCCGACGCCCCCACGACAGCGGCTTCGGCTACTGCAGGATGGCCGACGAGTGCGTGTTCGACCTCAGTGGTCGAGATCCGGTGGCCCGAGACGTTCATGACGTCGTCAACGCGGCCCAACAACCAGATGTCCCCATCTTCGTCTCGCTTGGCACCGTCACCGGCAAAATAACGGCCCTCGAAGCGCGACCAGTAGGTGGCCTTGTAGCGCTCCGGGTCACCCCAGATGCCCCGTAACATGCCGGGCCACGGTGCGGTGATCACGAGGTAACCGCCCTCGCCATTGCCAACGGACCGGCCGGCGTCGTCGACCACGTCGGCCGAGATACCGGGGAACGGCACCATTGCGGCACCCGGCTTTGTGGCAGTGATCCCGGGCAGCGGGGTCACGAGGATCCCGCCGGTCTCGGTCTGCCACCAGGTGTCGACAATGGGGCAGCGCTCACGGCCGATATTGGCCCGGTACCACATCCACGCCTCAGGGTTGATGGGCTCTCCGACCGACCCGAGGAGGCGCAGGCTCGACAGGTCGTGCGCGGCAGGCAGCTCCACGCCCCATTTCATGAACGTGCGTATGGTAGTGGGCGCCGTGTACAGGATCGTCACCTTGTACTTCTCGACGATCTGCCACCAGCGGTCGCGCGTGGGGGTGTCGGGGGTCCCCTCGTACATGACCGATGTGGCGCAGTTGGCCAGCGGGCCGTAGACGATGTAACTATGGCCGGTCACCCAACCGATATCGGCGGCCGTCCAGAAGATGTCGTCGGGCTTGAGGTCGAAAATGTAGTGGTGCGTGGCCGAAACATGAGTCAGGTAGCCACCCGAAGTATGGAAGATGCCTTTAGGTTTGGCCGTTGTGCCGCTCGTGTACATGATGTACAAGGGATGCTCGGCGTCGAAGGCCTGCGCCTCGTGGGCGGCGCTTTGCCGGTCGACGGTGTCGTGCCACCAATGGTCCCGGCCCTCGACCCAGTTCACATCCTGGCCGGTGCGGCGGACCACAAGCACGGTCCTGACGTCAGGGCAGTGCTTCAACGCTTCGTCGACGGCGGGTTTCAACGCGTTGGGCGCGCCCCGACGGAAGCCCCCGTCAGCAGTGATCACGAAGTGGGCATCGCAGTCTTGGATCCGCCCCGAGAGGGCTTCGGCAGAAAAACCGCCGAACACCACGGTGTGCGGCGCCCCAAGGCGGGCGCACGCCAACATCGCCATGACAGTCTCGGGGATCATGGGCATGTAGATGGCGACCTTGTCGCCCGCCGAGACGCCCAACTCGGTCAAGGCATTGGCTGCCCGGCAGACGCCATTGCAAAGGTCGGAGTAGGTAATGACGCGCGTGTCACCAGGTTCGCCTTCCCAATAGAAGGCGACGCGGTCACCCCGGCCCGCCGCAACGTGGCGGTCGGCACAGTTGACGGCCACGTTGAGCTTGCCACCGGCGAACCACTTGGCGAAAGGGAGTTCCCACTCCAAAGGGGCGGCCCATGGCTCGGCCCACGTCAGGCGGCGAGCCTGGCGCTCCCAGAAGGCGATGGGGTCTTGCTTGGCCTCCTCGTAGATCGCGGGCTGAGCATTGGCGCTGGCGGCAAACCCGGGCGGTGGCGGGAACCTGCGCTCTTCGTGGAGCAACGCCGAGAGAGCTTCTTGATCGTGCGGGGGCACTTCGGCTCAGCTCGTGGCGCGCAGCGGCATGCCTTTGCCTACTGGCATTACTTGCCTACCGGCCAGCCCGTTTAGCACGCCGGCAGCTGACGTGTACCAGGCACAGGCGGCGGTGATGATGCCGATATAGCCGCCCACCTTGGTCATGGTCGTACTGCTCCCGAAATTGGCGATGATCAGTACCAGCTCGGTGATCTCGAGGGTGAGGAACACCAGGAACACAGCCTTGTTCACGAACAGGCTGAAGATCAGCATATAGGTGTTGAATATCAAGAACGCGAGTGTGATCCAAGCGAGATCGTTGCCGAGCTCGGCGGCGGTCGGCTTGGCCACGGGCACCACGAGCTCTATGTAGAGAGCCGCCCCGATCCAGAATGCGCCGTACGACGAAAAGGCGGTAGCACCGAAGACGTTGCGGTTCCTGAACTCCCACATCCCTGCGAGCAACTGGGCCAGCCCGCCGTAGGCGAAAGCGTAGCCCAGCCAGGCGGTCGTGCCCTTGGTCCAGTGGGCATTGAGGGCGGAGAATAGGAACGTCGTCAGCGCGAACGCGGCCAAGCCGAGCGGCGCGGGATCGGCGATCGGTGGTACCGAGACCACCTCGGTCTTCTGCACGGTGGCGGAACTCGCGCCTACCACTGTCGACATATGTGGTTCCCCCTTTCAGCCCGTCCAGCGGGACTGTAGTTACCTCTTGGCACCTTGCGTACCGGCTCGCATCCTGCCGACAGACCGCCTGGGGGTCAACCACCTTGCCGTTCAAATCGATCGGCGGCCGATTACAGCGCCGAGCGGTCATTGTCTTGCGACGAGCGGTACACGGCGCCACGCCGAGCACGTCCTTGCCCCTTGTCGAGCAGATTTGCCTGTGGGAGGATTAGCCCCTACCGCGCCCGGATGTCCCGGCACCGGTCGGCAAGGTAGAGGGGGGCTTGGTGAGACAGGGGGTTTCATGAGGGAGATCTTGTGGGCCGCCCTGGTGGTGCTGGCCGCACTCGTGGGCGGGGTCGGCTGGTACGCCCTGAGGGGCTGGGGTCACCTGGGCACGCCCACGGAACGAGCTACCTACGAGACCCTCCACACGGCCAGCCTGGCCGCCCCGGCCCTGCGAGCGGGGCTGACTGAGCACAGCGCTGAGCGTGCTGCGCCTTACCTGCGGCGGTTGTTGGCTACCAACGGTGTCGTGCTCGCCGACCCGAGCGGCGTACTGGCGGCTGAGTGCGTCGACAATGCCCACCAAGAGATGCTGGCCGGCCCGTTGGCAGCGGTCCTCGCCAGAGGCAGGCCGGTAACCCTTTCGCCAGGAGAGCTGCAGTGCGCTGGGGCGGCCACTTGCGCGCTCCAGGGCGGTGTCGTCGTGCCGATCCTCGTCGACGGAGCGGTCGTCGGGGCGATCGCCGCGGTCGGGCCGGTCCCATCGGCAGGCACCATCCGCGTCGTCGGGGAGGTGGCGCAGTTCGTCTCAACGCAGCTGGAACTGGCCGAGCTCGACCGGTCGAGGCGCCGGGCGGTGCAAGCCGAGCTCAGCTTCCTGCGCGCCCAGATTTCTCCTCACTTCCTCTACAACGCTTTGGGCGCAATCGAGTCGTTCATCCGCACTGACCCCGAACGCGCCCGAGACCTGCTCATTGGGTTCGCTGACTTCACCCGCTACACCTTCAGGAACCATGACCAGTTCGTCACCGTGGCCGAGGAGATCCGCCTCGTTGAGACCTACCTCGACCTTGAGCGAGCGCGCTTCGGGGACCGGCTCGCTGTCACCCTGCGTGTCTCTCCCGAGGTGCTCCCGGTCGAGATCCCCTCGCTCATCCTCCAGCCTTTGGTGGAGAACGCCGTTCGCCACGGGATCGAGCCGAACGAGGGCCCCGGGCGGTTGTCGATCCTCATCAGCGACGCCGGCTCCGAGGCAATGATCCTGGTCGAAGACGACGGAGCCGGCGCCGACCCCGCCTACATGCGCCGCGTGCTCGCCGGGACGGCGAGAGGTGGCAGCGTCGGCCTCAACAACGTGGACGAGAGGCTGCGGACTGTGTTCGGGGAAGAGTACGGGCTCACCCTCGAGACGGCCCCGGGCGCGGGCATGACCGTCACGCTGCGGATACCGAAGTTCCGAGCCCGTGTTGGCGTGCCATGAACGGCCTTTCCGTTCTCGCCGTTGACGACGAGGAACCAGCGCTCGACGAGTTGCGTTACCTCCTGCGCGCGTCGCCCCACGTGAGCGGCTTATCGCTGGCGCAGAGCGCGACCGAAGCGCTCATGCGACTTCAAGAGGGGGGGATAGACGTCGTCCTGCTCGATATCAGGATGCCGGGGCTCGACGGCATGGGCCTGGCGAGGGTCCTGGCCAAGTTTTCGACGCCTCCGGCCGTGGTGTTCCTGACCGCGCACGAAGTGCACGCCCTCGAGGCGTTCGACGTGGGTGCCGCCGGGTACTTGCTGAAGCCGATCAACGGCGACCGCTTGGAGCAGGTGCTGGCGCGCCTGCGCCGGCCCCAGCCCTACGACGACCCAGCCCATTTCGACGGCTTCGCAGTGGAGTCCGGCGGGCGTACGAAGATCGTCTCCAGGTCCGACATCTGCTGGGTGGAATCGGCCGGTGACTACGTCCGCCTCCACCTCCGGGACGGGACGAGCTACCTCCTGCGGGCGCCTATCTCCATCCTCGAAGAGCAATGGTCCGACCATGGGTTCGCCCGCATCCACCGCAGCTTCCTTGTAAGCCTGCGCGAGATACGGGAGTTCCGCACCGAAGGGGCGAGGACCACCGTCACGGTATGCGGCCACGAACTACCAGTGAGCCGGCGCAGCTTGCGGGATGTCCGAGACCGCCTGGTGCGCCACGCCCGGCCAGGCGCCAGGTGACTGCGAGCGCACCCAAAGCGGCATTCGGCCACAAGGGCGCGCCCGTTCCCAAGGCGCCCGCTCCCAAGGCGCCCGCTCCCAAGGCGCCCGCGGGCCCCCGGGGCGGGCGCCGTGAGGTTGTCAGGGCACCGCGCCGGACCGCGCGGCCTGCGGCGACCTCGCCCGTCGCGGGCGATCTCTATAAGCAGGACTCGTACGCCCGCAGCCTGGTGGCCTCACTCATGCGGGCGCAGATGGGAGTGACGCTGAGCACCCTGCTCCCCGCCGCTGCCATCCTGCTCGCCTACCCGCTCCTGGCTGTGCTCTCCCCGTCGCTCGGTACGGACCACGTGTTCGGGGTACCGCTCAGCCTCGTGGTCCTGGGCGGCGCCATATACCCGCCAATGGTGCTGCTCGGCCTGTGGTACGTGAGGCGTACCGAGCGTGTGGAGCGACGCTTCGTCGAACTGCTGAAGGACCGCGACTGAAGATGTACAGCCCGGCCACCCTCGGGGCCATTGTCGCCGTCACCTTGGTCACTGGCACCATTGGCGCGCGCGGCATGCGGGTGGCCAGGACGCCGGCTGACTTCCTCGTTGCGGCGCGGCGCGTGCCGCCGCTCCTCAACGCCTCGGCCATCTCGGGCGAGTACCTGTCTGCGGCATCCTTTCTCGGCGTCGCCGGCCTCGCCATGCTCGACGGGCTCGGTGCTCTGTGGTACGCAGTCGGCTACGCCGGTGGCTACCTGGTCTTGCTGGCCACGATCGCGGCTCCTTTGCGGCGGTTCGGGGCCTATACGATCCCCGAGTTCGCCGAGGGCCGGCTTGACTCCGCCCGGTTACGGCGCGCGGCCACCGTCATGGTCCTCGTGATCTGCGGGTTCTACCTGCTCCCGCAACTGAAAGGAGCAGGCATCACGCTCCAGGCGGCCCTCGGCGGGCCGTATTGGCTCGGCGTCGTAGCCTTGGGCGTCGTCGTCACCATCGGCATAGCCAGTGGCGGGATGAAAGGGATCACCGTCGTACAAGCCTTCCAGTTCTGGCTGAAGATCACCGCCATCGCGGTGCCGGCTCTGTTCGTGCTGATCTACTTCCACCATCCGTCCTTCGGTTCCTTGCGCGGTGAGGCGCCCCCGACCTTCGGCACCCCAACGGTGGTGCGGTTCCCCGACGCCGAACTGCTCACCGTGCAGTCCCCCGTCACGGTGCGGGCCACGGGTGTGGTTAACGGCGTTGCCCGGGACGGCCCTTTGCTGCTGGGCCACGGCACTGTGAGCGTGGGCGCTGGGTCGGCGCTGCGCTGCCCGGCGGGCGCCAGAGCACCGGCAGTAGCATCCACAACGCTGCTCAACGCCAGCGAGTGGGAGTCTCCGCTGGTGCGGGTGAACGGGTTGGCCGACCACCCCCTGGCGGCCACGTACGGAGTAGTGCTCGCCACCTTCCTGGGCGCGATGGGGTTACCGCACATACTTGTACGCTTCTATACCAACCCTGACGGCGCCGCCGCCCGAAAGACGACCACCGTAGTGTTATTGCTCCTCGCGTGCTTCTATATCTTCCCGGCCATATTCGCCGCCCTCGGCAGGCTGGACGCCCCGCAGTTGTACACGAGCGGCCAGACGGACTCCGTCGTGTTGGTGCTGCCACGGGTGGTGGGTAGTGGCGCCCCTGGCGCCGCCCTGGCTGCGCTAACCGCAGGGGGTGCCTTCGCAGCGTTCTTGTCAACCTCTTCGGGCTTGCTCATAAGCATGTCGGGAGCGCTCTCGCACGACCTGATGAAAAAGGGGGTACGTGCGTTCCGGACCTGCGCGTTGGCATCAGGCATCGTCGCCACCGGTCTTGGCCTGGTAGTCGCCGGCGACGCCATAAACGTCCTCGTAGGGTGGGCATTTGCCATCGCCGCATCGTCTTTTTGCCCGCTGCTCCTGCTCGGTATCTGGTGGCCGGGCCTCACCTGGAAGGGCGCGCTTGCCGGCCTCGTGCTGGGTGGGGGCGCGGCCTCTCTGGCCGTCTTGGCCACGATGCTCGGCGTAGGGAAAACCGGCTGGCCGGCAGTACTGCTGGGCGAGCCGGCCATCCTGGCGGTGCCGCTCGCCTTCCTCAGCATGATCGGCGTGTCGAAGCTCACTCGTTCGTCGCTGCCCGCCAACGTGACGGCGAAACTGCTCGCATTGCACCTCCCCGAGGCAGTTCGCCAACCGACCTGAGCGGAGCCTACGTTGTGCCCGTGTGCCGGGGATTTATCTCTAACACAGCGGGCGGGGTGAGGTTCTAGGGCTGTGGGCGCGACCGCCGCGGGCAATCCGTTGTGCCCGCCGGCGTGGCCCGATCGGAGCTAAAGTCCGGAGCACGCGCTGGCCGTGTGGACCACCAACAAGGCGCGCTTGTCTTGTGCGCCGGTTGACCGCCTCTTTGCTGTGCGCGCCGTCCCTGGTGACGCTGTCCTCCGTCGTCCCGCCCTCGCAAACGGCCAGTTACTCGACGGCTCGCGCCTTGCGCCCTCCGGTTACGAGAGCCGACGCGCCCGCCACGGCCGGCCCGGTCCAGCCCCTGCCTATCGGCGACATGCAGGAGTCGCCCAATTGGTCCGGCTATGGCGCTTCTGGAGGACCGTTCACAGCCATCACCGGGACCTTCACCGTTCCCGGGTTCAGCGCCGGGGCCAGGTGCACGTCCGAACTGTCCGAGTGGGTCGGCATAGACGGCATGAACGTCCCGTCGTCATCGCCCGACCCATCCCTGGTGCAGGCGGGCGCCAGCGAGTTTGCCACCGACACCAGGACGGGCATATGCGCGGCCAGACACCCTTACATCTACTTCTGGTGGGAGATAGTCCCAGCCCCGCCCACTGCCATCAAGGCCATGAGAGGCCACGTGGGCGACAAGGTCACGGTGACCATCGCAAGGGCGGCCGCGCCGCGCTGGCTGATAAGCATCACCGACGACAGCGACAAGCAGCACTTCGCGACCGAGCGTCCTTACCAAGGTGTGGCGGCCACCGGCGAGTGGATTGTCGAGGCGCCGACCAGCTCTGTCCGATGCGGTGCCGGTTTGGACCCCTGGGTCGTCGTGGGGCTGTGCCCGCTGCTCCCGTTCCAACCGGCGATCGCTTTCACGGCGCTCGGCCTAAGGGGCAAAGCGGCAGAACTGTGGCCTATCGCCATGGTGCAGGAAAGCCAGCAGGTAGCCACACCGTCGCTGCCATTTGCCGACTTCTTCGGCGTTATGTACACCGGCCCCGACGGCTGAGCGGGCCTGCGCCAGCAGCGCCACGCCGGAGCATCTTGCATGGTGGGAAAGCGGTTCTCTCCAGGACGCTCAGGGACGAGGTCCGAACGCTTAGTCGCGGGGCGCCCCGATTTTCCTTGCTGTCCTGCGCCCCGGCACGAGGCGCTTTTCCATGTCGGCCCACTGGCCCTCGGGCCAGACGGACATACCCCCAAAACGCGCCTCTTTCACCACTCCGCCCTCGCGTGTGAAGGTAACGGGCTCCCCGGCCGACCCGAAGCTACCA
>DATJST010000243.1:0-5934 GCA_035503975.1 Acidimicrobiales bacterium | reverse complement strand
GCGGTCTTCGGCGGTGAGCACTCCGGCCATTACTACTTCCGTGACAATTACCGGGCAGACTCTGGTTCGATCGCGGCGCTGGTCATGTTGGAGACGATCTGCAAGGCGGGCGTACCGCTGTCGGAGCTGCGTAAACCGTTCGACCGCTACGCCATGTCAGGAGAGATAAATACCGAAGTAAAACAGCCCGTGGCGACGGTAGGCGCCCTTTCCGAGTATTTCTCGGCGCACGAGCCGCGCGCGGAGACGTCCCACTTGGACGGGCTCACCGTCGATTTCGGCAGTTGGTGGTTCAACGTGCGCCCGTCCAATACCGAACCGCTGGTGCGGCTCAACGTGGAGGCCGAGGACAGAGCCGATTGTGACCGGCACACGGCTGAGATCCTTGCCCTCATCAAGGAAAGTTCCTAGATGGCGCTCGATCCCTTGCTGCTCGAGATCCTCGCCTGCCCCCAGGACAAGGGCCCGCTGCTTTACTTCCAGGACGAGGACAGTTTGTACAACCCGCGCCTGCGGCGCCGCTACAAGATCGAAGACGGGATACCCGACATGCTCATCGAGGACGCCGAGACAGTGAGCGCCGAGGAGCACGAAAGGCTCCTGGCGCGGGCCGCGTCCCTCGGCATAAATCTCAATTTCGATGCTCCGGCGAGGGGCTGACCCAGGTGGGTATTGAACAGCGGCAGCGGGTGAGGCTGCCCCAACTCCAGGCTCCTGGCGAAGTGGTGCGCTGATGCGAGCCCTGGACAGCGGCGGCATGTTCGAGCACGCGGCTGGGTTCCCCGAGCAGGTCGAGGACGCCTTTAGCGCCAGCCTGGCGACCACCGTGACGGCCAGGCGTGAGGACATCGAAAATGTTGTGGTCATCGGCATGGGTGGCAGTGGCATCGCCGGCGACGTCCTGCTGGCTGTGGCCGCGCCCTTGTTACCCGTACCGGTGACCGTGGTCAAAAACTACGAGTGCCCGCATTTCGTCAACGAATCGTCTTTGGTGTTCGCCGTATCCTGCTCAGGTCGGACCGAGGAGACGATCGAGGCGGCCACCGACGCCGCGCTGGCCGGCGCCAAGATGGTGGTGGTGGCCAGCGGGGGCGAGCTGGCGCACCTGGCGCAGAGCTGGCGGGCGCCCATTATCGGGCTGCCCGACGTGCCTTGGCCGCGCGTCGCGTTCGGCGCCATGTCGGTCCCCTTGCTGGCAGTGCTGTGGAAGATGGGCTTGTTGCCGGGGGCTGACCTTTGGGTCGAGCGCGCCGTGGAGCAGCTCAGGTGGCGGCGCGACGAGTTCGTACGCGGCGCCGAGGGGTCCGAGCCCGCGGTCGTCGCCCGCCGGATCGGTGCCACGGTCCCCCTGATGCACGGCGGGGGCCTCATCGGGATGGTCGCCGCCGCGCGCTGGAAGGCTCAAGTGAACGAGAACGCCAAGCGCCTGGCCTTCTCTGCGGTCCAGCCCGAGCTTTGCCACAACGAGGTGTGCGGGTGGACCGACGGTTCCAAGGCGCTGGCCGAGTTCACCAGCCTGGTGATGCTGCGCCACGACAGCGAACATCCCCAGGTCGGGCGGCGTTTTGAACTGGTGCGCGACCTGGTGAGGCCCTATACCGCCGAAGTCATAGAGGTGCGGGCCCAGGGTGAAGGCGACCTGGCCCAGCTATTCGACCTGACGTACTTCGGTGACTACGTCTCGCTGTGGCTCGCTGCCGACGCCGGAGTTGACCCAGGGCCGATCGACGTCTTGATGTGGCTGAAGAGCCAGTTGGGCGGCGGGGCCGCGGGTAGCGAGCGGGTATCCTGAACGGGAGGCCCCTGGTGGGTCTGTGGTTGCAAGTCGAAGCCAGCCGCAGGCGAAACGACCCACGTAAGGCAACGCTTGGTTGCTGAGCATGGTGCGGCTTAGGAGTAAGTCCTGCCCATCGGTCGGGCCGGCCGTCGGCCCGGGGGTGGAGAAGGCGACAAGCGGGTCGCCACGGGTGTTGGGCCTGGTGGCCGCCACCTTTTGGCCCGCGAGCGCCGCTGCAGGCGAGTGTGGGGGCAAAGACCAGGTCAGCTGCCGGGAGCCTCGCCCTGGGGAGCGCAGCTCCCCAGGGTTGGGTATGTAGTTCCCAGGATGGCTCGGACCAGACCAGGAGCCGCCGCGTGACGGCAACCGGCCCTGCCGGCGGGGGGGCTGATGGCGCCGTCAGGGTACTCGTAGCCGACGACCAGGCGCTGTTCCGACGCGGGGTGATCGTCGTGCTGTCGTCGAGCAGCGACATCGAGGTCGTGGGTGAGGCCTCAGACGGCGAAGAGGCCGTAGCCAAGGCCCGTGAACTGAAGCCTGACGTCGTCCTCATGGACGTACGGATGCCTCGCTTGTCAGGGATCGAAGCGGCGCGCCATATCCGGCGCGTGCTCCCTGGGACCGAGGTGCTTATGCTCACGGTGAGCGACGACGAGGACGACCTGTACGAGTCGGTCAAGGCAGGCGCCAATGGCTACCTGCTCAAAGAGATAGCCATCGAAGAGATCGCCGAAACGGTCAGAGCTATAGTCCAGCGCCGGGCAGTCATCTCGCCGTCGATGACGACCAAGCTCCTCTCCGAGTTCCGCTCGCTCGCTTTGAGGGCCTCCGAACGCGAGGAGGTGCCTGCACCGGGGCTCACCGCCCGCGAGATGCAGGTGCTCAAGCTAATGGCCCAGTCCAAGAGCAACAAGGACATCGCCGCGGCTTTGTTCATCTCGGAGAACACGGTGAAGAACCACGTGCGCAACATCCTGGAGAAGCTTCACCTCCACTCGCGTATGGAGGCGGTCACACACGCCTGGCGCAAGCGCCTGCTCGACCCCCGCGAGCAGGACTGACCCGGGGCATTAAGGGGGCCGCCCCCCAACTCTCAGGACTGGCCCGGGGGGCCGTTGAGGCGCTGCGCTCCCCAACTGTCAGCGCCGGCGTCGCCACCCCTGCGGGCCCGGACGCCCGGTGGCTGCGGTAGTTTGGAAGGCGCGATGAGCGTCCTGACCAAATTCCTGCGTATCGGCGAGGGCAAGAAACTGCGGGCTCTGCAGGCCCTCGTGCCTGACATCAATGCTCTCGAGAGCGAGCTGGAGGCCCTGTCTGACGAGGACATAGCCCACAAGACGGTCGAGTTCAGGGAACGGCTGGCCAACGGCCAAGACCTCAACGACCTCTTGACCGAAGCGTTCGCCGTGGTGCGCGAGGCGGCCAAGCGCACAATCGGTCAGCGCCACTACGACGTCCAGCTTATGGGCGGCGCCTGCCTACACTTCGGCTGGATCGCCGAGATGAAGACCGGTGAAGGCAAGACGCTCGTTTCGACCCTGCCGGTCTACCTCAATGCCCTCGAGGCCAACGGCGTCCATGTGGTCACCGTCAACGATTACCTGGCCGGCCGTGACGCGGACTGGATGGGCAAGGTCCACCGTTTCCTCGGGCTCACGGTGGGGCGAGTGTCACCCGACTTCCCGGAGTGGGACGACAAAAAGTACGCCTACAACTGCGACATCACTTATGGGACCAACACCGAGTTCGGCTTCGACTACCTGCGTGACAACATGGCGCGCGACCTCGACCACATGGTGCAGCGAGGTCATCACTTCGCCATCGTCGACGAGGTCGACTCGATCCTGATCGACGAGGCGCGGACCCCGCTGATCATCGCCGGGCCGTCGAGCGAGTCGGCGAGGCTCTATTACCAGTTCGCCGGTGTGGCTCGCAGTTTGGCTAGAGACGAGCACTACGAGGTCGACGAGGAGAAACGGACAGTCGTGCCCACCGAAGAGGGCATCGCCAAGGTCGAGAGCCTGCTCGGCCTGGACAACCTCTACGACCTGGGCACTGCCAACCTGGTCCACCAGTTGACCGTGGCATTAAAGGCCAAGGAACTGTACAAGCGGGACAAGGACTACCTGGTCGCCGACGGCGAGGTCAAGATCGTGGACGAGTTCACGGGCCGGGTCCTCGAGGGACGCCGCTGGTCAGACGGCATCCACCAGGCCGTCGAGGCGAAGGAGCGGGTCCAGATCAAGGAGGAAAATCACACCTGGGCCACGGTTACCCTGCAGAACTACTTCAGGCTCTACGACAAGTTGGCCGGCATGACCGGCACGGCCGTCACCGAGGCGTCCGAGTTTGGTTCCACCTACCACATCCAGGTGGTGGCGATCCCGACCAACCTGCCGATGATCAGGGAAGACTACCCCGACCTGATCTACCGCACCGAGAAGGCCAAGTTCAACGCCGTCGTCGACGACGTGATCGAACGCTATGAGAAGGGCCAACCGGTGCTGGTGGGCACCGCCTCGGTGGAGAAGTCGGAGGTGCTGTCCAGGCAGTTCACCAAGCGGGGCATCCCTCACCAGGTCCTCAACGCCAAGCAGCACGCCCGTGAGGCGGCCATCATCGCCCAGGCGGGCCGCCTGCACTCCGTGACGGTCGCTACCAACATGGCCGGCCGCGGCGTCGACATCCTTCTCGGCGGCAACCCCGAAGGCCTGGCGCTCGAATCGGTACGGGCGGAGGGCCTCGACCCCACTACCGAAGAGGGCACCGCCCGCTACAACGAAGTGTTCGCCAAGTACAAGGAGGAGTGCGCCGCCGAGGGCGACCAGGTGCGCGAGCTCGGCGGGTTGTACGTGCTCGGGTCCGAGCGCCACGAAGCGCGCCGCGTGGACGACCAGCTCCGTGGCCGCTCCGGCCGCCAGGGCGACCCTGGTGAGAGCCGCTTTTTCTTGTCCCTCGAAGACGAGCTCATGCGCTTGTTCGCCCAGGGCATGATGCAGTGGGCCATGGGCCGGTTCCCCGAGGACATGCCGATCGAGAACCGCATGGTCACGCGCGCGATCGAACGGGCGCAGCACAACGTCGAGATCCGCAACGCCGAGATCCGCAAAGACACGCTCAAGTACGACGAGGTGATGAACGAGCAGCGCAAGGTGATTTACGCCCGCCGTATCCAGGTGATGGAAGGTGAGGACCTGCGCCAGCGGACCATTGACACCCTCACTTCAGCCGTCGACTCGATCATCCGGGCCCACTGCCCCTCCGAGTTCCGTGAAGAATGGGACCTCGACGGCCTGCTCAGCGAGGTCCGCCAGTACCTCCCGACGCAGCTGAGCGTCGAGAGCCTGAAGGAGCTGGCGACCACGGATGCGGTCTACGAGTCCATCATCGCCGAGGCCATCGAGTACTACGAAAAGCGCGAGGCGTCCATGCCGGCACCGCCCGACGGTGACCCCGCGGACACGATGCGCCAGCTCGAGCGGGAGGTCATGCTGCAGCTCATGGACCAGCGCTGGCGGGAGCACCTGTCGGAGATGGACTACCTGCGCGAGGGTATCTACTTGCGCTCCCTCGGCCAAAAGGACCCGCTCACCGAGTGGCAGCGAGACGGCTACGAGATGTTCGGCCAGCTCATGTCCAGCATCGACGACGACTACGTCAAGTACGTGATGCACACCCAAGTCCAGGTGCAGGAGCGCCCAGCCGAGCCCAACCTGTCCGGGGCGCAGTACCTCGGGCCCGAGGCCCCGGTGCTTGGCAGCCAGGCCATCGCCGGGGCGCTAGCCCAGGGCCCGGTGCCGGGCGAGGAGCTTGTGTTCGCCTCTGACGAGGACGTGGCCGCCGCGCGCAACGGGGCCACCCGCGCCGCGCCCATGCCCAGTGCGGCGGCTATGGCGAAGTCCTCGAGTGGCGCCTCCGAGTTCGACAACGTCGGCCGCAACGACCCGTGCCCGTGCGGCAGCGGCAAGAAGTTCAAGTTCTGCCACGGCAAGTAGATAGGTAAAAACTGGGGATGCGGGACTTCACCGAGGATTTGCGCGCCCTGCGCCGACGGCTGGACGAGGCGGCCAGCTACCTCGACGTAAGTACCAGCCGCAAGCGCCTGAGCGAGCTGGAGCCCGAGCTGGCGCGGCCCGGCCTGTGGGACGACCCGGCCG